>UQPP01000012.1 GCA_900543025.1 uncultured Collinsella sp.
TAGCCCAGTCGCGTGTGGTCCCAGTCCTTGACGGTCTGCATGGCCTTGTAGCGCATGCTCGCGTCGCCGCCATTCATGGCCTGGGAAACAAGTGCGGCCCCCACCGGCGCGTTTTGCCCTGTCACTTCTTTACTAGTCAAGTTCAAATCCACGTCCCTGTCCCCAGGAATCCCCCAATCGATGAATTCAAATTGCGAATGAATTGCCAATGCGACGTCCCCTTACGTCTTACTGGGCACGTCCAACGGAAGCAGCTCCCTAAAAGCGGAGTCGCCTTCGCCCACGTCTACCAGGCACCAGCGCTTATGACGGTCGATCTTCTTTACACGGGCCTCTTGCCCCACCAGTGGGCCCTGCTCTATGTGCAGCACGCCGTCTTCTATGCGGGCTACGCTGTTGCGTACCACGCCCTCGTCGTCGAGTACGCTGCGGTACCAGTCCTGCGCATCGTCCGGCATGGGCGCATAGGCCCGCTCCCTGCAGCCAGCAATGCGACAGCCAAAGCTCAACTGGGCCAAAGCCTTGTCGAGCAGGGCGGCATCGCGCGTGGCGACGAAGAAATATTCCTTGTACATGGGTTTGGTTTGGAGCGACCATGCACCGTCCTGCTTAAACCAGAACTCCTTTTGCATTACAAAAGCGTCCTGCATCAGGTTGTGCGGGATAATGCGGCGAACCTTTTCGCAGGTCTCGCGCTCTTTTCCAATGGGGGTGTGGACCAGATACCAGCGGACGCGGCCGTGCTGGCTGTTGGTGGTGGCGCCGTTAAATGCGCCCGGCAGCTGCTCTTGGCGCCGTGCCGTCTGTTCCATGTTCTCGCCCCCTCTTTTTGGCTTTGCGATGCACGCAAATGCAGGGGCGTTTAGAACAGGCTTCTCGCTCGCAGCTAGGCGCAGTCGCAAAAGTACAGGTTTTTGTATCTTTCGACACAGGCCATTATACGACCAATTTATTAACGTTTGCGCAGATTACGCAAAATGTACTGCTGGTAGATACATCTCCATACGCCTCTACAGAAACCTGTACCTTTTTGTGCAACAAAAAAGCCGCTCATCCAGCGGCTTTTTCTCGTTTAGGCATTAAAAAAGGCAACCGCCCTTTATGGACGGTCGCCTTTGTTAATTGTTGTGAAGTATGCCTTAGGCGCGGGTCTTGATCTCCTCGGTAACCTTGGCAATAAACTCGTCAACGCTCATCTGAACGGTCTCGTTGGAGCGATCGCGGACGGAAATGTTGCCGGCCTCGACCTCCTTCTCGCCCAGGATGAGCATGTAGGGCACGCGATCGATGGAGCGAGCCTCGCGGATCTTGTAGCCGATCTTCTCGTCGCGGTCGTCGCAGACCACGCGAATGCCAGCCTCTTCCAGCTTGGCGCACACCTCGTGAGCGTAGTCGCGGCTCTTCTCGGAAACCGGAAGTGCCTTGACCTGCACGGGAGCCAGCCAGGTGGGGAACTTGCCCGCAAAGTGCTCGATCAGAATACCGATGAAGCGCTCGATGGAGCCAAAGCACACGCGGTGCAGCATGATGGGGCGCTTCTTGGTGCCGTCGGCGTCCACGTACTCCAGATCAAAGTTGAGCGGCATCTGGAAGTCGAGCTGCACGGTACCGCACTGCCAGGTACGGCCGAGCGAGTCCTCCAGATGGAAGTCGATCTTGGGGCCGTAGAAGGCGCCATCGCCCTCGTTGACCTCGTAGTCCATGCCCAGCTTCTCCAGAGCGGTGCGCAGGCCCTCCTCGGCGCGCGCCCAGTCCTCGTCCGAACCCATGGAATCCTCGGGGCGGGTGGAAAGCTCAACGTGGTACTTAAAGCCAAACTTTTGGTACACGGAGTCGATGAGGTTGACCACGCCCACGATCTCGTCGGTCAGCTGGTCGGGACGCACAAACAGGTGGGCGTCGTCTTGGTTAAAGCAGCGCACGCGGAACAGGCCGTGCAGGGCGCCGCGCAGCTCGTGGCGGTGCACCAGGCCAATCTCGCCGGCGCGGATGGGCAGCTCGCGGTAGGAGTGCGGCTTGGAAGCATACACCAGCACGCCGCCCGGGCAGTTCATGGGCTTAATGCAGTACTCTTCGTCGTCGATGACGGTGGAGTACATGTTGTCCTTGTAGTGGTCCCAGTGGCCCGAGGTCTTCCACAGCTGCTTGTTCATAATGAGCGGCGTGGAAATCTCCACGTAACCGGCCTTGTGGTGAATCTCGCGCCAGTAGTCCAGCAGCGTGTTCTTAAGGATCATGCCGTTGGGCAGGAAGAACGGGAAGCCGGGGGCCTCGTCGCGCATCATAAAGAGGTTCATCTCGCGGCCGATCTTGCGGTGGTCGCGCTTCTTGGCCTCCTCTAGCATGTGCATGTGCTCGTCGAGCTCTTCCTTGGTGGCAAAGGCGACGCCGTTGATGCGGGTGAGCATCTTGTTGTCCTTGTCGCCCTTCCAGTAGGCGCCCGAGACGCCGGTGAGCTTAAAGGCCTTCAGCGCCTTGGTGTAGCAGATGTGGGGGCCGACGCACATGTCAATGTAGTCGCCCTGCTGGTAGAAGGTGATGCGGGCGTCGTCGTCCAGGTCGCCGATGTGCTCGACCTTGTACTTCTCGCCGCGCTCCTCCATAAGGGCGATGGCCTCGGCGCGGGGCTTCTCGTACACGGAGAACTTGAGGTTCTCCTTGACGATCTTCTTCATCTCGGCCTCGATTGCGGGGAAGTCGTCCTCGCTGATCTTGACGCCCTCGGGCAGGTCGACGTCGTAGTAAAAGCCGTTGTCGGTCGCGGGGCCGTAGGCAAAGTCGGCCTCGGGATAGAGACGCTTGATGGCCTGCGCCATGATGTGCGCGGCGGAGTGGCGGATGACGTGCGTGACCTCGTCCTGCGGGAGCTCGGCCACCGAACCGTCATTGTAGAGTGCCTTCATGGGTATGTTTTCTCCTCTCGGATGCCTGATGCAAGTGCGTGCGATGCGCTCGGCGTTTTTGACTTGCATCATTATAGGCAGGTTGCCTTGGTATACAAGCGCCCGCCGCACCTTAATGGCACGGCGGGCGATTTTCTACGCATGCTTCATCGTGTGGGCGGGGCGAGTGCGGCTTGTGGCGCGCGTGCGGCTTGCGCGTGGCGCGCGGGACCCGTGGCTTACGGCCGGCCCGACGATGGATGCGTTACTGAATGCGAGTTCGGCAGTAGGGGCAGACCTTCCAGTGCGCGTCGAGCGGGCGATGGCAGCTGGGGCACACGTTGCGAACCTGGGTGTCGCACACGGGGCAGACCACGAAGTCCTTCTCGATGGGGGCGCCGCACTGCGGGCAAGTGCCGTACTGGGCAAGCTGGCGCTCGCGCAGGGCCATGTCCAACTCCTGCTCCTCGCGGTCTGCCGCGTAGGAATGCGGACGCAGGACCAGGTAGGCGATGAGGCCCACAAACGGGATGAGGGCGATGATGCCCCATGCCACGTAGGCGCTAGCACCGCGGCGGCGGGCGTCGATGAACACATAGACGACCGACAGCACATACAGAGCGATGATAAAGCCAACAAAGGCATAGATGACGCCCATAAGCTGCGGCGACATGAGCTCGTTGATGTATTTGGACATTGAGGTGTACCTTTCGGAATATTTACAGTCCGGTCAAGTTTACCACGGGGTTAGTTTATATGGGACTACGGTTGCATGCGGGGCTGGTGCGGACACAAACATCTCAATCTGTAACAGGTAGAGGCGAAATCCGGGTCTAGATGTTACAGGTCGAGACGCAGGGGGTCCCTCCCCGACTTCAATCTCGATCTGTAACATCTTGGGCCCCAAAACCCCTCTTACTGTTACAGATCGAGACATTCAAAATCCGTCGGAAGGTTTGTCTCGATCTGTAACATCTACAACCCAAATCATCAGCTAACTGTTACAGATTGAGACAAAGGAAAACGTCCAGGCCGAATGTCTCAATCTGTAACAACTACTCGGCAAAAACAGTCTCAGATGTTACAGATTTAGACAAACTATTCTCTCCCCGGCTTAAATCTCGATCTGTAACATCTTGGGCCCCAAAACCCCTCTTACTGTTACAGATCGAGACGAACGATGAGCCATCCGTTAAATATCTCAATCTGTAACAACAACTCGGCAAAAACAGGTCTAACCGTTACAGATTTAGACATTCGAAACGGACTGATGGGTCCATCTAAATCTGTAACATCTGGAACCCAAAACGGTCCCTAGATGTTACAGATCGAGACAGAAGAATCTCTCCCTTACTTTAAATCTCAATCTGTAACACATAGGACCGATTTTCTCCTCTTACTGTTTCAAATCAAGACAAACGGAGGGACTGCCTGGCAAACGTCTCGATCTGTAACATCTGGAACCTAGCTCTTCTGCTTACTGTTACAGAACGAGACAAACCTCTGACACCAGGGGCAGCAGACGAGGTCACCGATGGTCCTGAGTCTCCCCTCGCCTGCCGTTGGCGGGTGTTGCGGGGCTGTTCGCCGCATTGCCGCTGCACTGGGGGTGTGCAGACCGTAGGATGGTTTTATTGACGGCCTGTCAACTTGTCTGGGAGGCACCGTGGCAGAAACGTTTGATATCGCGATTGTGGGCGCGGGCATCACGGGATGCGCCATTGCGCGGCAGCTCGCGCGCTATGACCTGTCCATTTGCGTGGTCGAGGCGACCAACGATATCGCGCTGGGCGCGTCGAAGGCCAACGGTGGCCTGGTGCACGCCGGCTACGATCCGGCGCCGGGCACGGTAAAGGCGCAGGTCAACGCCCGTGGTTGCGAGCTATATGGCACGTGGGTCCAGGAGCTGGGCTTTTTGTTCCGGCGCACCGGGTCGATGGTGCTGGGCTTCAACGACAAAGACCGCGCGCACCTGGAGAAGCTGCACTAGAATGGCCTGGCCAACGGCGTACCCGAGCTGGCGATTATCGGCCCCGAGCGCATCCACGAGTTGGAGCCGCGTGCCAGCGCCGACGCAACATGCGCGCTGTGGTGCCCTTCGACCGGTTACGTCGACCCGTTTGAAGTGGCCATCGCCGCGTTGGAGAACGCGGTTGCCAACGGCGTGACCTTTATGCGCTCCGCACCGGTGGAGGCGATTAAGGTTGCTGGCTCGGATGACGGAGCCGCGCGCTTTACGCTAGCAACGCCCGCAGGCGACGTGCGCTGCCGTTACCTGATCAACGCCGCGGGCAACGGTGCCGCGGACATCTCGCATATGGCCGGCGCCGAGGAGTTCCAGATGGTCTGGCGCCAGGGAAACATTGTGGTACTGGACAAGGAGCCGCGAGTGCTCATGCCGCTCTATCCCGTTCCCACGCCGGTGTCCAAGGGCGTTATCGTCACGGGCACCGTACACGGCAACACTGTGATTACCGCGACGGCCGCGGTGCGCGAGCCGGGCGACACGCAGACCTATGCGAGCGATGTGAACGCGCTGCTGACCGGCGCGCGCAAGCTGGTGCCCGATCTGGACACGCGTCGCGTGGTGCGCGCATTTGCCGGCGGGCGTCCGGTCATTCAGGGAACGAACGACTTCTATATTGGACAGTCGGCCGTGGTGCCAGGGCTTTTCCAGGCGGCGGGCATTCAGTCGCCGGGTGTGGCAAGCGCGCCGGCCATTGCCGAGCGCATGGAGCTTGTAATGCGTGAGGCGGGCGTGGAGCTGCACGAGCGGGCGGACTGGAACCCAATTCGCCGCGCGTCGGACGACTTTGACCGCGCACCGCTGGCGCGCAAGGAGGAGCTAATCGAGTCCGACCCCGCGTGGGGGCAGATTGTCTGCCGTTGCGAGACGGTGCCCGAGGCCGAGATTGTGGCCGCGATCAGACGCCGCCCGGGCGCGGTTTCTGTCGAGGGCGTCAAGCGCCGCTGTCGTGCCGGCATGGGTCGGTGCCAGAGCGGCTTTTGCCAGAGCCGTGTGGTGGCGATTCTTGCCCGAGAGCTGGGCTGCGACCCTAGCGAGGTATTACTGGAGGACGCCGGCTCCTGGCTGGTCGAGGGACCTTTGAAGGGATTGCACTAGGATGGCGGAATTCAAATCGAGCGCGATTGATTGCGGCGTCGTAGAAGCCGTACAAACGCAAGCCTTCGACGTGGTCGTTGTCGGCGGCGGACCTGCCGGCATGGCGGCCGCGCTGGCTGCGCACAAGGCAGGCGCACGCGTGGCCATCGTGGAGCGCGAGCAGCATCTGGGCGGCATCCTGCGCCAGTGCATCCACCCCGGTTTTGGCCTTTCGCACTTTAAGCAGGAGCTCACCGGTCCCGAGTACGCGCAGCGCTTTATCGATCAGGTGCGCGCGACCGACATTGCGCTGTTCTTGGACAGCATGGTGATTGGGATCAACTCGAGCGAGGACAAAGTCACGGGCGCGGACGTAAGTGGCCCGGCAAGCGATGCCTCGGCACACACTGTCACGCTCATGAGCCCCGCCGGCATGCTGCAGCTCACCGGACACGCGGTCGTCCTTGCCATGGGCTGCCGTGAGCGCACCCGCAGCGAGATCAAGATACCCGGCAGCCGACCCGCCGGCGTGTTTACGGCGGGCCTGGCGCAGCGATACATCAATATCGAAAACCTCAAGCCCGGCTCGCGCGCCGTCATTTTGGGCTCAGGCGACATCGGGCTGATCATGGCGCGCCGTTGCACGCTCGAGGGGATTTCGGTCGAGGGCGTGTACGAGCTCATGCCGTACGCCAACGGACTGCGCCGCAACGTCAAGAACTGCCTGGACGATTTTGGCATTCCGCTGCACCTGTCCACCACCGTGACGCGCGTGATCGGGCACGATCGCGTGGAGGCCGTTGAGGTGAGCCAGGTCGACGAGCACCTGGCGCCCATTGCCGGGACGGAGCGCATCGTTTCATGCGATACGCTGCTGCTTTCGGTTGGTCTGATTCCCGAGAACGAGCTTTCAGTGGGCGCAGGCGTTGAGCTTGACCCACGCACGCGCGGCGCCGTGGTGGACCAGAGCCTGCAAACGGGCGTACCGGGCATTTTTGCCTGCGGCAACGTGCTGCACGTGCACGACCTGGCCGACAACGTGACGACCGAGTCCGAGCGCGCCGGTGCGGCCGCGGCGGCGTGGGCGCTGGGCTGTGGCACTGGGGCCGATGCGGGCGCTGCGGGCCCGGGCCGCGAGCTCACAGTCTCCCCCGCCGGTATCGCGGGCTACGCGCTGCCGGGACGCATTACGGCTGTGGCGCTCACCAAACTCAACTTCCGTGTACGCCGACCGGTCGACGCCGCCCGCGTGCGCATTCTGGCAGACGACGAGGAACTGTTCGCCGGCAAGGTCCGCCCGTTCAAACCGAGCGTGATGGAAAGCTTCCCGCTGCCGGCAAAGGTGATTCAGCGCGCACTCGACCTGGGTGTTAGCGAGATTGTCCTGTCCGTCGATCCCGTTGAGGAGGCGTAAGGCCATGAGCATAAACGCGATCGAAACGCTGCAGTTCAACTGCACCACCTGCCCATCCGAGTGCCTCCTGACCGTAGAGGTAGAGCGTGACGCAGACGGCGCCGTGGTAGAGGTGCACTTCGTGACCGGCAACAGCTGCCCGCGCGGCGATACGTTCGCGCATCAGGAGCTCACCTGCCCCATGCGCGTGCTCACCACAACCGTGGCCGTATCCGGCGGCGATGAGGCGCTGCTGCCCGTGCGCACGACCGAAGCCATCCCGCTGGCACTCCACACCAAAGCCATGGACCTCATCCGCGGCTTAATCGTCGGTGCCCCCATCCGCATGGGCGATGTCGTGCTGGAGAACCTCCTCAACACCAACATCGACCTCATCGCCAGCATGGACATCGACCCAGCCTAAGTAGCCAATTTAGGACGGGGCTCTTTTAGCTACCCCGCCATCCACCTCGCCCCTCCTCAATTGCGGTGAAATAGTTCCTGATTCCGCCAAAAAGCTCGAATAAGCCTAAATCCAGGAACTATTTCACCGCAACTTATGTGGGGGCGCATGGGATACCATGGTGGCACCCTAGCGAAAGGATGTTTCATGGCACATGTCGATGACCAGCGTGTGGCGCGCGTGCTCGATGCGCTCGGGGCTCAGCACCCCGGCGCGCAGCTGCTCGTAAACGACCCGTGGTCGATTTATTACCTGACCGGCTTTTATGCCGATATGTTCGAGCGTTTTTGCGGAGTACTGCTCGCACGCGATTGCGAGCACGTGATCTTGGTCAACGCGCTGCATCAGCTACCCGAGTATGACAATACCCGCGTCGCATACCACACCGATACCGACGTCGTGGCCGACGCCATCGCTCGCGAGGTCGATCCGACCAAACCACTCGGCATCGACACCGTTATGCGCTCCGGCTTTTTGATGCCCCTTATGGATCGTCACGCCGCAAGCGAGTTCTTCCTAGGCGACTTTGCCGTCACCGCCGCACGCGCCCACAAGGATGTCACCGAGCAGGAGCTTATGCGCGCGTCATCGGCCGCTAACGACGACGTGATAGCCGACGCCATCAAGCTCGTCCACGAGGGCGTAACGGAGCGCGAAATTGCCGACCAGATGCTCGGTCTGTACCGCAAGCACGGCTGCGAGGGCTTTAGTTTTCCGCCCATCGTGAGCTTTGGCGCCAACGCCGGCAACCCGCACCACGAGCCCGACGACACCGTACTCAAGCGCGGCGACGTGGTGCTGTTCGACATTGGCGGACGTCGCCGCAACTACTGCTCGGACATGACGCGCACGTTCTTTTGGGGCGAGCCGGACGAGGAGACGGCGCGCATCTACGATATCGTGCGCCGCGCCAACGAGGCCGCCGAGGCGCTCATCGCCCCGGGCGTGCGCATGTGCGACCTGGACCGCGCCGCGCGCGACGTGATTGAGGAGGCGGGCTATGGGCAGTACTTTACGCACCGCCTGGGACACTCGATCGGTCTGCAAGACCACGAGCCGGGCGACGTCTCACTCGTCAACGAGCAGGTCGTAGAGCCGGGCATGACATTCTCTATCGAGCCGGGCATCTACCTCCCCGGCCGCACCGGCGTCCGCATCGAGGACCTGGCCCTGGTCACCGAGTCCGGCGTCGAGATCCTCAACACCTACCCCCACGACCCAGTCCGCCTAGACTAGCCCTTACCCAATAGCCCCTCAATAAGTTGCGGTGGAATAGTTCCCAGATTGGCCCGCAGAGGCATAATCCAGGAACTATTTCACCGCAACTGCCATGGGGCTAAGTCGACCAATTTGACAGTCTAGAGATGCGCCACGAAAACGGGCTATCTACTACGTTTAACCCGCACGGGTCGACCATGCGGGTCTTTTTTGAAAATTGGCAAGCCATCTACCTGCGGTTTTAATTTCGCAATTCTCGGCGTGGTCGAGGGCAACCGGTCAAACGTAGTAAATAGGCCCATTTCGTGGCGAGCAGGTCAACCAGCTGCCCTACAGAAAGGCTCTAGCGCAGCAAGCCCGCTACTTCGCCGGCTAGGGTGATGGTGCCGGCTGCTACGAAGGGCTCGCCAGCGGCATCGAGGGCTGCGAGAGCCTCGGATACACTGGGATACACGCCTGCGAGCTTATCGGCGTCCACCAGGGCGGCGAGTTCCTCTGCCGGCAGGGCGCGGTCGGAATCGGTCTGCGCTACAACCACGCGCGGGAAGGCTGGAATCAGCACGTCGACGATGCCCGCCACGTCCTTGTCTGCCAGTGCAGCGCACAGCAGCGTGGGGCGATTTTCTACGCACGGATCGATCTCGTCCAGCGCGCTCACAAAGTTCTCGCAGCTCTGGGGGTTATGGCAAGCGTCGATCAGCTTGAGCGGATCGGTTCCCAGCACATCAAAGCGACCCGGCGTGGGGCAGCCCATAAGAGAAACGTCGAGCGCCTCATGGTCGAGCTCGCGACCCAGATACCCCTCGCACAGCATAATCGCGCACGCGGCATTCTGCGGCTGATACGCCGGCTTGACCATACTCGACGTATAGATGGCACGCGGCGTGGTGCAGCTAAACTCAACCGTATCGCCCACGTGTGCCGGAAGTTTGGTCGTCGTATGGCTCACCACGAGCGGCACTACGCCGCACTCACGGCAACGGGCATCCATCACACACTGAACACTCGCCTCATGCGTGCCCTCACCCAAAATAACCAAGCGCCCAGGCTTAATAACCGCAGCCTTCTCCCCTGCAATGGCCTCGAGCGTGTCGCCCAAAATACGAGTGTGATCAAGCCCAATGCCCGTAATGGCCACGGCAACGGGATCGGTGGCGCTCGTGGCATCCCAACGACCGCCCAAGCCAACTTCCAGCACGGCAACGTCCACACGAGCCTCGGCAAACACTACCATCGCAGAGGTCGTAAGCAAATCGAACGGGGAAATAAAGTAAGCGCTCTCTCCAGCCGCCACACGACGTTCATTCACTCGATGCCCAGCTGCAATCGCAGCAGAAACGCCGCGAGCAAAAGCGTCATCGCTCACCACGCGTCCATCAATCTCCATGCGCTCGGGATAACGCACCAGGTGCGGAGACGTATACAGAGCTGTCTTCAAACCTTCACCGCGCAGGATCGAAGCCGAGAAACGCGTTGTCGAGGTTTTACCGTTGGTTCCGGCAATCTGGATGCAATCAAAGTATTCATCGGGACGACCAAGCTCATCGAGCATGTCGATCACCGTCTCAAGCATCCGCGTACCAGTGCCAGAAATCTTCCCCGTATCGGCCGCCACAACAACAGCCTCATCAAACGGAACCAGATCAAACTCAAACGGCACCGAATACAACCCAGAACGCTTTGCCATACCCAAAGTCCCCTCAACATAAAAAGAGGCCCGTAATAAACAACGAGCCCCTCCCATTCAAAATATCAGCCAAACAACGCTTTACAGCAGAATCAAGGCCACAACCCAGTGGCCCCAACACGCAGGATGCAAACAACTACGTAACCGCACTAGGAGCGGCCCGACGCTTTGCTCGATACAAGTTCCGCACGCAAAGGACAGCACTTAATGTGCTGTCCGTCTTGCGCAGGACTGTCCGCAGTAGCGAGCAAAGCGTCGGGACGCGCCCCTCAGTAACGCCTACGAGAAGTCAGCAACCTGAGCAGTCAGCGCCGCCAGGATCTCCTTGAGCTCAGCTGCACGGTCCCTCTTCTTCTGGACCACCGCGGGCGCAGCCTTAGCCACAAAGCCCTCGTTGGCCAGCGTCTTCTCGCAGCCGGCGAGCTCCTTCTGAGCCGCGGCAATCTCCTTCTCCAGGCGTGCCTTCTCGGCCGAAAGGTCAACCTTGCCCTCGAGCACCACAAAGACCTCGACGCCACTGTCGACCACAGCAATGCTCGCAGCCGGCTTCTCGACGTCGGTACCCATGACCAGCGAGGCAGTGTTTGCCAGAGGCTCGATGGTCGAGCGCAGGCTCTCGAGCTTCTCGATGTCCTCGGCACCGGCACGCACGACCACGTCGAGCTCGGCCTTGGGGCTCAAGCGATAACGCGAACGGGTGGCGCGAGCGGCGGACACGACGGTACGGCACAGCTCAAACGCGCGCTCGGCGGGCTCGTCAACGTACTTGGCGTAGTCGGCGGGCTCGGGCCACTTGGCGATCATGAGCGCCTCGGCGCGGTCAACGTTGCCCTCGGCGTCCAGATCGAGCACGCTCGCCGGCATGTTGTCCCAGATCTCCTCGGTGACAAACGGCATAAGCGGGTGCATCAGGCGAATGGAGGTGTCGAGCACAAAGATCAGGTTGCGCTGAGCCTGCAGACGGCCCTCGCCCTTCAGGCGGGCCTTAGTGACCTCGACGTACCAGTCGCAGACCTCGTTCCAGAAGAACTGCTGCACGCCGCGGGCCATATCGCCAAAGGTGTAGTTCTCAATACCCTCGGTGACCATCTTGACGGCCTTGGCCAGACGGCTGAACATCCAGGCGTCTGCCGGCGTCTCCACGACGGGCTCGCCGGGCGTGTAGCCCTCCATGTTCATGAGCAGGAAGCGGCTGGCGTTCCAGATCTTGGTCACAAACGACTTGGCCTGGTCGGTACGCGGGCTGTCGATAAGCTTCTTGGTCTTCTTGTCGATGTTCGCGTCAAACTTGACGTCCTGGTTGTTGGTGCACAGCGTCAGCAGGTTGAAGCGCATGGCGTCGGCGCCGTACATGCCAATGAGGTCCATGGGGTCAACACCGTTGCCCTTGGACTTGGACATGCGGCTGCCGTCCTTGGCCAGGATCGTCGGGTAGATGACGACGTCCTTAAACGGCACCTCGTCCAGGAAGTACAGCGAGCTCATGACCATGCGGGCGACCCACAGCGCGATGATGTCGCGCGCGGTGACGAGCGCCGTCGTGGGGTGATGGCCCTCGAGCAGCTCCGGCTTTTGCGGCCAGCCCTGCGTGGCGAAGGTCCACAGCTGCGAGCTGAACCAGGTGTCCAGCACGTTCTCGTCCTGGTGCACGTGATGGCCGCCGCACTTGGGGCACACGTCGGTGTCATCGGTAAGAGCGTCCTCCCAGCCGCAGTCCTCGCAGTAGAACACGGGGATGCGATGGCCCCACCACAGCTGGCGGCTGATGCACCAGTCCTTGAGGTTCTCCATCCAGGTGGTGTAGGTCTGCGTCCAGCGCGCGGGGTGGAAGGTGACCTTGCCGGAGTTGACGGCGTCGAGTGCCGGTCCCTTGAGCTTGTCAACGGCGACGAACCACTGCTCGGACAGCCACGGCTCAAGCGCGGCGTCGCAACGGTAGCAGTGCATGACGGAGTGATCGAGGTCCTCGACGTGATCGAGCAGGTCATGTTCCTCAAACCACTTGATGACGGCCTCGCGGCACTCGTCGCGGTTCATGCCGGTGAACTCGCCATAGCCCTCGACGACCACCGCGTGCTCGTCAAAAATGTTGATCTGCGGCAGGTCGTGGGCCTGACCCATGGCGTAATCGTTGGGGTCGTGGGCCGGGGTGACCTTGACAAAACCGGAGCCAAAGTTGGCGTCGACATGCCAATCCTCAAAAATGGGGATCTCGCGGTCGACGATGGGGAGCTTGACGGTCTTACCCACAAAGGCGGCCTTCTCGGGGTCCTTCGGGGAGACGGCGACGCCCGTGTCGCCGAGCATGGTCTCGGGGCGCGTGGTGGCGACGACGATGTAGTCCTGGCCGTTGACCGGCTCGGTCAGCGGGTAACGCAGGTGCCACAGGTGACCCTTCTCGTCCTTGTACTCAGCCTCGTCGTCCGAGATGGCGGTGGTGCAGTTGGGGCACCAGTTGACGATGCGCTTGCCGCGGTAGATCAAACCGTCGTGGTACCAGTCGCAGAAGACCTTACGCACAGCCTGGGCGTAATCCTCGTCCATGGTGAAACGCTCGTTATCGAAGTCGACGGAGCAGCCCATACGCTTGATCTGCTCGACGATGATGCCGCCGTACTCGTGGGTCCAATCCCAGCAGGCGTCGACAAACTTATCGCGACCGATTTCCAGGCGGCTAATGCCCTCCTCTTTAAGCTTCTTGTCGACCTTGGTCTGCGTGGCGATACCGGCGTGGTCGGTACCGAGCACCCAGCGCGTGGACTTACCGCGCATGCGGGCCATACGGATGATGGCGTCCTGGATGGAGTCGTCGGTGGCGTGACCCATGTGGAGCTTGCCGGTCACGTTGGGAGGCGGAATGGTGACGGTGCAGTCGCCCACGCCCTCACGGCGCTTGTAGTAGCCGCCGCCGAGCCACTTCTGCAGGATCGCCGGCTCGTTGGTCGACGGATCGTAGTTCTTGGGCATCTCTTCCATATATCTCTCCCTTGCCCGTCGGGGAGGAATGTAGGCCCGATTTTCGCTCGGTCAGGTCCTGGGCTCGCTCGAAGACCACATTAAGTGGTCTTCGGCTCGTGCGGAATCTACGAAAATCGGGCCTACATTCCTCCCCTTAGGTATCGATTACTTCAGTCTGAATTGACTTTGCCGAGGCTTAAACAAACACACAGAATAGCACAGGTAGTTGGGGTTATTGCGCATATATAAAATAGCCTCCGACCACGGCTGGTCAGAGGCTATTTGCAAACACGTTTTAGGCTGGTTTAGCCGTAGATGCGTTGGGGCTGTTCTTCGCCCTTTACGGAGGCTTCGGTCACGATGACCTTGATGACCCCCTCCTCGCTGGGGAGATCGAACATCGTCTGCTGCAGCACGTCCTCGCAGATTGAACGCAGGCCGCGGGCGCCGGTCTTGCGGGCAAGCGCCATGCGGGCGATCTCGTGCAGGGCGGCGTCCTCAAACTCAAGCTCAACGTCCTCGAGCTGGAACATCTTGCGGTACTGACGCACCACGGCGTTCTTGGGCTCGGTCAGGATTGACACCAGATCGTCCTCGTCGAGCGCCTGTGTCTGGGTGACGACGGGCGTACGTCCCACAAACTCGGGGATCATGCCAAAGGCGTTGAGGTCCTGCGGAAGCACCTGACGCAGCAGGTCGTTCTCGTCGACCGAGGTGGGGCCGGCGATCTCGGAGTTAAAGCCCACGCCCTTGTTGCCCACGCGGTCGGCGATGATCTTATCCAGACCCACAAAGGCACCGCCGCAGATGAACAGAATGTTGGTCGTGTCGATCTGCAGCAGCTCCTGCTGGGGATGCTTGCGGCCGCCGGTGGGCGGAACGCTGGCCACCGTGCCCTCAAGAATCTTAAGCAGCGCCTGCTGAACGCCCTCGCCCGAAACATCGCGGGTGATGGAGAGGTTCTCGGCCTTGCGGGCGATCTTGTCGATCTCGTCCACGTAGATGATGCCCACCTGTGCGCGCTCGATATCGCCATCGGCGGCGTTGATGAGCTTGAGCAGGATGTTCTCAACGTCCTCGCCAACGTAGCCGGCCTCGGTGAGCGCGGTGGCGTCGGCGATGGCAAACGGCACCTCTAGGATGCGCGCGAGCGTCTGGGCGAGCAGGGTCTTGCCGGTACCGGTAGGACCGAGCAGCAAAATGTTGGACTTGGCGAGCTCCACCTCGTCCATATCATCGTCGAGCTGCGAGTCCAAGCCATCGTCAAAGGCCGAAAGCGCAGCGCCACCCTCGATCACGCGGCGGTAGTGGTTGTACACGGCCACCGACATGGCGCGCTTGGCGTCTTCCTGGCCCATGACATAGGCCGAAAGCTCGTCATAGATCTCGTGCGGCGTAGGCACGTGCGTGATGACCTGACGGTCGTCCTCAAGCTCAAAGCCCTCCGTCTCGGGGTCTGCGGCGGGCTGGGACGCAGTCTGGCCGTGGTCGTTGAGGAAACCCGGGAGATTACCGTTGCGGGCGGCGTCCATAAAGTCCGAAGCCAGCGACTCCTCAAGAATCTCGGAGCAAGCGGCGACGCACTCGTCACAGATAAAGATGTTGGTCGGACCCTTTACGAGACGACGGACCTGGCCTTGCTCTTTTCCGCAGAAGGAGCAGCGGATGGGGTTGCCGTTCTCGTCAAAGTTGTCCTGCATGTTACCGGCCATCCTAGGCGTCCTTCGCGGCGAGATCGCGCGAGGTAACGATACGGTCGATCAGGCCGTAGTCGAGGGCCTCGGCAGCGGTCAGGTAGTTGTCGCGCTCGGTATCGGCCTGGACCTTCTCGATCGGCTGGCCCGATGCGTCGGACAGGATCTGGTTGAGCTCGCGACGGGTCTTCTTGATCTCCTCGGCCACGATCTCGATCTCGGTCTGCTGGCCCTGGGCACCGCCGCTGGGCTGGTGAATCATGACCTTAGAGTGCGGCAGGCAGAAGCGCCTGCCCTTGGCGCCGGCCGAAAGCAGCACGGCGGCCATAGATGCAGCCATGCCGACGCAAATGGTGGAGACCTGCGGCTTAATGAAGTTCATGGTGTCCAGAATCGCCAGGCCGGAGTAGACCTCGCCACCGGGCGAATTGATGTAGAGCGAGATATCCTTCTCGGCATCCTGGCTCTCAAGATGCAGCAGCTGGGCAACGACCAGGTTGGCGCTGACGGAGTTAATCTCCTCGCCCAAGAAGATGATACGGTCGTTGAGCAGGCGCGAATAGATATCGTAGCTGCGCTCGCCGCGCGGCGTCTGCTCGATAACGTATGGCACGAGGGCGGAATCGAACTTAGCGATCATACGCATCTCCATTTCTCTTACGGACCAATAGTGGTTCTAGATAAACGTACGGTGCCCGCATGCTATGCATTGGCTGGCACCGTACGAAGCAACCGGATAACCGGTGTATAACTTTACCCCATCACGGGCGCACCCATGCGCTCGCGGGCAAGGTGGCGAGAATTACTCGGCGTCCTTGGCGGTCTCGTCGACCTCGGTCACCTTGGCGTTCTCGACCAGGTGATCGACAGCCTTGGAGCGACGGATGGACTCGCGGACGGCAGGCATGCGGCCATCGGCAATGAACTCGGCCTTGGAAGCCTCGACGTCCTTGACGCCGGCCTTCTCGAACTCGGCGTTGATGTCGTCCTCGGTGACCTCAATCTTGAGCTCACGGGCGAGGGCGTCGAGCGCCAGGGACTCACGGGCAACGTCGTTGGCCTGCTTGTGCAGGTCGCCGATGAACTGCTCCATGGTCAGACCGGAAGCGGGCAGCCAGGTGTCCAGGGTCATGCCGCGGGCGGCGAGGTTGGACAGGAAGTTCTGGCCGAGCTCCTCAAAGACGGACTGCTCGTAGTCGGCGTCCATCTCGTCGAGCTGCAGACGCTCGGCGAGAGCGGAGACGCAACGGTTCTCCTTCTCGGCCGGGAGGCGGGAAGCCTTGTCCTGCTCGATCTCGATCTTGATGGCGTCGCGCATGGCGTCGATGCTGTCGAAGCCAAAGTCGGACTTGACGAGCTCGTCGGTGAGCTCGGGGGTGTTGCGGACCTTGATGCCCTTGACGGTGACCTCGACGGTGTGGGTCTCGGCCTCCTCGCCCTCCTCGACCTCGTCGGTCCAGGTGACGGTCTTGACGTCGTCAACGTTGGCGCCGATCAGGGCCTCGTTGAACTCCTTGGGGTTGCTGTCGCTGCCGGCGATGAGCATGCGGCCCTCGGCAGCGAAGTTGTCGGCGTTCTCGACGGCCTTGAGGTCGACGGTAACGTAGTCCTCGGCCTCGACGGCGCGACCCTCGACGTCCTCGAAGGTGGCACGGTAGTTGAGGAGCATCTCGACCTGGTTGTTGATCTCGGACTCGGTGACCTCCGCGGGAGGCATCTCGATCTCAACGGCGTCGAAGGAGGAGAGCTCAGCGGCAGGACGCAGGGAGAACTCGACGGTGTAGGTGTAGTCCTCGTGATCCTTGGCGAGGTCGAGCTCCTTGTAGTCACCGTTCTTGGTGGGGACGATGTCCAGCTCGTTGAGGACGACGGGCTCGTTGGCGGCAATCAGGTCGTTGGTGGCCTGAGCGAGGGTAGCCTCGGCGCCAAGAGCAGAGTCGATGACCGGACGGGGAGCCTTGCCGGCGCGGAAGCCCGGGAAGCGGTACTTCTTGGCGGTGTCCTTGTAGGCCTTCTTGATCGCGGCGTCGACGTCGGCGGCCGGGATGGTGACCGTAGCGGTGAGCTTGGCGTCCTTGACGTCAGAAGCGGTGATGTTCAACACGTTCCTCCTCATACTGCCCAGCTTATCTGAGGTGCTGGTACCTTTATGCAACAAAGAGTCGCGACGGCAGGAGCCGACGCAGGTGCGTTGGTGCGGGCGAAAGGACTCGAACCTTCACGGGAATCCCACCAGAACCTAAATCTGGCGCGTCTACCAATTCCGCCACGCCCGCATGAGCGCACAGACTAGGAATGATAGCAGATACGAACGGCAAGCGCACGCACACCTTTTACAGGCTCACGACCTCACCACGAGTGCAAGCCAATAGAGCACGCCACCCCATCTCATAAGTTGCGGTGGAATAGGGACTGTTTGGGGCTCCAGTCCTCCAAAACAGTCCCTATTCCACCGCAACTTCGGCGGGACTCGGCAGCCTGGCGATGCTGGCCATGCGCCGGAAAGCGTGTCCCGGTTTGGGGCCTCGGAATGGGATGTAATTTCCACTATAGCCATCAACCGGAAACTGCAACCCGTTTTGAGCCCCTATTCCGGGATGCACTTTCCGCCGAGGGCCTCAAACGGAAACTGCAGCCCACAATTCGGTCGAAAAGTGGGCTGCAGTTTCCCAGGGCTAGGCAAAGAGCGGCGGATGCGTCGCCTCGCCTACTCCCCCAGCAGGGCCTTCTCGGGCGTGATCGGAAGCGAGCGAACCTGATGTCCGGTGGCGTGTGCGACGGCCGAGGCCACGGCGGCGAGCGGCGTGTTGATGACGACCTCGCCGATCGACTTGGCACCAAACGGGCCCGTCGGCTCGTAGCTCGGCTCAAAGGCCACGCGAATGCTGCCAATATCCAGGCGCGTGGGCAGCTTGTAGCTCATAAAGTTGCCGGTGCGCAGACGGCCGCGGTCGTCGTGCTCGACAATCTCGTAGAGCGCGTGGCCGATGCCCTGGGCAATGCCGCCTTCAGCCTGGACGCGCGCGAGCGCCTCGTTGATCACGGTGCCGCAGTCCACAGCCGCCGCGTAATCCACAACAGTCACTTTGCCGGTGGCCTTGTCGACCTCGACCTCGGCAATGCCGGCCATAAACGGCGGAGGCGAAACTGGCAGGCAGGCAGAAGCATGCGAGGTGAGAGCGTCTCCGCCCGCGATGTTCTTGACGCACAGGTTGGCAAAGTCGCGCAGCGTGAGGTAGCGGTTCTGCTCGCGCGCGGCACGTTCGTCGGACAGGCGCACGTACTGGCCATCGAAGACCACATCGACGGCGTCAACGTCCCACATCCGGGCGGCCTTGGCGCAGATCTTCTCGCGCAGCTCAGTCGCGGCGTTCTTGGCGGCAAGGCCCGTCACGTACGTGCCCGAGCTCGCGTACGAGCCGGCGTCGAACGGCGACACGTCGGTGTCCACGCCGCGCACCACGATCAGCGAGCTCTCCACGCCCAGCTCCTCGGCGGCAATCTGCGCCAGGATCGTGTCGACACCCATGCCGTTATCGGTGGCGCCGGTGCCGATGGTAATGAAGCCGTCCTCTTCCAGGCGCATGTCGATGCCGGCGATGTCCACGTTGGAGATGCCCGAGCCCTGCATGGTGAGCGCACAGCCCAGAGCACGCACGCGGTCGCCCAGGTCCACGGCCAGCGGCTTGTCGCGCCAACCGATCATGTCCATCGCGCGCAGCAGGCAGCGGTCGAGCGCGCAGGCGTTGAGCTTCTCGTTGTAGTACTGCGGCATAATCTCGCCCTCGTGAACCATGTTCTTAAGACGCAGGTCGGCGGGATCCATGTGCAGCATGTCGGCGAGCTCGTTGACGACACTCTCCACGGCAAACTGGCCCTGGGTGGCACCGTAGCCGCGATACGCACCGCCGCGGTTGGTATTGGTGTAGACGGCGTCCCAGCTAAAGCGGCTCGCCTTCACATGGTTGTAGATGGGCAGGCTCTTGTGGCCCGACAGGCCAATCGTCGTGGTAGCGTGCTCGCCGTACGCGCCGGCGTTGGACAGCGTATGCAGGTCGATAGCCGTGATGGTGCCGTCGTTCATGGCGCCCAGCTTAACGGTCATCTGCATCTGATGGCGCGAGTTGCCCGCGGTGATGGTCTCCTCGCGGGTGTAGCAGCAGTAGCTCGGACGGCCGGTCTGCTGGGTGACGAACGCAACGAAGATCTCGCAGCAGCCCGTCTGCTTGGAGCCAAAGCCGCCACCGATGCGCGGCTTAATGACCTGCACCTGCGACTGCGGGATATCGAGCGACTGCGCGACCATGCGGCGCACGTGGAAGGGCACCTGCGTGGAAGTGGTCACCGAGATGCGACCGAACGCGTCGGTCGTCGCGAAGGCGCGGAAGGTTTCCATGGGCGCGGTCTGCGTGGCCTGGCTGGTGTAGGTGCGCTCAAAGACGATGTCGCTCTGGGCGAAGGCCTCGTCAAGGTCGCCATAATCGCTGGTGCCGCTGCACACCAGGTTGCGCGGGACGTCGCCGCCCTGCGGGAACATAAAGGTCACGTCGCCCTCGGGGTGGACCACGATGTCGTTATCGAGTGCCTTGGTAAAGTCGAGCAGCGGCTCGAGCACCTCATAGTCGACCTTGATGAGCTTGAGCGCCTTGTCGGCGGCCTCCTCGGTCTCGGCGGCGACGATCGCCACCTCCTCGTTTTGGTAGCGCACCAGGTTCTCGAGGATCAAGCGGTCATAGGGACTCGGCTGCGGATAGCTCTGGCCGGCGATGGTAAAGCGGCGCTTGGGCACGTCCTCGTAGGTGTAGACGCCCACCACGCCGGGCACCTTCAGGGCGCGCGACGTATCGATGGAGCGGATCTTGGCGCGGGCATACGGGCTGCGCTTGAGTTTGACGACGAGCGCACCGGCGGGCACCAGGTCGCCCGTGTAGACGGGGCGGCCCTCGAGCAGCGCCTTCGAGTCCTTCTTAGGCTGCTTGTGGGTGATCTGCTTGTAGGAGACACCGTCGCAGCTCGTGTCGTTGACCGGCAGCTCGGGCATCTCAAAGCCCACCTGCACGCCGGACACGTTGAGAAAGCGCACGATGGCGCGCAGCTGGCTCTCATAGCCGCTGCAACGGCACAGGTTGCCGGCGAGCTGGCGCGACAGCTCCTCGCGCGTGGCGACGAGGCTCGGGTCCTCCTTGGCGGCGCGGGCAAGTGCCAGCACGTTCATGATAAGGCCGGGGGCGCAAAAACCGCACTGCTCGGCGCCTTCGGCAGCCATTGCGCGGGCGAGCGCCTCGGACTCGGCCTTGAGGCCCTCGAGCGTGGTGATGGTGTGGCCCTCAACACGGGCGGCGGGAACCGAGCAGCTCAGCACCGGGTCGCCGTCGAGCCACACCGTGCACAGGCCGCAGTTGGTGGTCTCACAGGCGCAGCGCACCGACGCGCAGCCCTGCTCGCGCAACAACGCAAAGAGCATGGTGTCGGGGGCAATCTGAACCTTGACCTTACGACCGTTGAGCGTAAAGGAAAGATCGATGAGTTTGGCAGCCATTAGCGCACCTCGCTAGAATCGACGCCGGGCACGCGGCGGCAGGAATACTCGTCCGTGGCAAACTTAGGAATCTGCACGCCCTCGAGCTCGTGCGCAAGCGCGGCCGAAAGCTCGATGCCGGCGGCGCGACGCACAGCCTGGACGGCAAGCGGGGCCGAGATGCGGCGGCGGTAGTCGGCCGAGCCCCACAGGTTGGTGCCGTAGCTCAGCACGCGCACAGATGCGGCCAGGGCGCGAAGCTCGTCCTCGGAAGGCTGCTCGGCGGCAAGGCCGCACGCCTCGCCCTGCAGCAGGGTCGCGCGCAGCGGGCGGGCACCCACGGTGACATGCCAGGAGCCGTCCCACCAGGCGGCGGTAACGTTCAGCGAGGGAAAGTCGGTCGCGGCCTTGCGCACGGCCTCGTAGCTCGCACGGTAATCGTGCTTGACGACCACGACATGCTCAATAACGTCGCGCACGTAGCCCATGTCAACGAACTCCGCGAGCGGCACGCGGCCGGCGCCCGTCAGCTCAACGTAAGAATCGAGCGCGAGGAAGGCGGAGAGAACGTCCGAGAAGCCAAAGCGGCCGTAGATGCTGCCGCCCACCGTGGCGGTATTGCGCAGCTGCACGCCCACGATGTCGTGGACGGCGAACTCAAAGACATGGTTGACAAGCGCGTTGAGCCCGGCATGACGCTCGAGCTGGCGCAGGGTGCACATGGCACCGATGCGAAACTCGGTCTCGGTCTCCTCGATCTGATCGAGTCCGCAGGCCGAAAGGTCAATCGCCGTCGCCACGCGACGCGAACCCAGGCGCATCCAGATGCCGCCGCCCACAATCTTGTTGTTGCGGTTCTTCTGTAAGAGCTCATAGGCTTCGGCCGCGTTTCCAACACGGACGTAGGTACCGAACTTGAGCACGTTCTCCCCCATCTCTTCACTTGTCCAGTACGTTTAAGTGTACCAAACGAGGGGCCGCACACCGTTTTAGGACAAAATCCACCCACCCATACATAACTTGCGGTGATATACGGACTGATTAGCCGTTCTGGGACGCTAAACAGTCCGTATATCACCGCAAGTTATGAGGAGTCCTCCGGGATAGAAAAGGCTCCCAGCCGGAATGGCTGGGAGCCTCATCACATGCTATTTCGAGCGAAGATTTAGCAGACGCCCTGGGCGAGCATAGCGTCGGCGACCTTCAGGAAGCCGGCGATGTTTGCGCCCATGACAAAGTTGCCCTCCTGGCCGTACTCCTTGGCGGTGTCGTCCACGTTGTGGAACATGCCGCGCATGAGCTGCTCGAGCTTGCCGTCGACCTCCTCGAAGGTCCAGGACAGGTGCTCGGCGTTCTGGCTCATCTCCAAGCCGGACACGAGCACGCCACCGGCGTTGGCAGCCTTACCAGGCATAAAGGCGACGCCGTTCTCCTGGAAGTAGGTCGTGGCCTCGATGGTCGTGGGCATGTTCGCGCCCTCGCCGACCACCTTGCAGCCGTTGGCGACGAGCGCCTGGGCGTCCTCGAGCAGCAGCGTGTTCTCGCGAGCGCAGGGCAGCGCGATGTCGCAGGGCAGCTGCCACACGCCGCGGCCGTCGCCCTCGTGCCACACGGCGTTGGGCTTCTCGTCAACGTACATAGCGAGCGTAACGCCCTTGTCGTGGCCAGAGCGCTTCTTATTGTAGATGTGCTCGAGCACGGTGTAGTCGATGCCGTCGGGATCCTCGACCCAGCCGTGGGTATCGGAGCAGGCGAGCACCTTGCCGCCGAGCTGAGTGACCTTCTGGACCGCGTAGATAGCGACGTTGCCGGAGCCGTGAACGACGACGTTCTTGCCCTCGAAGGAGTCGCCGCGGCTCTTAAGGTACTCGTCCACAAAGTAGGCCAGACCGTAACCGGTGGCCTCGGTACGGGCGAGCGAGCCGCCAAAGGAGAGGCCCTTGCCGGTGAGAACGCCGGTCCACTCGTTGGTCAGGCGCTTGTACTGACCAAACAGGTAGGCAACCTCGCGGCCGCCAACGCCCAGGTCGCCGGCGGGAACGTCGGTGTTGGGGCCAATGTGGCGATAGAGCTCGGTCATGAAGGACTGGCAGAAGTGCATGATCTCGTTGTTGGACTTGCCCTTGGGGTCAAAGTCGGAGCCGCCCTTGCCGCCGCCCATGGGAAGGGTGGTCAGGCTGTTCTTGAGGATCTGCTCCAGGCCCAGGAACTTGAGCATACCCAGGGTGACCGTCGGGTTAAAGCGCAGGCCGCCCTTGTAGGGTCCAATGGCAGAGTTGAACTCGACGCGGTAACCGCGGTTGACCTGAACCTTGCCCTGGTCGTCGACCCAGGGAACACGGAACATGACGATGCGCTCGGGCTCGACGAGGCGCTCAAGCAGGGCGGCCTCCTCGTACTCGGGATGGGCATCGAGCGCCGGCTGGATGGTGCCGAGAATCTCGGTCGCGGCCTGGATGAACTCAGGCTGCTCGGGATAGCGGGCCTTGAGCTCTTCGAGAACTTTCTGCGTGTAGCTCATGCTTCCTCCAATTGATGGAAAAGAAAAGTGTCGTTCGAGGCGCCCCATGCGCCGCGAGCTTTATCGAGTATGGATAATATCGCACTGTTGCAGCAAAGTTACGCATAAGCCGACGAGCAGATGTTTCGTTTTGATTACGATGCAGGTAGAGGCGTTTTTGAGCACCCAACGCGCAAATCGCGTGTTTCGAAGCTGTTTCGTCCACATGTTCCAAACCACCACATTGGGGACAGGCACCTTTGTGGTGGTGTGGTGGCTAGAGGACGAGCTGATGGTAGTCGGCAGGGGCTATGCGGCCCTCGGTGGCGGCGCGGAAGGCGGCGAGCGCATCGCCCGAGAATGGCATGGCCCAGCACAGCCCGCAGCCTGCGGTAATGGAGCCGGGCAGTGGCATGATGCGCCCGGGCACACCGGCGGCAAGACACAGCTGTTCGCATTCCATCACATCGAAGGTGCTATCGAACGAAACGATAATCTTGCGCTCGTGGTCGAGGGCATCACCGGATGGGCCTTCGCGGTGTGCCTCACGATACGCCGCGGCAGCCGCTTCCTCTTCCGCAGTATGTCCACAGCCACCGCAGCCGCAGGTACAGGGCTCGGAACCATCGCAAGTGCAAGGCTCTCCCGTGTCGGGACAAATATCGTGAGACATGGCAACTCCAATCGTCTAGGCGAGTAACTCGGCCGCCGCAAACTCCTCGGGCGTATTGACGTTTTCGAAGCAGAGCGTCGAGCCCGCGGCCTTAACAATCTGCGGCTCATCCATATAACCGGCCTGAACGCGATTGATCAGGCAGCGAATGCGCTGTCGGTCGCAGGCAAGCAGCTCTTGGGCAACCGGCGCACAAGCGTCACGGCGCCAGACGGCGCAAAGCGGCTCAATCCCTTGCTCCTCGCGTGGCACGCACACGTCGATCGCCTCGGCCTCAAAACGATCGGCAAGCGCGCCGATGAGTTCCGGCGAGACAAACGGCATATCGCAGGCGACGATCGCCACGAGCGGCAATCGGGCCGCAGCCAACGAGCTCGCGATGCCGCGCATGGCACCCGCCGACCCCTCAAGGTCCGGCACTATTCGCGGCACCAGGCCGCCAAACGCGTGCTCCTCAAGATAGGCAAGCTCGCTGGGACGCGAAGTCGTCACGACCAACTCGCCGGCAACTGGCGCCAGCCGACCCAGCACGCGCTCGATGAGCGGCTCGCCGCAAAACGCCATGCGCGCCTTATCGCAGCCCATGCGCGAGGACAGTCCGCCCGCCTGGACGACACAAGAAAGATCGGCCCGTCTTACGGTAGTCATACGGCAAACCACCCCCATCGGCATGCTCAAAACCCGGTGCACGAAGCTAAATACCGCCGTCGAAATAGCGGCGCTACGAAAAGCTCGTGCAAAAACAAAACAGCGCCTTTGCGGCACGCAGCAAGACCGCGAGCACAAAAGCGCTGGTAGCGTATGGCGGGAACGTATGTGAATCGAACACATCCAAGACGTTTTGCACGCCTCGCAACGGTTTTGAGGACCGCGGAGCCCACCGGAGCCCATCCGTTCCCAAGTGCGGCGGTATTTTACCAAACCGAGCGGGCCCCATCCCAAAAAGACGAGCAAGAAGTTGCGGTGGAATAGTTCCTGTATTTGCTGCCAAAGCCCCCAACTAGGAACTATTTCACCGCAACAGAGGAGACGGGGGCAGGTGACCGGCCTAGCGCAGGGAGCGCAGGCCGCCGGCATCCTTGTCAAGGACTGTGAAGCGTACGGCATCTAGATGCTCAAGGATGCTGATGGCGCGCTTGCGCGACACGCCCAGGGCCTCGCGCAGCACGCTCGTGGTGGCTGCGCCGCCGGCTGCCTCAATGGCGGCTGCGACGAGCTCACGCGCATGCGACTCCGCGGTGGCGGACAAGGCAACGTCGCGTTCGACCTTAACAATCGAGCGGTTAAGCGAAAGCTCGCGCAGGGCGCGCGTCATGGTGTCGCGATCGAGCTGCAGTTGCTCGCCCACCTCGGGCAACGTCGGTGCATCGAGGCCAGTTTCGTCCAGCAAGGAAACGATCCGCTCGCAAGCCTCTCGCACCACGCGTGCCGCCGCGGCGGCCGAATGCGGATCGAATACCTCGGCGCCCTCGGCGGCACACACGCCACGCGAGCAGCCCTCGGCAATCAGAGCCGCGGCAACGTCTTCGTCAGCGGTAGGCCACGCAGCATGGGCAACGGCGCCAGGCGTAAAGCCCGTCTCCTTGGGAGACGCCGCATGCATGGCTGACAGGGTCGCCGCCAGTGCATCCATCGCGGCGTCGAGCACCACGGCGTCCGCCAGGAGGTCCGCATCACCCACGACAAGCTTGCGAACGGAGCCCTGCGCCACCAGCCCGCGCAGTGCGGCATCGGCCTCGCCGACACCAAGATCCAAAGCCTCGGCAACATCAACCGCCGTAACCGGCAGCGTCTGCAACGCTAGCCAAGCGCCCACACCGCCCGCGATATCGCCGGACTCGAGCGCCGCGTACAGCATGCACTCCCCCTCAGTAAGCTCGCGCGAGCGACGGCAGCGCGACAACAGCACGCGCCCGCCGCCAACAAGCATCACGGGCGAATAGGACAGCACCACGGCATGGTCCCCGGCACGTAGCGGCAGCGAGTTTTCCAAGCGCACCTGAACGATACGAGTCTCGCCCACCGCCATGGGGGCCTCGCCCTCCATGAGCATGATGCGGCCGACGACCTCGGCCGTACCGGCCATCACGTGCACGCGCGCACCCGACTCGAGCACACGCGGCTTGGCGCCCTCGCGGCCCAGGTAGGTGAACGTCATCAAAAAGCGCAACGTCTGACCAAAGCGGTCCGCCACGCCCAGCATCTCGCCACGGTCAAGCGCCGCGATACCGTCACCAACCAGGTTGAGCGCCACGCGTTGCCCAGGCAGCGCGCGCGGCGTATCGCCATGAACCTGAATCCCGCGTACGCGGCAGGCCGTTCGCGACGGCAGTGCGACGAGCTCATCGCCCACCGCAACCGGCGCATCGTGCAGCGTTCCCGTCACCACGGTGCCGGCGCCCTTGATCGTAAAGCAGCGGTCGATGGGCAGACGCGGTGCGCCATCGGCGAGCTCGGCACGGGCACGGCAGGCATCCCAGCAAGCGGCAACCTGCTCGTCGAGCGCAGCCAGCAGGTCATCGATTCCCGCGCCGGTCTTGGACGACACAGGCACGATCGGCGCGTCCGCAAACACGGTACCCGACAAAAAGTCATCGACATCGAGCTCGGCAAGCTCGGTCATCTCGGCGTCGGCCAGGTCGCACATCGTCAGCGCGACCACCATGTGTGTGACGCCCAGCAGCTCCAGCACATGCACGTGCTCGCGGGTCTGCGGCATCACGCCTTCGACGGCCGATATCACCAGCACAGCAACGTCGATGCCCGTGGCACCCTGCACCATGGCGCGCAGATAATGCGCGTGGCCCGGCACGTCGACCAGGCCAACGATCTTGCCACTCGGCAGCGCCAGCTCGCCAAAGCCAAGCTCAACGGTCATGCCGCGACGGCGCTCAACCTCCAGACGGTCGGGGTTTTTGCCCGTCAGTGCCTCGATGAGCGCCGACTTACCGTGGTCGACATGGCCCGCCGTGCCAACGATAACGGGACACTCCACCAGCACTTGAACCTCACTCATCGTGCAACCGCCTTCTCAACGCACGCGACGAGCGTCGATGCCGCCGTCTCGAAATCGCGGTCGCCCACGAGTGTGCGCACATCAAACAAAATGCGGTCGTGCGAGGCGCGCGTGACGACCGGCGTATCGAAGTCTTGGACGAGAGAGCGCTTGAGCGCGTCGAGGGACAGGCGCCCGTCGACCGGGCAGACGGCCACGCACATCGTGGGCAGCTCGACGGTAGGCAGCGAGCCGCCGCCGGGAGTCGACGACTCCTCGACGATTTCCACCTGCACGGCGCACGGGCAACCCGCCTTATCGAGGCCCGCCACCATCAGCTCGCGTAGTTTGCGTGCGCGACGCTCCAGATGAGCCTGCGGAAGCGTGAGCATATTGAGCACCGGCACCTCGCGATGGGCCACATCCGCCCCATCCATGTAAATGCGCAGTGTAGCCTCGAGCGCCGCCAGCGCGAGCTTGCCCGGGCGCAGGGCACGCATAAGCGGATGCGACCCGCAGGCCTGGACCAGATCGCGACGGCCCATGATAATGCCCGCTTGTGCGGCACCGAGCAGCTTATCGCCCGAGCACGACACGATATCGAGCCCCGCCGCGACCGAAGCCGGCGTGGTTTCTTCGCCGCCGCGCACCAAGATGTCGTCGGGCAACAGCGCGCCCGACCCCTGGTCCTCGTAGAACAGCAGACCATGCTTGTGGGCCAGGGCGGCGAGCTCCCTTGAGCTCACTTCCTCGTGAAAACCCTCGATGCGATAGTTGGAAGGATGAACCTTGAGGATCATTGCCGTTTCGGGCGTGATGGCGCGCTCATAGTCGCTCAAATGCGTGCGGTTGGTGGCCCCGACCTCAACGAGCTTGGCACCCGAGGCCTCCATAACATCGGGGATACGGAAACTGCCGCCGATCTCGACAAGCTCGCCGCGGCTGACGATAACCTCTTTGCCCGCGGCATGAGTCGCCAGCACTAGCAGCACCGCGGCGGCGTTGTTGTTGACCACGAGCGCGTCCTCGGCACCGGTAAGCGAGCGGATGAGCTGCGCGGCATGTTCCTTGCGCGACCCGCGCGAGCAGGTGTCCACGCTGTACTCGAGCGTGCTGTAGCCGCGCGCGACCTCGGCCACGGCCTCGGCGGCCGACTCCGCGAGCGGAGCACGGCCCAGGTTGGTATGGATGACCACACCCGTGGCGTTGACGGCGGGACGCAGGCTCGGCAGCGCGGAGCGATGCGCACGCCACTCGATGGCCGAGGCCAGCTCGCGCCTGGAACGCGGGGCGGCACCGGCGCGAATGGCGGCGCGCTCCTCGTCGAGCTCGGCCGTGACGGCAGCATGGACCACCGCGTCGCAGGTCTCCCCCGCCGCCTTCACCACCGGCCACTCGGCAAGCAGCTCGTTGACGGAAGGAATGGCGCGCAGGCGGTCGCGCACCTCATCGGACATGTTCTGGCTATCGCTCATGTGCAGCCTTTCAAAAGAAACGTGGATCAGTCGAATACATCAGCTGAGTCAATTACTCGTCATTATCCCCGCGCGCGACAATCTTTTCCACGCGAACGGCGTTTTCCTGAGTAAGCGCGGCACCCGTCAACGGGTCCCAGCGCAGCGGTGTGTGGTCGAGCGGCCCGACGCCCAGGGCCTGCCGGCCACCACTCTCAGCACCCAATGCGCGCCCACCGGGAGCAGCCGACGTAAAGATGCACGCCGGATGCAGATACGGCGTCGTCTCCACACGCACGCGGTCGCGGCCCATATCGCTCACGAGTTCGACGATCTCGCCGTCGGCGATGCCCATATGCGCAGCAGCATCGGCATTCATCTGCACGGCATCCAGGTCCGACCCAGCCTCGGCGGCACCTTGGGCTGCAAGCCTTCGCGAGGTGTGCGACTCAAAGGGACGGTTGCCGCTAATGAGGCGAAACATCCCCGGGCCAGGCTCCACCATGGGAGCGATCCAGTTGGGTACACGACACAGGCCGGCTCGTTCCCATACGTCGCTTGCCAGCGCAATTTTGCCGCCGGCAAGCGGAATCACAGGCTCGCCCGTACGCGACGGCAGCGCCACGCCCGTATCGGCCCAACCGCGCTCCTTGAGCTCGTCCAGATCAATCCCAAACGGCGCCACCTGGGCAGCAGCCAGATCGTCAGACGTAAAGTCAAAGCACTCGCCAACGCCGCAGGCCGCAGCCAACCCGGCAAAGATCTCCCGCCCCGATCTCGTGTCGTCATGCAAAATGGGCAGCACGGCGTTGCGGTAGAACACGCGCGCATCGTTGGCTCCCACGACCGTTCCCACACCGCGGTCGGCCTCCAGATACGTCACATCGGGCAGCACGAAATCGGAAGCTCGCGCCGTCTCGGACCAGCGAATATCAATCGTCACGAGCAAGTCGAGCTGCCGCAAGATGTCCAACCAAGCCTGTGCATTGCCATAGCCCGCACCGGGGTTACTGGCATAGACGATGAGCCCACGCAAATCGCCGGCAAGAATCGACTGACCGATAGTCGTGCACAGGCCGCGCACCGGATCGACCAGTGGATAGCGCTCGGACCCCAGCTTGGGCCCACGCGGCACCGGCGGCGTCGCAAAGCACGTGGGATCGAGGTCGCCCAACACAAGCGGCGTGGGCGGATTGAGCGCGCCGCCCGCATGCCCGATGCAGCCCAGCAGCACATCGACCAAGCAGATAGCTCGCGCCGTCTGCGTACTGTTGGCATACGCGATACCGATGCCACCATGAAAGCCAGCGTCCACCACCGCAGCAGGCGCCGCGGCAGCCAAATCACGCGCCGAGGCGACAATCTCTGCGGCCGGCACGTCGCACATCGACTCGGCCCACTCAGGCGTCCAAGCAGCGGCCGCCTGCGCCAGCTCGTCAAAACCCGTGGTATAGCGGTCCACGAACTCGTGGTCGAACAGGTCCTCGGCCACCAGCACATGTGCGATACCCAGCAGCAGCGCCAGATCGCATCCGGGACGCACGCGCAGCCAGCGGTCGGCAAGCGCAGCCGAGCCGCTGCGCCGGGGGTCCACGACGATGATTTTCGCCCCGCGGCGGCGCGCATCGTTGAGCGCATCAACGGCCCCCATCGTCGACGAATCGACAATGGAGCGCCCCAAATACATGATGCAATCGGTATGTGACAGATCGGAGGCGGGACTATAACCCAGGCTGTGCTCCCAACCCGTAAGTCGGCTTACCTCGCAGGCACCGTCGGCACCGTACACGTTGGGCGAGCCCAGCGCATGCATAAAGCGATAGGCCCAGTAGCGGTCGAACGAGGGCAGACCGAGTGTCATGCCCAGCGCACGAGGCCCGCACTCGTCAACAATCCCCAAAAGGCGCTCGGCAATCTGGGCAAACGCCTCATCCCAGGAAATCGCATCAAACCCCGAGCCATCAGCTCGGCGGCGCATGGGATGCAAAATCCGGTCGCGCTCGTCAAACGGCATAGACAGGCGATGCCGCCCGCGGGCGCACAGGGCACGCGCCGCGCACGGATGCCCCGGCACCGGCAGCTCGGCCACCACACGCCCATCCTCAACATGGGCCGCAAAGGCGCAATCGGCATAGCATCCCCCGCATGTGGTCACCACGGCGCGACCGTCACGCTCCAAAGCAGATGCCATCTCGATTACCCCTTTCATCAGCCAAACACAACAGGCCAAAAGCCCGGCAACGAGCCCCAGACCCAAAAAGCCTCCCGCACGGCAACGCCCCGCGGGAGGCCCAACGTCAAACAGACGATAACTTACGCCTCGGACTTCTTAGCGTAGACAAACCAGTAGCCGAGCGCGATCAGAACCGCGCCGCCCACGATGTTGCCCAGCGTGGCGGCGGACAAGTTAAACGCAATGCCCGCAGCGTTGAGCGCATCGGCGCCGGCGACGTCGGCACCATAGCCGCACGCGTGCATCACGGCACCCATAGGCAAAAAGTACATGTTGGCGACGCAGTGCTCAAAACCGCAGGCCACAAAGGCGGCGATGGGCAGCAGAATGCCCACAACCTTATCGACCACGGTCTTACCGGCGGTACCGATCCACACGGCCAGGCACACAAAGATGTTGCACAGGATGCCGCGGAAGAAGATCGTCACCCAGTCGATCGTCACCTTGCCGGCGGCGACGCTCACCATGGAGTTGGCGACCGCCTCGCCGTTGAGCTTATAGATGCCGGCCATGTACACCAAAAAGACGATGAACAGGGCACCGACAAAATTGCCGACCCACACGACGACCCAGGCCTTAAGCATCTGAACCAGGGTGATCTTTTTGCTCTTGAGTGCGCAGACCATAAGCGAATTGCCGGTAAACAGCTCGGCGCCGCACACCAGCACGAGCACCAGGCCCAGGCAAAAGCACAGACCGCCCACGACGCGCTGAGCGCCCCAGCCCAGCGTGCTGTCGCTCAAGAACACGGTAAAGAACAGGCCGCCGAAGGCGATAAACGCGCCGGCGAACATTGCCAACAGAAAGGCCTTAGCGACCGGCAGGTTAGCCTTGGTCACGCCGGCGGCCTCGGTCTTGGCCTCGATCGCGGCGGGCGCCAGGCAATCGGGAGAGGGGTACTCCACCTTGGAATCTGCCATGTCAATCACTTCTTTCCTAATCAGCAGGAACAAGCGCTCCTATTGCTCTTGCCCCAAGCGGACAAAGTGGGAAAAGTCGTTGGCGGCCACGGCGTCGTACACGGCGTCGACGGCCTCAAAGACTTCCGGGGACATGGGGTTGTAGAACTCCGTGTCGCCCGGCTGAATCCCGACGAAGACGATATCATCACACGATTGCTCAATCTCTTCGATCAGAATCGACAAAGGAAGCGAATGCGTGGTGAACATCGATTTGCGCGCGACGTCGGTCTTATCGAGCAAGCGGATGGCGCCGACGGGCAGCGCCATGTCGGCGGCATCGACCAAAACCAAACGCGGCGGACGCTCGCGCTTGACCTCGATGATGTCATCCTCGGGCGTCTGACCGCCGTCGATGGTGTACCAACCGGCGATAGGCGTGTCCTCCATCTTTTTGGAGAGCACGGGGCCGGCGGCATCGTCGGCGCGCAGCACGCTTCCCGCCGTGAGCACGATACCCGCAAATGGGGCGCCGTTCACACGACCATCCACAACGCGACCCATTACTGCAACCTTCCCGTCAGATACACGCCCGACACATCGCGCACGCGCTCAACCAGATCGCGGAACTTCATCAGAAACGCGACCTGCTGGGCATGCAGGCCAAAGTTGTCGTCGAACACCGAGATGCCGGCCTTGGCCGAGCCGCGAAAACCGCGCTCGTCGAGCAGCGTGTCGCAGGCCTCGAGCAGCGACGGCACCGCCGCCTTGTCAAGCTGGCACTCGCCAAAGGAGCGGATGGCCTCGAACTTGGTCTTGGCCTCCCCCTCCGGCAGCGCGTCGACGAGCGAATAGAAGACATCCACCGGCACCGACAGGCGCGGCTCAAAGCAATCGAGCACGCCGGTGTGGTGGCCCACGGCGAGCGTGTAGTACAGCACGTCGCAGGCCTCCTGGGGAACGTCTTCCTCGGTCTCCACAAACTTACGCGTGAGCTCATAGAAGACCACCTGGTCGGGCGCGTGGCCCAGGCAGGGGTCGGCGACGCCCTCGGCGGCCTCGTCGCTTGCGCGCGAGGCATCGCCAAAGGAGCCGCCGAGCATACCGGGGCCCGCAAAGTAACCAGAGCGGTCCGTGAGCTCCATCTAGTGACCTCCGGCCAGCACCAGATCCTGCAGCGCCGAGTAGACCTCAACGCGGCGCGGATCGTCCTGCTTGTCGATGAGCAGCGCCATGGCACCTCGGATATCACCCTTGGGCGCGTCCTCGAGCGTATCCATAAACTCGTTGGCCAGGTCGCGGCCGTAACGGTAGCCGCTCATGGCGCGAGCCTCGCGCTCGATGGCAACGCGCAGCTTGTACGGCACGCCGGGGTGCAGGATATCGGCCTGCTCGCCGGCAGCCTCCACCGTAGTCTCGGCATGGAGCTTTTGGTCCAGCAGGCCAAGTGCCATGGCAAAGCCGTAGACGGTCTGCGCGGGGCTGGGCGGGCAGCCGGGGATGTAGACATCGACCGGCAGAATCTTATCCGTGCCGCCCCAGACGCAGTAGTTGTCGTAGAAGATGCCGCCGGTGCAGCCGCACGCGCCATAGGACACCACGATCTTGGGATCGGGTGCGGCCTCAAACGCGCGCAGGGCCGGCATGCGCATGGCACGCGTCACGGCGCCGGTGTACAGCAGCACATCGGCGTGACGGGGCGAGGGCACGACCTTGATGCCAAAGCGCTCGACGTCAAAGACGGGCGTGATGGAACCGAAGATCTCGATCTCGCAGCCGTTGCAGCCGCCGCAGTCGACACGGTAGACGTACACCGAGCGCTTGATCTTCTTAAGAAGGGTCGCCTTGGCCTTCTCGATGCTCTCGTCGAGCTCGATCTTGGTCGGGCGGTACTGAAGCCGCTCGGGCAAAAGCGTGGGTTCGGCCATGGTTACTCCTCCTTCGTTTCAAAATCCATGATGATGCCCTCGACCGGCGCCGGACCGGCGGGAATCTCGGGCGCATCGGGGTTAAGCTCGCGGTCGATATACTCCGGGTTCACGCCGTGGCCGCCCAGATACTCCATGCCGGGGCCCTGGGGCTCGCCGGACGCAAGCGTCTCGTTGGCAGCCATGCCGTGTGCGTTGCCGGTCTTTACGGCCGATGCGGCGCGCAGGGCGTCGAGCTCGCGCTTGCACTCCTGGCACATACCGACGGTGCGGGCGGCCTGCTCGGCCTCCATGCCGCCGGCCTTTTGCAGCAGGCGCTTGGCATAGTCGATCTCCTTGTGCGGGGCAAACGGCTTGCCGCAACGCGAGCAGTGCTCGAGCGCATAGACGCTCTTGCTGGTGAGGTCGTCCTTGCTCATGACGGCCAGCTCAAACTCCTCGGTGAGCTTGATGGCCTCCATGGGGCAGGCTTCCTCGCAGCGGCCGCAAAAGATGCAGCGGCCGTAGTCGATTGACCAGGTAATGGTATCGGCCGCAAGGTCGGTGTCCATGCGAATGGCATCGGCCGGGCACGCCACGCCGCAGGCACCGCAGGCGATGCAGAGCTCGGCATTGTGCTCGGGCTTGCCGCGCATGTCCTTGTTGGTGGGGAACGGCGCAAACGGGTACTTGACCGTCGCGTCGCCGGCCTTGGCGTTAACCTTCCAAAGCTTCAGCATATTAGAGCGCCTCCTCATCGAGCGGAGCGGCCATGGAGCCCTCGCCCGCGAGCGGCGACTTGTCGCGCCAGACGTTCTCGAACTGCTCCTTGTCGAGCACGTGGTCGCGCTTGGCGGCGACATCGGTCACCGTCACGCGGTCGGTGCAGGAATAGCACGGGTCGAGCGAGCCAACGATCAGCGCCGCATCGGCCACGGTGTTGCCGCGGAACATGTAGCGCAGGACCGGCCAGTTACTGTACGTGGCGGCCTTGGCGCGCCAGCGGTAGCACTTCTGGTTATTGCCGAGCATGGCCCAGTGCACGTCCTCGCCGCGCGGCGCCTCGGTGGCACCGATGGCGTACTTGTGCGGGGTGTACTCCCAATCCGTGGTGAGGATGGGGCCCGACGGGCAGTTCTCGAGCATGGTCTCGATCATATCGATCGAATCGTAGACCTCCTGGATGCGAACGGCGGTACGGCCGAAGGCATCGCAGGTGTCAGCCGTGGCGGCGTGCATCTTTTGAACGTCCGGATCGGCGTAGCCGTCGAAGGGATGGTCGAAGCGCACGTCGCGGGCATAGCCCGAGCCACGCATGAGCGGGCCGACCGGCGAGAAGTCGCGTGCGATCTTGCGGTCCAAGATGCCGATGCCACTCGTACGCTCAATAAAGTTGGGCGTGGAGAGCAGCATGTCGACGAGTTCCTGAACCTCGGAGCGCAGCTGGTGGATGGTCGTGAGCGTGGAGAGCTTCTGCTCGGCCAAAATGTCGCGACGCACGCCGCCGATCACGTTGAGGCCGTAGGTCTTGCGGTGACCGGAGAGCTTCTCGGCCAGGTCCATGGACTTCTCGCGGACGCGGAAGAACTGCTGGAAGCCGGAGTCGAAGCCCGTGTAGTGCGATGCCAGGCCAATGTTGAGCAGATGCGAGTGCAGGCGCTCGACCTCGAGCATGATGGCGCGGATGTACTGGGCGCGCGGCGGGACATGAATGCCCTGGGCGCGCTCGACGGCCTCGGCATAGGCCACCGAGTGAGCGCAGCCGCAGATGCCGCAGATACGGTCGGCGAGGAACGTCACGGCGTCATAGTTCAGGCGCGTCTCGGCGACCTTCTCCATGCCGCGGTGCACGTAGAACAGACGGTAGTCGGCATCGACGATGGTCTCGCCCTCAACGAACAGGCGGAAGTGGCCGGGCTCGTCGGAGGTAATGTGCAACGGGCCCATGGGGACAAGAGTCGTCTCCTTGCCCTTGGTATCGGCCAAGAACTCGTAGTTTTCCATGTCACTCGCGGGAGCGGGACGGAAGCGGTAGTCCATCGAATCCTTGCGCAGCGGGTACAGGCCGCTGGGCCAATCGTCGGGCAGCACCAGGCGACGACGGTCGGGCAGACCCTCGGGGATCAGGCCGAACATGTCGCGAAGCTCGCGCTCGCCCCACACGCAGGCGGGGACGAACGGCGTCACGGACGGGAACGTCATCTTGGCGGGATCGACCTCGGTGCGCACGGTCACCCAGCCGGGGTCCTCCCCCTCCATGGAGATGACGTAATACACGGCGTAACGGCCGCACAGACTGCGCTCGTCGTTGCCGATGATCACGGGAATCCAGCCGTAGCGCTCGTAATACAGGTAGTGGACGGCCTCGGGCAGCTTGTCCTGCTTGACGGTGATCGTCAGCTGGTCCTCGCACTGCCACTCAACCTTCTCGATAGCGCCCGGCACTGCGGCGCGCAGGGCCTCGACGTGGCTTTCGCAACGACGAGCGTAGTCCTTCTTTTCAGGTTCTGCCATGGTGCTAATTCACCTCGCTTGTCTTGGTCTGGGAACTGAACACCATGCGGTAGAGAGGAGCCTCGTGGAGCTCTTCGACGCTCTGGTTCAAAACGACGGACGTTGCATCCTCGACGCCGCTCGTGATGGCGACCGGGGTGGCGATACCGAACCACATGACCACGATCGCGAGGGCGATCTCGGGGATGATCATGAGGGCGGGCACCTCGTGGCGCTTCATGCCCTCGGGCGCCTTGCCGAAGATGGACTTGAGCGCGATGCCGGTAAGGGCAAAGTACACGCCGGTGAGGCCAATGGCCACGAGCACGACCACCCAGATGGGACCGGACTGGACGCCGGCCACGAAGGTGAGGAACTCGGAGATGAACAGGGCGAACGGCGGGAAGGCGGCGAGCGCGAGCAGGGCGATGATGGTGAGCGCTGCCGTGACGGGAGCGATCTCGACGACGCCCTTGATCTTGTTCAGGTCGCGGGTGTGGTAGATGTGCTGGATGTTACCGGCCATGCAGAAGGCGAGCGCCTTCGTGAAACCGTGGAAGATGCAGTGCAGCAGGCAGGCGGCGATACCGAGCGGACCACCGATACCCAGGCACAGCGCGACCACGCCGACGTTGTCGACGGAGGAGTACGCGAAGCGGCGCTTGATATCGTCCTGCTTAAAGATGCACAGGGCGGCCACCAGGATGGACAGCGTGCCCAGGATGAGCAGGAGCGTACGCGGATAGGTGTCGCCCACCGTGATGATGGACAGGGAGTAGAAGCGGATGATCACCAGCATGGCGCACTTGAGCAGCACGCCCGAGAGCAGCGCGGAGACCGGGCTCGGAGCCTGGGAGTGCGCGTCGGGCAGCCAAGTGTGCATGGGGAACAGGCCCGCCTTGGTGCCGAAGCCGATGACGATGAACGCGAACGCGAGGCGCACGAGCATCGGGTCGAACTGGTCGGCGTAGGGCATGATGGAGGTGAGGAAGGCTGCCTCATGCGCGTTGGGCATGATATCGGCGGCGTTCGCGTAGATGAGCAGCGTGCCAAACAGGCCGAAGGCCACGCCGGCGGTGCAGACCATCGCGTACTTCCAAGACGCCTCGAGCGCCTGCTTGTTCTTGTAGATGCCCACGAGGAACACGGTCGACAACGTGGTGGCCTCGACCGCCGCCCAGGTGAGGATGATGTTGTTGGACAGGCAGGCGAGCAGCATCGTGAAAACGAACAGGCTAAACAGCGCGTAGTACTGCTTGGTGCGCTCGGCCGGCATGGTCTTCTCCTCGATATCGATCTTGATATAGGAGATGGAGTACACGCCGGTGATGAACCCGATGATGCCTACCAGAAGGACGAAGATCGACGAGAGCGAATCGAGATGGAGCCACAGGCCCAAAGCGTCGATATTCTGCCCGCTCGAGAGCATGGTTCCCGCGGTGACGACCGAAAGGACGAGGGTCGCCGCGACGGAGATGGTGTTGAGCCCCGCAAAGACGCTGTAGGACGTCGTCTTGGGGAGCGCAGCCATAATCAGGGAGAACACGAGGGGACAAGCGAGCAGGGCGACCGTCAGCATTGAAACATCCATGGCCTACCCCTTCAATTCGGTCAGGTCGTGGGAGTCGAGCGACTTGGTGTCGTTCCAGATCCTCACGACGACGGCGGACATGATGATGACGGCGAAAATGGCGTCGGTGGCGATGCCGATCTCGATGATCTCGGGGGCCGTGGGCGCGAGCAGGGCGAGCGTCACGTGGCTACCGTTCTCCATAAGGCAGTACCCGAAGATTTGCTTGAGGATGTTGCGCTGGGAGATGATGCACGTGAGGCCGACGAAGAAGTGCGCGAAGCTGATGGCGAGGGCCGGAGTAGCCACCTCAGCGGTGGGCAGGCTCAGGCGCGTGACCACCGCGAAGCAGATGGCCACCTCCAGACCGGTGAGGATGATGGTCCAGGCCGGCTTGATGGAGGAGGTCAGCGTGCTATCGGCAGGCGAACCCATCTTTTTGTAGGCACGGTTGAGAATGAACGGAACGAGGATCACCTTGGTGACGAAGGCCGACGCGGCCCACATGAGAAGCTCGGTGGCACCGGTGGTGAGGCCCAGGGTGAGCAGCACGCCCACCAGGACAACCGACTGGATCGCGTACCACTTAATGGCGGACGGGATGGTCTTCGAGACGACCACCATGGTGGAGGTCACGATCAGAAGACCGCCCAGGATATTGACTAACGAATAACCCATGTCCTACCTCCTAACCCATCCAACTAGAGGACAGAGGACCGGCGACGACGACCATGATCATGAGGACGACGAACACGAACGCCATGGCGCGCGGAAGGGGCTGGCCGGCGGCCACGGTCTCGCTCGGCTCACCGGGCAGGACCTTACCCATCCAACGCAGGAACCATGCGAAGGTGGCGACGGTCTCGACGACCATGACGCACACGAGGACGAAGATGACCGTGTTGGAAGCACCAACCGCGAAGCCACCGGAAATAATCTGGAACTTGGAGAAGAACGTGCTCATGGGGGGCACGCCGGCGATAGCGGTCGCGGCGACCGCGAAGCCCACGCCCGTGACCGGGTACTTCTTCATGAGGCCCTGGATCTTGGGCAACATACGGGTTCCCAGCGTGAAGCTGAGGGAGCCGGCGATGAGGAAGAACAGGGTCTTGGTGAACGCGTGGTTGAAGATGTGCTCGACGGCGCCGTTGAACGCCATCTGGCTTCCGAACACGGAGAGGCCCAGGCCGAAGAACACGTAGGCGAGCTGCGCGATCGTCGAGAAGGCGAGCAGGCGCTTCATATCCTTCTGGGGCAGGTACATGAGGAAGCCGAAGAGCATGGTCACGACGGCGTCGATGATGGCGACCCAACCGACGATCTCGGGGATATCGCCGGCACTCGCAAGAGCGCGGGCGAACACGCACACGCCGACCTTCACCATGGACGCGCCATGGAGGTAGGCGGAAACGGGCGTGGGGGCCTCCATTGCGGAGGGCAGCCACATGTAGAGCGGGAACTGGGCGGACTTGGCCCAAGCGGCGAACAGGATGAGCAGCAGCACGACGGTCTTCATACCGGAATCGAGCTGGGAGATCGCGCTCAGCGCGAACGTGCCGGTTCCGGCGAACAGGAAGGCCGCGCCGATGTAGAGTCCCAGAGCGCCGATATGGGTGATGATGAGCGCCTTCATACCGGCCTTCTTGGCCGTGGGCGTCATGTAGTAGCTGATGAGGCCCCAGGAGCACACGCCGGTGATCTCGAAGAAAACGAGCTGGCCGACGATGGTGGAGCTGTAGGCGAGACCGGCCATGGCGCCGATGAACGTGGAGAAGTACACGTAGAAGCGGCGACGGGGCGCGTCGGGATGCTCCTTGTTCTTATCGCTCATGTACGGGAACGAATAGATGACGACGAGCAGGCCGATAGCGACGAACGCGGGTGCGAGCAGCGTGCTCATCCGGTCGAATATGAAGCCCATGACCAAGGTCTGGCCCATACTCGCCCAGGTTACATCGACCGCGTTCATGCCGTTTCCGGCAAACGTCGCGGCCAAGCCAACGGAAGCGACCGTGGCGATGCCGCCGGCAAAGGCGCAGATCCATTTAGCGTAGGGACGCGGCAGCATGACGATGAGCAGGGAGCCCAGCATGGGGACGGCGATCGCCACCATGGCAAAGAGGGACAAGCTCGATTCGATTGACATAGTTTCTCCCTTCTCCCTACACGCCTACGACGACGAAGACGAACGCGAGGACCGCGATGCCGACGACGGCCCAGGTCTGGTTACCGAGCACCTTGAAGCGCGAACGGGAAACGGAGTTCTCGAGCACGCCGCAGACAACGAAATCGACCAGGCACTTGACAAGGAAGACGACGGCGCCCACGAGAGCGGTGACGCCGATGGTCGCGGGCTCTCCCCAGGGGATGAAGATGGAGGTGAACCAAGCGACGACCACGACCTGCTTCATGCCCATGGCGAGCTTCATCATGGCCAGGGACGGGCCGGAGAGCTCGGCGAGCGGGCCCTCCTGGAGCTCCTGCTCGGCTTCGGCCTGATCGAACGGAAGCTTGCCGAGCTCCATATAGCAGGCGGCCGCGAAGGCGACGCCGGCGAGGATGACGGCGACGACGCTCGAGACGTTGCCCGTAACGATGTGCTGACCCATGGTCGCAATGTCCGTGGAGCCGCACACGATGGCGACGGTAAACAGCGCGATGAGCATGGACGGCTCGATGAGCACGCTCATGAGGAGCTCGCGGATACCGCCGAAGCCCGCGTAGGCGTTGGAGGAATCCACGCCGGACAGCGCGAAGAAGAAGCGGGACAGCGCGAGCGCGTACATGATGGTGATGGCGTCACCAAAGACGGGCATGGGGCTCTCGAGCGTGAACATGGGCAGGCCCATGGCGAGCATGAACGACACCGCGAGGAACAGCGGCGGCATGATGCGCAGCACGAAGCTCGAGTCGGAACTCACGGACTCGGGACGCGCCATGAGCTTCGCGAGGTCCCGGTAATCCTGAAGGATGGACGGACCGCGGCGATTGTGCATCTTCGCGCGAATCACACGGGCGAGGCCGGAGAAGAAGGGCGCGACCAGCATGACCACGAGGCCCTGCGCTATCGCAAGAACGATGTTCATAATATCCTCTCCCCTCTCTAGACCATGACCACGGCGAGCACGAGGAAGACCACGAGCGCCGCGACGATGTAGCAGATGTATACGGAGTAGTTGCCGCCCTCGATCTTGGAGGCGAGGCCGGCCAGCTTATCGGCACCCTCGCTCGGTGCATCGACCAGGAAGCGGTCGGGCAGGGGCTCAACGCCCTGGGCGACACCGGTGAGCTTCTGGAACACGTGCGCGATGGACCAGCAGATCTTGGTGCATACCTCGCGCAGGGTGTAGAGCGGGCCCATGAAGAGCTCTACGTCTGACGCGAAGCTCGTGGCGACGACGGGCATGTGCTCGTTGGGCTCGTAGCCGCACGCCCAAGGGTCGGTCTTCTTAGCGGGGGCCTTGGTGCCGAGGCAGGACCTCAACACGAACGCGAGGCCGGTGAGGACCACGAGCGCGATGGCGATCGCGGGGGTGGAGGTGGCGGCACCGGAAATCTCGTTCACCAGAGACACGCCCGAGGTGGCTGTGATGGCAGAGCCGGCAAGCACGCTCTGGGCGACGTCGCCCAGAACCGGGGCGATGACGGGAGAGCCGATTCCCAGCACCACGCAGATGGCCGCGAGGAGCATCTGCGAGAACAACATCGGAGCCGGGGACTCCTTGGCGTTCGCGGCCTCCTGGGAACGAGGGCTGCTCGCGAACGAGACGCCGTAGGCCTTCACGAAGCACGTGACGGCCAGGGCACCGGTGATGGCGAGGGCGGCCGCGGAGGCGACGGCGAACACCATGACGACCGGGTCGGAGAGCGTCGAGATGTTGAACAGGGACTGGTAGGTGAACCACTCGGAAACGAAGCCGTTGAGCGGCGGGATAGCCGAGATGGCAAGGGCACCGATGAGGAAGCAGACGGCCGTGACCGGCATACGGCGGAACAGGCCGCCCATCTTCTCCATGTTGCGCGTACCCGTGGCATAGAGCAGGGAGCCCGCGCCGAGGAACAGCTCGCCCTTGAACATGGCGTGGTTGAGCGTGTGGTAGAGGGCGGCCATGAGCGCGATCGTCGCGATGACGTCGTTGCCCAGGGCGTGCGCCGTCATGGACGCGCCGACACCGAGCAAGATGATGCCGATGTTCTCGACGGAGTGGTAGGCCAGCAGGCGCTTAATGTCGTGCTCGTGGAGGGCGTAGACGACGCCCAGGACCGACGAGATGGATCCGAAGACCAGGACCATGAGGCCCCACCAGAGCTGGACGCCCGAACCCGCGAGCAGGTCGAGACCGACCTTGAGGATTCCCAGGATGCCGATCTTGATCATGCCGCCGGACATGAGGGCGGACACGTTGGACGGCGCCTCGGGGTGCGCCTGGGGCAGCCAGGAGTGCAGCGGGATGATACCGGCCTTTGCGCCGAATCCGAAGAACGCGAGGACGAAGCACGCGGAGGAGACGGCGGGTCCAAAGTCATGCGTACGGAAATCACTGAAGCTGAAGGAACCGCCCACGCCGTTGGTCATGAGCAGGAAGCTCGCCATGATAAGGACAAAGCCCACGTGCGCGATGACGAAGTAGAGCCAACCGCCCCTAATGGAGTTCTTGTTCTCCTCGATAACGACAAGGAAGTAGCTCGTAAGGGACATGAGCTCAAAGGCGACCAGGAACCAGAACACGTTATCGGCGGTGATGACGAGCATCATCGAGGCGACGAAGGTGTTCATGAAGAAACCGGCGCGCCCGACCTTGCCCGGGTACTCATCGAAGTAGGACAGACCGTAGATGAAGCCCGCAAAGGCGAGGATTGAGATGAGGACCACGATCAGGCCCGCAAGGCCGTTGAGCAAGAGCTCGAGACGGGCGAACGGGAAAAAGAAGACCGTGTTGAGGGACGAAACGTCGCCAAGCACGGCCTCGAGGCCCGCGATGAACGACAGCACGGCCGCGACGGCGCCGATCAGGCAGCCGGCGGTCTTGGCGGCGTTATCGGCCTTGATCAGCAGAACCGAGGCGAGCGCACCGATGCACGAGACGGCAAGCGATGCGATAAACAGCGTCATGCTATCCATTGTTTACGCTCCCTTCTGCTTTCTCGGACAGGCCCTGGGCCACAGCGGTAACGTCGACAACCGGACCGTTTTCGATCGAGCGCAGGCGCTTGGCCTCGTCGAGCTCGCGATCGGCCGCGCCGCCCATGACGGTCAGCGCCTTGGTGGGGCACGCCGCCACACAATGCGGGCCGTCCGGATCGAAGGCGCACAGGTCGCACTTGATAGCGCAGGTGTACTGGCCAGGAGCCCACGTAAGCAGGCTGCTCAGGGACTTAGGATACGAAGGCGTCGGGTCGCACATGCCTGCGACACCGGCGATAGACGTGCCATCGGGATGGATGGCTCCGAAGGGGCACGCAATGGCGCACAGCCTGCACCCGATGCACTCCTGCTCCTTGACGTGGATGCGATCGCCATCGTGCTCGATGGCATTCACCGGGCAAACCTCGGCGCAGGGGGCACCCTCGCAATGGTGGCAGGCAAGGGCGGCCGAAATACCGCCGGTCTTCACGAGCGCCAGGCGCGGCGTATCCTGAAGGCCCTGCATCCGGTGGGCGTCGGCACAGGCGGACTGGCATGTTCCGCAGCCGATGCACCTCTCCGGGTTGATGTCGATGAAGCGGTTCATCCCCACTTCCTTTCAAAATAACGGGCCGGGCTCCCGAACGTACGGGACGCCCGGCCCAAAAAGCCAACGAGAACGGGACTACACGATTTGATTCACGTGCGTCTCGTCGTCGAACTTGGCGGCGCCGGGCTCAACGTCCTGGGGAGCGGCGGCGTCAACCAGAGCCTGCTTGAGCTCGGTGTACTGACGCTCCACCTCGCCCTCGGCCCAGACCTGGTCGGCGATAGCGTCGACCTGGCAGGCGGAGAACTTGTCCTCGGGCGTATGCGAGACCGGGTCGACCTTGTGCATGGTCAGCTCGTTGCACTTGCCGATCCACCACTGGTAGGTCATGTAGACCGTGCCCTTGTTGATGCGATCGCTTATGTCGGCGCGGCTGTATACCTGGCCGCGGCGGCTGTGGATCGAGACGATGTCGCCGTTCTTGATGCCGCGCGCCTGGGCGTCCGCGGGATTCATGCGAACAAAGCCGGGCTCGTCGGCAAGCAGTGCCAGCGTCTTGCAGTTGCCGGTCATCGAGCGGCAGCTGTAGTGGCCGACCTCGCGGACGGTGCACAGGATGAGCGGGTACTCATCGTCGGGAAGCTCGGAGGGCGCCTCCCAGTCGTGCGCCATCAGGTTGGCGCGGCCGTCCTTGGTGGTGAACTTGCCGCCAGCGAACATGTCGGGCGTACCGTGGTCGTTCACATCGGTGCTCTTGACGGGCCACTGGGCGTAGCCGCCCTCGGGAGCCATCTTCTCGTAGGTCGCGCCCACAAAGTTGGGGCACAGGCTAATGCACTCGTTCCAGATCTGCTCGGTGTTGTCGTAGTGCATGGGGTAACCCATGCGCGTAGACAGGTCCGCGAAGATCTCCCAGTCGTGACGGCACTCGCCCTTGGGCGGAACGGCCGCGTCAAAGTGCTGGAAGCTACGGTCGGATGCGGTAAAGACACCCTCGTGCTCGCCCCAAGAGGTGGCAGGCAGGATGACGTCGGCGAGCATGGTCGTCTGCGTCATAAAGATGTCCTGGCAAATGAACAGATCCAGCTCGGAGAGCGTCTTGCGCATACCGGCCGAATCGGGCTCGGTCTGCACCGGGTCCTCACCGTAGTTGTAGAAGCAGTGCACCTTGCCCTCGTCGACCAGGTGGCCCAGGTCGGTGAGCTTGTAGCCCTCCTCGAGCGGGAGCTTTTCCTCGGGCACGCCCCAAGCCTTGGCAAACTTGGCACGCACAGCCGGGTCGGTGACTTTCTGGTAGCCAGGGTACAGGTTGGGCAGCATGCCCATATCGCAGGAGCCCTGGACATTGTTCTGACCGCGCACGGGCGCGAGGCCGGAATTGGGTTTGCCGATCTGGCCGGCAACGCAGGCGATGGAGGCGATGGTGTGCACCGTCTTCAGGTTCTGCTTCTGCTGGCATACGCCCATGCCCCAGCCAATGATGGCAGAGGGCTTCGCCGTGGCGTACATCTCGGCAGCTTGGTGGATCAACGCGGGCTCGACACCCGTGATGTCCTGTACGGATTCGGGAGTGTAGTTCTTGATGGTCTCCCACCATTCGTCAAAGCCGTTCGTGTGCTCGGCGACGAATTCCTTGTCGTAGAGGCCATCGTTGACCAAGCAGTTGGCAAAGGCGTTGAGGAACGCAACGTTGCAACCGTTCTTGATCGGAAGGTAGAGATCGGCGATACGCGCGGTTTCGATATGGCGCGGGTCGGCGACGATGATCTTGCAACCCTTTTCTTTGGCTCGCACGATACGCCTTGCGACGATGGGGTGCGAATCGGCAGGGTTATAGCCGAAGAGGAAAATGCAGCCAGCATCCTCCATACCGGGGATGGAGCATGACATGCAACCTGAACCAACCGTGTCCATCAGACCGAGGACAGTAGGGCCGTGTCAAGTACGGGCGCAGTTGTCCACGCTGTGGGTGCCGATGCACGCACGCGTAAACTTCTGCATGACGTAGTTCGCCTCATTGCCGCCGCCTCGCGAAGAGCCGGTGGTCATGACAGCGTTAGGACCATATTCGTCAATTATGGCCTGCATCTTAGATGCGGTGAAATCCAGTGCCTCGTCCCAGCTTACGCGCTCAAGATCCGCGCCCTTAGTGCGGCGGATCATCGGGTGCAGTACGCGAGGAGTCAAGATCTTGGTGTCGTTGATGAAGTCGTAGCCGCTCATGCCCTTAAGGCACAGCTCGCTCTGGTTGGTGATGCCGTTGAGCGGTTCGGTACCCACAACCTGGCCGTTTTGGACCAAGAGGTTAAACTGGCAACCGGCGCCGCAGTACGGGCAAATCACTTTATGCTTCTCCATGACACCCTCCTTCCTTTCTCTGCTACCGAATACTCGGTACTTATTTGACAATCATTGGGCCTGTCGCCCGACGCTTACGCCTCGTTTTCGATGGTGGCGCGGGCACGCTCGGCAGTCAGTTCTGCCAGACGCTCCTCGTCTACCAGGGTGAGGCCCTTGGTCGGACACGCCTCGGCACACGCCGGACCGCCGGGACGGTCCACGCACAGATCGCACTTGAGCACGAAGCTCTTAGTCTGCGAACCCACGCGCACGTCGCCCATCAAGACGGGGACCTGCGTGGTCGCCACGCTCACGGCGCCAAAGGGGCATGCCATGACGCAGCTCTTGCAACCGATGCAGTTGTCCTCGTTGACGCCGATGCGATGGTTCTTTGGATCAAAGAACAAGGCGCCCGTGGGGCAGGCCTTGGCGCACGGAGCGTCCTCGCAGTGGTGACATGCCACCGGCGCGGAAATCTCGTAGGTGCGCGTTACGCGCAAGCGAGGTGCGGCGATGTTGCCGGGAATATCGTGTGCCTCGATGCACGCCGCCATACAGGTTTGGCACCCAATGCAGCGTGAAGAATCAGCCACGACTCGTTTATTGCCCATGTTGTTCACTCCCTCCTGAATCCCATGCCAGAGAGACCCTGTCGACGTTGCCCCAAGCCGCCCGTGGCCTGGCATCGGCGAATCGAGCGCATGCGGCGAAACAGGCGCTTCGATAGAGTTCCTCCAACGATATACAGGTTAAATATACGCAGTTGCAGGTGGCAAACTTGAGCATAGGCCCTGCAATACGGGTGTATTGCAGGGGTTTTGGCAGGTTGGAATTAATCTCTAAAAGCTATAAAGGTGAGTGTATTACATGCGTACGCCCAAGAAAGATTTCACGTTCGCTTCTGAAGGATGTAGTACGTTTGTAATATTGTTCACAATCAATTACTCTAGTGCAATAAAGTAATGGTTATAAGATTGGCTATTATTAGCCGATGCTGTATTTGACTGTTCATATTGCACGCTCATTAAGGGAGGCCAGTAATGTCATCGACTCAAAAACGAGCCATCCTGCAGGTGCGCATTCGCGAGGAAGACAAGCAGCATGCCGAGCATCTCTACGACGCCATGGGCACATCGCTCGCCGAGGCTGTCCGTTTATTTGTCGCGCAAAGCATTTTGATGCGCAAGCTTCCCTTTCAGCCGGTCGCCGTGCGCTCAAAGGACGGCACTGCCGCCTATGGATCGCTCAAAGCATATGGTGACCCTAATCGCCGCGCCGAGGAGCGCAAGGCCTGGGTTGAATACCTTGCCACGGAAAGCGACGATTCGATTTTGGGTCCCGAGGAAGTAGATATCCATGAGTAGCACCATCATCGACGAGACCGTCATCCTACGCTACCTGCGTGACGACGACGAAGTTCTGTCACCGCGCGCCGCCAAGGTCATCGCCACGCGCACCGCTCGCGTCTACCCCGAGATCATCACGCGCGTCGTGGTCACGCTGCGCGACGTCTATAAGGTTCCCCGCGCTGAGATTGCTAAGGCCATGAGAAGGCTGCTCGATGACGTCATGGTCGACGAGCCCACCGTTGTCGCCTTTGCCGTCAAACTCTTTGGCAAGACCCATATGGACTTTACCGACTGCCTCCTCGCAACCCGAACCGCCATCTAAAACGATGATGTCGTGAGCTTTGGCAAGCCCATCATTCAAGGCATGATCGATTACCGCCGCAAGCGCCAAACCGCCGCCGACGCCCGCAGCCGAAGCACCGACGCCCGCGGACACGGCACCGACTCCACCATCGACAAGCTCCGCCACCACGGTCGCCACTAACCGGCAGGCAACGGCATCGCCCGCCCCTCAGCCC
>UQPP01000013.1 GCA_900543025.1 uncultured Collinsella sp.
ACTTCGACTTCTGCGACATCGACACCTTCGACATGTCCGACCCGGACGCCTACGCGCAGTACGACTGGTCGCTCTACGGCACCGTGATCAACTGCGGTGCCTACACGGCGGTCGATAAAGCGGAGGCCCCCGAGGGCCGCGTGACCGCCTGGAAGGCCAACGCCACCGGCCCGGCCCTGCTCGCCCGCACCTGCGCCGGGCACGGGATCACCCTCGTCCACGTGTCCTCCGACTACGTCTTCGACGGCACGGTCGAGGTGCATACCGAGGACGAGCCCCTCAGCCCGCTGTCCGTCTACGGCCAGACCAAGGCCGCCGGCGACATCGCCGTGGCCGGCTGCCCCCGCCACTTCATCATGCGCTCCAGCTGGGTCATCGGCGAGGGGCACAACTTCGTCAAGACCATGAAGGCGCTCTCCGACCGCGTAGCCGACCCGGAGGACGGGCTCGAGCAGGTCACCGTGGTCGACGACCAGCTGGGACGCCTGACCTTCACGCGCGACATGGCCGAGGCCATCTTCCACGTGCTGGGCGCGCACGCCCCCTACGGCACCTACGACTGCACCGGTTCCGGCGCCGTGAAGTCCTGGGCCGACATCGCCCGCGCCGTCTTCGAGGCCGCCAACGGCAACGGGGACAAGGTCGTGCCGGTCAGCACCGCCGACTACTACGGCGGCGCCGAGGGACCCGTCGCCCCGCGCCCGGTCCACTCCGCGCTCGACCTTTCCAGGCTCGAGTCGGTCGGGTTCCACATGCCCGACTGGGAGGAAGAGCTTGGGGAGTACCTCAAGACGCTCTAGCCGCTATCAACTTTTCGAGAGTAAAAGCCGCCGTTCTTTAACGGCGGCTTTTCTTGTTGATGGCTATCTGCGCAGTGGTGCCAATAGTATTTTGCGGAAGATCTTTCACTCGCTTGGCGTGGTGGCGGACCTGCCGGGCTGGTCATCGTAGGCGTATTTGCTGTACACGTTGACCTCCCACTGCTTTTTTTCGACCTTTGCCACGGAATCGAGGATGAAGCCGGTCGCAAGGCTCAGACCGCACAGGAACATAAACGACGCGGCGAGCATGGCGGTGGGGAAGCGCGGAACGAGGCCGGTCTGGAAATACTCGACAACGATGGGCGTGCCCAAGGCGAGGCCGATCACCGCAAACAGAAGCGCGACGAGGCTGAAGAACTTCAGAGGGCGGTAGTCCTTGAACAGCGTGCCAATCATCGCAACGACTTTAATGCCGTCGCTTACGGTATTGAGCTTGGACTCGGAACCTTCCGGACGGTCGCGGTACTCGATGGGCACATCCTTGATGCGCCAGCGGTGGTCGACGGCGTGGATCGAGAGCTCGGTTTCGATCTGGAAGCCCTCGGAAAGCACAGGGAAGGTTTTAACGAACGGGCGGCTCATGGCACGGTAGCCGGTCATGACATCATCGAAGCTGTAGCCATAGATCCACTTGATCATGGCACGGACCAGATTGTTGCCAAAGCCGTGGAAGGCACGCTTGTTCTCCTCGGCATAGGTGCCGTTGGAAAGGCGATCGCCTACGGTCATGTCGGCCGTGCCGCTGAGGATAGGCTCGCAGAGGGCTTTGGCCGCCTCGGCGGGGTAGGTGTCGTCGCCGTCGACCATCAGGTAGCAATCGGCGTCGATGTCGCGAAACATCTGGCGGCACACGTTGCCCTTTCCCTGACGGGGCTCAAAGCGGACCGTGGCGCCGTGCTCGGTGGCGATGCGTGAGGTATCGTCCGACGAGTTGTTGTCATAGACATAGACCGTCGCTTGCGGAAGCTCGCGGTGAAAGTCGTCGATGACTTTGCCGATCGTGAGCGCTTCGTTGTAGCAGGGGATGATGACGGCGATGGATTCAGAATTCACTCAATGCTCCTTATACATTCAATCCTTGAAAGTATAGCCGTTTGGTCATGGCATCCTAAGATGTGGGTTAGTTCTCCAGTTTTGTTGCGTGAATCGTTTGCATGGTCGTCGGGTCTATACTGTTCGTTTGTCAACGATTACGAGTAAAGGAGTTGCATCCGTGTCGGATCAGACAAAGCAACAAGAAACTCGCAGTCTGCCTGCGACGTTTGCTAAGAACGAATTTGAGAAGGATGCGTTTATCCTTCGTCAGCTGGTTACCAAGGATTTTAAGATCAAGTATCGCCGTAGCGTTCTGGGCGTCGCATGGTCGGTGCTCAACCCGCTGCTGATGATGATCGTCATGGCCATCGTGTTCTCGACGATTTTCGCCCAGGGCCGCAATGGCTCAATTACGCCCGAGATGTACCCGCTGTACTTGATCGTGGGTAACGTCACCTTTGCCGTCATGTCCGAGTCTACGAACCAGGCCCTGACGTCGATCGTGGGCGCGGCTCCGCTGCTCAAGAAGGTTAAAGTGCACCGCTGGGTCTTCCCGGTGCAGAAGGTGCTCTTCTCGTTGGTCAACTTTGCCTTCTCGCTGGTCGCCGTTGCCATCGTTATGCTGTGGTTCCACGTTATGCCTTCTTGGCACCTGATTCTGCTGCCGGTCTGCCTACTGCTGCTTATGTGCTTCTGCATGGGCCTGGGCATGATGCTCTCCGCTCTCACGGTCTTCTTCCGTGATGTCATGCATCTGTGGAGCGTTGTCATCACGGCGTGGACCTATATCACGCCCATCTTTTGGACGACCGATTTTGTTGCGCAGATGCCCCATATTGTCCGTATCTTGGTATATGCGAACCCCATGTACAACTATCTGCAGTTTATGCGCGATATCTTCCTGTTCCAGACCACGCCTTCGCTTATGACGTTTGGCATGTGCGTTGCTTGGGCGGTTCTTGCGCTTGCCATTGGCTATACCGTGTTCCATAAGTCCGAGCGTAAGTTCATCCTCTACATCTAAGGAGTGCTGTGATGACTGAATCTGTTGTTGATTACAGCGAGCAGCCTCTGGCTGTCGAGGTCGACGACGTCACCATGATCTTTAACATGGCGTCCGAGTCGCTGACCAACCTCAAGGAGTACTTCATTAAGCTTGCCAAGCACGAGCTGTTCTTTGAGGAGTTTCGGGCGCTTAAGCACATCTCGTTCGATATTCATCGCGGCGAAGTTGTGGGTCTGGTCGGCACCAATGGTTCCGGCAAGTCTACGATGCTCAAGATCATCGCTGGCGTGCTTGAGCCCAGTGAGGGCAGCGTTAAGGTGCACGGTAACATCGCGCCGCTGATTGAGCTTGGTGCCGGCTTTGACCCCGAGCTGACCGCCCGCGAGAACATCTATCTGAACGGTGCCCTGCTCGGCTACACCAAGGAGTTCATCGACGCCAACTTTGACGGCATTATCGAGTTCGCTGAGCTGCAGAACTTTGTCGACATGCCGCTTAAGAACTTCTCCTCGGGCATGGTGGCGCGTATTGCCTTTGCAATCGCGACGATCACCGAGCCCGATATTCTGATCGTTGACGAGACGCTGTCCGTCGGCGATGTGTTCTTCCAGCAAAAGTGCGAGGCGCGTATTCAGCACTTTATCCAGAGCGGCGACGTGACGGTTCTGTTCGTTTCGCACTCCATGGAGCAGGTTGAGCGCATCTGCCAGCGCGCCGTTTGGATTGAGAAGGGCGACCTTCGCATGGACGGCCCGGTTGATGAGGTCTGCAAGGCGTACCGCGAGCAGTTCAACTAGGTTATAATTACTAGCGCCTGGCACGCGTGCGCGTGCTTGGGCGTGCGGTTATTTGCTCCATTAGCTCAGTTGGATAGAGCAGGGGACTTCTAATCCCAAGGTCGACGGTTCGAATCCGCCATGGAGCACCATCGTTTATTAAGCCCGGACCGCTTGGTGGTCTGGGCTTTTTTCATCTTGTGTGTTGCTGGAGCCGAGCGCGAGCAAGCCGCTGCTGTTTGTTGGGGTTGGCATTTTACTTTTCGAGATGCTCTTTCAGCAGCTCCAGCGCGTGGGCGTAGCCCATCAGGCCTTCGCCCGTAATGGTGGCGAAGCAGGCTAGGCGTGCGTAGCTCACTTGGCGGAAGTCCTCGCGGGTCTCGACGGCGCTGATGTGGACCTCGACGGCAGGGATGGCGACGGCCTTGAGGGCGTCGAGGATCGCCACGCTCGTGTGCGTGTAGGCGGCCGGGTTGATGACGATGCCGTCGACCTTGCCGTAGGCCTCTTGGATCTTGTCGATGATGCTGCCCTCGTGGTTGGACTGGAAAACCTCGATCTCGTCGAAGCCCTGTGCGGCGCCCGCTTCCTGGCAGATCTGCACTAAGCGGTCGTAGTTGTCGCTGCCATAGATGCCCGGCTCGCGAATGCCGAGCATGTTGAGGTTGGGGCCGTTGATGACGAGTGCTTTCATGGTTGCTTCCTTTGGAGTCGAGAAACCACCACAAAGGTGCCTGTCCCCTTTGTGGTGGATTTGGTTAGAGAGCGGGTGGGAGGGTGTCGAGGATAGCTTGTGCGGTGTTGGCGGCGCAGTCGCGCGAGTCTATGATGTAGTCAGCCCAGGCGCGGTAGCTCGGCATGCGCTGCTCGACCAGCTTGTCGATGCCGACGCGCGCGGTGATGGGGCGGCCCTTGTGGGCGAGCTCGTCGAGCTTGCGGTTGAGCATCACGATCTGGCTGTTTTGGTGCAGCAGCGGGTAGTTCTCGTCGCGTGTGACCACGCCGCCGCCGGTGGAAAGCACCAGGCCGCTGCGCTTGGAAATGTCGGCCAGCTCCGCTGTCTCCTGCTCGCGGAAGGCGGCCTCGCCGCGCTCGACGATAAAGTCGGCGCAGGGCATGCCGAGGCGTTCCTCGAGGGCGCGATCCAGGTCGATGTGCTCGCGACCCGTGAGCAGGGCAATCTGCCCACCCACGCGGGTCTTGCCCGAGCCCGGCATGCCGATCAGCGCGATGTTCTGTTCGCGGCGTGACAGGCGCTCCGTTACGTCCAGGATCCTCTCGCGCGGGGTGACCTGGCCGGTATAGCGCTCGACGGCCTGTGCCGCTTGGGCCACGAGCATCAGCAGGCCGCCGATGCAGGGGATGCCGCGGCGCTCGGCCTCGAGCATCAGGCCCGTGCGGGCGGGGTTGTAAACGATGTCGATGACGCCCTCGAGCACGTCAAGTCCTTCGAGCGTGCAGGGCGCATCGGGGCAGTGGGGGAACATGCCGGCAGGCGTGCAGTTGACGAGCAGGGCGGCGTCGGATTGCTGCGCGATGTTGCCGTAGTTGACCTCGCTCGTGCGACCTACGGGTACGACGATGGCGCCCAGATCGCCGAGCACCATGCTGGCCGTAGTGCCCGCGCCACCGGTGGCGCCGAGCACAAGGACCTTCTTGTCGGCAACTTCAACGCCCAGCTCTTCGACCAGACACTGAAAACCAAAGTAGTCGGTGTTGTCGCCGCGCAGGCGGCCATCGGGCAGGCGCGTGATAGTGTTGACGTTGCCCATGCGTTCGGCCAGGGGGCTCAACTCGTCCAGGTAGTCCATGACGGCACGCTTGTAGGGGATGGTCACGTTGGTGCCTTCCCATTCATCGCCCGTCATAAAAGCCTCGAGATCCTCGGGCTCGCGCTCAAAACGCACGTACTCGAGCCCAGCGAGCTCTTTGTAGATGGTCGGGGTGTAGCTGTGGCCCAGCACGCGGCCCAGCACGCCGTAGGGGCGGGTTGCGACGGTATCGGTCATCTAGAGCACCTCCGTATAGCTGCCAAAGTAGGTGAAGCTCTCGCACACGTCGTCGATTGAGTCGAGCAAGTCGTCGAGGGCCTTGCTGCCAAAGGGACAGTCCAGGTCAAAGTAGAACATAAACTCAAAGTCGCGACCGGGGATGGGGCGGCTCTCGAGCTTGATGAGGTTGATATTGAGTGCGTAGAAGCGCTCGAGCACGCGATAGAGGGCGCCCGGCTCGTTGGCCGTGGTGATCATGAGCGAGGTGCGATTAGCGCCGGGATAGACGCGCGGCTCACGGCTGATGACGACAAAACGCGTGTAGTTGTTGTCCGAGTCCTGGATGTTGGACTCCAGCACCTCCAGGCCATAGAGTGCTGCGCAGCTGCGCGATGCGATGGCGGCAACATCGGTGCGCTCGGAGTTGGCGACCATTTCGGCCGACATCGCCGTGTTGGGGTACTTGGTGGCGTGCAGGCCGTGCGCCTCGATAAACCTGGCGCACTGCGCGATGGCCTGACCGTGGCTGTAGACCTCGCGCACGTCGGCGAGCTTGGTGCCGGGTTTGACGAGTAAGTTGTGATCGATCTTGAGGCGCAGCGAGCGCACGATATGGAAGTCGAACTGCGCGAGCAGGTCGTAGACGGCGTTGACCGATCCGGCAGTTGAGTTTTCGATGGGCAACACGCCAAACTCGCAGAAGCCGTCGCGTATGGCGCGCATAACGCCCTCGAAGGTATCAAAGAAGGCGATATCGGGCACGTCGAAGAGCTTGCACGCGGCGATCTGGCTGTAGGCGCCCTCAACGCCCTGGCAGGCAACGGTAGCCGTCTGGGGGAAGGGCGTGTCAAAGGCTGCGGCCGTGGCGCGGGCTTTTTGCGACACCGTGATGCCCTTGAGCTCGTTGATGTAGCGCTGCTGCTCGGCCTTGCTCATGCTCATGAGGAGGCGGAACAGAGTGATAGTCTGGGCCTCATAGCGCTCGGGTGCGCGGCTGGCGAGATTGTTGAGCTTGGAGCGTTCGCGGGCGGGGTCAAAGACGGCCTTGCCCATCTCGATCTTGGATTTGGCGACTTCGGTGGCAATGTCCATACGCTCGACAAAGCTGTTGAGCAGGGTGGTGTCGATGCCATCGATGGCCTGGCGAATATCGGCAAGGTCCATGGAGGTCCCTTTCACGTAACGGCTGAGTTGACAGGCAACCCAGGTGAGGCGGGTTAGAGCTGGGCGGCGTCCTCGAGGAGGGCGTCCCAGATGGCGAGGGCGGCGGCTGCTTCGGCTACGGGGACGGCGCGCGGGACGATGCAGGGATCGTGGCGGCCGTGGACCGAGAGCTCGGCATTTTCCATGGCGTCCATGTCCACGGTCTGTTGCTCGCGACCGATGGAGGGCGTCGGCTTTACGGCCATCCGCCACATGACGGGTGCGCCCGTGGAAATGCCGCCCAGGATGCCGCCGGCGTTATTGGACTCGACCGTAATCTCGCCGGTCTCGGCATCAACGCGATACGGATCGTTGTTCTCGCTGCCGCGCATGGCGGCCACGGCAAAGCCCATGCCAAACTCCACACCCTTTACGGCGGGAATGCCAAACGCGATCTGCGCTATGCGGTTCTCGATACCGTCGAACATGGGGTCGCCGATGCCCGCGGGAAGCCCGTAGATGCCGCACTCCACGATGCCGCCGATGCTGTCGAGCTCGTCGCGCGCGGCCAGAATTTCCTCGCGCATGCGACCGGCGGCCGCGGCGTCGATGCAGGGCAGGTCGTTCGTAAGGATTGCCTTGCGGTCGGCCTCGCGATAGACCATGTCGTCCATGGGTAGGTCCGAGATGCCGCCAATCTGCGCGACGTGCGCCATGACCTTGATGCCACGGGCCTCGAGCGCCTGCAGTGCGATGCCGCCGGCGATGCATAGGGGGGCCGTCAGGCGTCCGGAGAAATGCCCACCGCCGGCGACGTCGTGCATGTTGTGGTACTTCACGCGCGCCGGAAAGTCTGCGTGCCCGGGGCGGGGTTTGCAGCGCAGCTCGGAATAGTCCTTGGAGCGTGTGTTGGTGTTCTCAATGATCGCGGCGATGGGTGCGCCGGTAGTGTGTCCATCGACCACACCGGCAATGATATGCGCGGCGTCGGCCTCACGGCGCTTGGTCGCGGTCTCGTCGCGGCCGGGGGCGCGACGGTCCAAAAAGGCCTGCAGCTGCTCCTGGTCAACGGCGATACCGGCGGGAATGCCATCGAGTGAGCAGCCGATAGCAGGGGAGTGCGACTGGCCAAAGATACTCAGATGCAAGACGTTGCCAAAGGTCGAGGACATGCTATTCCTCCTCGAGCGTGACCTTGCCGCCCAGCAGGCGGTAGTGGTCAAAGAAATCAGGATAGGACTTGTTGACGGCCTCGGCGCCGTGGATCACGACCTCGCCGGTAGCACGGCTCGCGGCGATGGCGGCCATCATGGCGATGCGGTGGTCGTTGTGCGAATCGACCTCGCCGTCGGTAAAGGCGTCGACACCCTTGATGATGAGGTCGTCGCCGGCAATGCGCACCTGTGCGCCCAGCGCGGTGAGCTCGCGGGTGGTGGTGGCCAAGCGATCGGATTCCTTGATGCGCAGGCGGGCGCAATCGCGGATGAACGTGCGGCCCTGCGCCAACGATGCCACGGCCGAGATTACGGGCACCAGGTCGGGGATGTCGTGCGCGCTCATCTCAAAGCCGGCGAGCTTGTCGGATTGCACGGTGGCGGCGTTGGTGGAGCGCACGATGCGGGCGCCAAAGCGCGAGAGCGCGGCAAGCACGTTGCGGTCACCCTGCGCGGAGCTGAGCGACACACCCTCGACGGTGATGGGGTCGGTACCGATGGCGCCGGCACACAGCCAAAAGGCGGCGTTGGACCAGTCGCCCTCGACAGCAACGTTGCCTGGAGTGCGATACGAGCCGCTGTCCACGCGGAAGTTCGTGATCTCGGGCTGGCCGTCCTTGGCGGGGATGCGCTCGACGTTGACCTCGACGCCGAAGGCCTTCATGGCCTGGATGGTCAGGTTGATATAGGGGCGGCTCTCGATAAGGCCGGTTACCTGCACGCAGGAGGGCTGGGCCAAAAGCGGGGCTGCCAGCAGCAAGCCGGAGATGTACTGCGAGCTCACATTGCCCGGCAGGATAAAGGTGCCCGGGCGCATGCGGCCGCTTGTCTTGAGCGGGAAGCCGCCCAGACCCTGCAGGTCGCAGCCGGCGGCAATGATCTCGTCGGAGAGCGGGGAGAGGGGGCGTGCGCCCAGGCGGCCCTGGCCCACAAAGGTGGCCTCTGCCCCCAGCGCGCAGGCGACGGGCAGCATAAAGCGGAGCGTGGAGCCGCTCTCGCCGCAGTCGAGCGTGCCGCCCGCAAGTGCCTTGAGCAGGCCAAACTCAATACTCTTCATAGTGGGATGGACCTGGAAGCCGTCCTCGACGGTCTCGATGCGGGCGCCCAGCGCCGTGAGGCAACGCACCGTGGCTTCAATATCGGCGCAGGTGGTGTTGCAGGTCACGTGCGTCTCACCGTTGGCAAGAGCGGCGCAGATGATGAGGCGGTGCGCCATCGACTTGGACGCAATGGCGGGAACGGTGCCCTTGAGCGGGGAGGGGGTGATGCGGGCTAGCATGCGGATGCGTCTCCCTTCTGGCCGAGGCCCTCGGCAATTAAATCATGGAAGGTGGAAAGCGGCGTGCGGTCGATGCTGCAGCGACCAATGCCGTGCGGCATCACCAGGTCGATAGTGTCACCGGCGCGTTTTTTGTCGTGCAGCGCCTCGGCAAAGATAGCGTCGGCCGAAAGCTCGCAGCGGGTCTTGAGGCCATGACGGGCACAGAGCTCTTCGATGCGGTCAGGCAGCTCGGCGTCGCAAACGCCGTGTAGGGCGGCCGCACGCGTGATGATACCCATGCCGATCGACACACAGTTGCCGTGTCCCAGCTCAAAGTGCTTACAGGCCTCGACGGCATGTCCGGCGCTGTGCCCAAAGTTGAGGAGCTTGCGCTGGTTGGTCTCGCGTTCGTCGGCAACGACCACGGCGCGCTTAATGTCGATATTGCGGGCGATGATGAGCGCCACGCGGGCCACGTCGCGGTTCAGCAGCTCAAGCGTGAGCGGGGTCTTCTCCAGCTCGGCGAAGAGCTCGGGGTCGGCGATCACGGCGTGCTTGACGACTTCGCCGCAGCCGTCGGCGAACTGCTCGGGCGTGAGGGTGGCAAGGCATCCCACGTCAGCGATGACAACACTTGGCTGCCAAAAGGCGCCAGCTAGGTTCTTGCCGGCAGCCAGGTCGATGGCCGTCTTGCCGCCCACCGACGAGTCCACCATAGCGAGCAGACTCGTGGGGATCTGCACAAACTTGCAGCCGCGCATGTAGGTGGCGGCCACAAAGCCAGCCACGTCGCCCACGACGCCGCCGCCGAGTGCCACGATCACGTCGGAGCGCGAAAGCTCGTGCTCGGCTACAAACTCAAGAATGGCAACGTAGGTCTCGGCGCGCTTGTGTACCTCGCCGGCCTCGAAGGTGCAAATGCTTACCTCATAGCCTGACGCCTCCAGGCTCTGCTTAACGGGCATCTGGTAGAGCGGGCCCACGTTGGTGTCCGTCACGATGACGGCCTTGGTGCCACCGGCAGTGGCGCGCACGAGCGGCCCCGCCTGCTCCAGCAAAAACGTGCCAACATGCACCTGGTAGGGGCGTGAAGTGTCGATATCGATGGTAATCGCCATAAGCTTCGGTCCTTTCGACCTGGCGTGATAGGTGGTCTAGTGGGAGGCCTCGTCGTCGAGCGCGCGCTTAATGTGGTCGCCCTCGGCAAGGAGATTCTCCAGATAGCGCTGGTCGCGGTCTTTGAGCGCTCGGCTGTAGGCGCCAAGCGACTCGATCAGATGGTCGATTTCGAAGGCGAGCGCGTCGGCGTCGTCGATCATGAGCTCGGACCACATTTGCGGGTTGAGGTGCGCCACGCGGGTGAGATCGCGATAGCTACCGGCCGAAAAGCCGTGGTGGACCTGGGCAGTGGGGCTTTTGACGTAGGCGTTGGATACCACGTGCGCAAGCTGGCTCGTAAACGCGATGACGCGGTCGTGCTCGGTGGCGGTGGTCACGCTGAACTTGCCAAACCCCAAGGGACGCACCATCTCGCGAACCTGGCCCAAGAGCTCCAGCTTAAGAGCATCGTCTACCGCAGGCGGAACGAGCACGAGCGGTGCGCCCTGGAACAGGTCGGCGCTGGAATGGGCGTAGCCCGAGAACTGGGTGCCCGCCATGGGGTGCGCGCCCACAAAGTAAAAGCCGTGCTCTCGTGCGAGCTCAAAGGCCCGCTCACACACGATGCCCTTCACACCCACGGTGTCGATCACCACGGGGCCCATAATGGCATCGGTGTCGGTGGCGTCGGCGAGCGCCTGAGCGTGGGCCTCGAGCCACTCGATGCATGCCTCGGGATAGCAGGCAAGGACGATGATGTCGCACTCGCCGAGCGTCTCGTCGTTGAGCTCGCCGGCGACGGTACCCATGCTGGCGGCCGTCATCACGTCATCGTCGGGGTCCCAGGCAAGCACGCGAACGCCCGCCTGCGCATAGCCGCGGGCAAAGCTGCCGCCGATGAGGCCCAGGCCCACGATGCCGGCGCACTTGGGTCCACCCTGGTTGACGCGTGCGTTTCTCACCGTACCCATGGGTTACTCCTGAACGGTCTCTTGGCAGACGACCTCGCGGATGGCGCGGATGCGGCGCATGGTGTCGTCGAACTGGTCGGGGGTGAGGGCCTGAGCACCGTCGGACCAAGCGTTGCTCGGGTCGTCGTGGACCTCGATCTCCAGACCGTTGGCGCCGCAGGCAGTCGCGGCGAGCGCCATGGGCTCGACATAGCGGGTGTAGCCGGTGGCGTGGCTGGGGTCGGCGACGACGGGCAGGTGCGACAGGTGGTGCAGCACCGGCACGGCGTTGAGGTCGAAGGTATTGCGGGTGCGGGTCTCGAAGGTGCGGATGCCGCGCTCACACAGGATGACGTTGTCGTTGCCCTCGCTCATGATGTACTCGGCAGCCATGAGCAGCTCGTCGACGGTGCCGGACATGCCGCGCTTGAGCAGGATCGGGGTCTTGGTCTTGCCGACCTCCTTGAGCAGGGGGAAGTTCTGCGCGTTGCGGGCGCCGATCTGCATGACGTCGATTTTCTTATCCAAGAAGACCTGCACGTCGCGCGGGTCCATGATCTCGGTGACGATCGGCATGTCGAGCTCGGCGGATGCCTCGCATAGCAGGTCCAGGCCGGCGGGGCCCATGCCCTGATAGGCGTAGGGGGAGGTGCGGGGCTTGTAGGCGCCACCGCGCAGCATCGTGGCGCCGGCGGCCTTCACGCGGCGTGCGATGTGGATGAGGTTCTCGCCCTCGACGGAGCAGGGGCCGGCGATGACCTGGAACTGGTCGCCGCCGATCTTGACGCCGTGGCCGCAGTCGATGACGGAGTCCTCGGGGTGGAACTTGCGGTTGGCACGCTTAAAGGGCTCTGAGACGCGCTGCACGCGCTCGACGACATCCATGGACTCGAGCAGAAACGGGTCGATCTTGGTCGTATCGCCCACAAGGCCGATGATGGTCTCGTTCTCGCCGCGCGAGACGTCGGTCTTGAGACCCTTCTTCTCAATCCAGCTGACGATATGGCCGACGGCCTCGTCGCTGGCGCTCTGCTTTAAAATCGCAATCATGGTGTGCCTCTCACCTCGATGGATAGCTCTTGCAAAAACGGCCCGCATCGCGAGCCGTTATATATGTGCATGAGAGTTTATACTAATTGTTTCACTTTTGCGTTCTAAAGTGAGCCTCTGCGCCGTGTCTTCCTCGGAATTGCAAAGCTTTTTCTATTCTTTTGTTAGCCCGTGGCGCACTTGGGTATAATGCCAACCGTTCGCCCTATTAGCTCAGGGGATTAGAGCGTCTGCCTCCGGAGCAGAAGGCCGTTGGTTCGAATCCAACATGGGGCACCAGACTGATTCAGTGCGAACTCGTGAGAGGACAAGCCTCGCGGGTTCGCACTTTTCTGTTTCGTAGTTGAGCGTTACCACGCACTGGTCATCGAAGACCATGACCTGATACACGAAGGCATCGAGCAAGTCGGCATCTGAAAGCGTGGCCCCGAACTGCAAGAAGTCGGCGAAGTCCTCCGGGTCTATCTGCTTTGCCTCAAGGGTCTTCAGGTCGTGCTCCGCCCTGCGCTTCTGCACCTCCAGCTGGTCGATGCGTTCGCGCGTACCGGGCGGGATGATGCCCTGCTCTATCGCCTTGAGGATGTTCGCCAGAGCCTTTTCTGCCTCGTTCAGCGCCTTCGTGGCGCGCTTGCGCTCCGCTTCGACTTCGGCATCATTCTGGCCATCTAGGAGCAGATGGGCGATCTCAACGGCCTTCTCCCGGCTTTCAAGCATCTCGCGCAGAGCGCGCACGGTCTCCGCCTCCAACCAGTCTCGCCGCACCGGCTTCACGTCCTTGCAGTTGGTGCACTTGTAGTACTCGTACTTCACGTCCTTCCAGCCGCGTCCCGACACGCCGGGCATGTTGCGGCCGCACTCCGAGCATATGACGCGGCCGGATAGCGCGAAGTCGCCCCAGTGCTCGTTCTTGCGCTGCTTCTTGCCCTGCACGTGCTGCGCGCGGTAGAAGGTGTCGTCATCGATGATCCTAGGCATGCCGTCCTCCTGCCTGATTCCGCCCCACTCGTATATGCCGAGGTACTTCTCGTTGTGAACCATGTTGTAGACCATGCCGTAGCTGCACGGCCTCCCGGTGTACGTCAGCACCCCGCGCTCCGCCAGATCGCTTGCGATGTGGTTTATGGCCTCGCCCGCTATCCTCCGGCGGAACACCTCGCGCACGACCTCCGCCTCCTCCGGGACGATCTCATAGCGGTCGTTCTCGTCCCTGCGGTAGCCGTAGCACCGCACGCCGTTGGTCTTGCACTGAAGGGCGTTGCCCTCCATGCCGCGCCGCGTCTTGCGGGCCACGTCCAAGGAGAAGTAGGCCGCCTGACCCTCAAGTATCTTCTCCATCAGGATGCCCTCGGGGCCGTCCGGGATGTACTCAAGGGCAGACTTTACCTGCACGCCCTTCTGCTCTAGCTGCTTCTTGTATATCGCCGGGTCGTACTTCGCCCGCGAGAAGCGCTCCATCATGTACACCACGACGTAATCGCTCTCCGGGGCGTTGGCTATCATCTTCTGGAACTGCGGGCGGTCATCCGTCCTGCCGCTCATGGCGTAATCTGCATACACGCCAACGACCTCTATGCCCTCGCGCTGGCAGTAGTCGTTGCACACGCGCAGCTGGTCATCGATAGACGCCTCGCGCTGCTTGGAGCATGAGAATCGTGCGTATATGACGGCAGTCTTGGGGCCGCTGCTCCCCTTGCCTGTCATAATGATGCTGCCTCCTTTCAGGAGGGTTTGGTTGCCCCGGTGATGTGTCTTGGAGGACGCACCGGGGCTTCTTCTTTATTCGGCCTTCCCCAGCGCCTCGCGCAGCTGGTCGATGTAGTCCATGGCACCGTCTCCGTTGTCCATGGCAATGGAGATGGCAGCGCCTTGGATGCCCTCAAGTATCTCCGCGTCGTTCTCCTGCTGGCTCTCGACGTTGCGCGCCTCCACGCTCAACGTTTGTAGCTGCGTTTGCAGGTCATCGGAGAACAGGTCGTTGGCGTCGAGAGCTGCGTCGATTTGCTCCAAGGCGTCGCAACCTATGTCGTACATCTCCTGCGAGGTGTTTTCCGGGAGGCTTTGTTGCGCAGAGCACGCCGACAGAGCTACAGCCGACGCGAACGCAACAGCGCAAATGGCTTTCCCAAACCGCATTTCAAATTCTCCTATCTTTCAAACAGCCCATCCTCATACCTGTCCTGCATGATCTGCCCCTCCGGGTCTTCATAGGTCATACGCGCCATTTCCTCAAGAGAAACGCCAAGCGCATCTGCAATGGCCTTGGCTTTTCCAAGCGTAGGCTCCTTGGCCCTTCCCTTTAGAAGTGCGTTGATGGTTGATCTTGGAGAACCAATCTCATGCGCGAGTTCCGCAGGCGTCATTCCCTGTTGCTCAAGGTAGTACGCAAGTACCTTTCCGTACTCCATCTCACGCCTCTCTTAGAGTCCAATTATTTACACGTACAAAGTATTGCACGGTGCAAAACTTTTTACAATACTAATACGCGTACAAAGTTTTGTACGCGTATGAAAGGAGAGGTATGACCCTGCAAGAGAGAGTTGGCCAGTATATTGAGGCCAGCCAGACCACGATGGGCGCGGTTGCCGATCAAATCGGAATCAGCCGCTCTTCGCTTTTCAACAAGCTGCGAGGCTCCAACGAGTTCAGCTTGTCGGAAGCCTTCAGCCTGTCGCGCATCCTCGGCGTGTCTCTGGACGAGTTCTACCAGCTCGCAAATGAGCAGCCAGCCTAATGGGAGCCAAGGCAATGAAACCAGAGGAGCGTCTTGCATACATGTGCCGCAAGCTCATGGCCCTTTACCGCCAGTGGCTCCTTGAGGGGAGACCAGTCAGGTGAAGTGGACTACCAGAAAGCTCAAGTACCTCGCCGACCACGCGAACGAGGGAGCAGAGGCGATAGCCGAAGCCCTCAACTGCTCGCCGCACGCCGTTGAGGTTCAGGCCAGCCGGTACGGAATCTCCCTCCGCAAGGTCTGGCAGTGCCCAAAGTGCGGCATGCGCGTTCGCAAGCCACTCTCCCCGAAAACCGGTTGGTGTGCGTCCTGCTCGAAGGAGCTGCGCAACGAGGAGATCGCCGAAGAGGTGCGCGAGTTAGAGGAGGAGGTGAGGCGGGAGGAAAGGGTCAACCGCGAGCGCCAACGCCTTTATAGCGCCAAGCACAGGCACAAGAAAGCGCTCAAGAAAATGAGAAGTAAATGAGAACCACCTATCTACCAGCGAAAACGCAGAAAGGAGTAAAGATGGCCAAGTACAGAAAACAACCGGGCACCCCCACCTACCACAGCACGAGCGCCCGGAAAGGCCAACAGGCCAAGCCCAGTGTAACGCGAACCATACGCATACCGGCGGAGATCGAGCGCGAAAACCAGATGCACGTGTTCAAGACCGGCGTGATGCTCGGTTTCGCGTTAGCAGCTCTGGTGTTCGGCCTCATTCTCTGGCTCTGGGTCATCCCGACCATGGACGCGGCGGTAGAGACCGCCAAGGGGATGGTCTTATGAGGAAGATGCCATCGCCGGACAACCAGATGGCCCTCCCCGGCCTCGACCCCAAGGGCTGCCAGCGCATGGAGGACGCCCGCGCATGGGTGAAGGCCCATCCGGAGGAGTTCGCGTGGTACAAGGCCAACGCCCGCAAGGAGTGCTCCAAGACCCACGACGGCAAGGCGAGCCCCAACCGCTGCATCTACGGCATGCGCATCGTTTTCGGCATCGAGCTTCCCAACCACCTCGCGCCGTACCTCGCCCGCATCGTCATGGAGCAAGACCCGTCCATCCGCATGAGGGTCGCCAGAAGCGACGCCGACCGGTACACCACGGCGGTGCTCAAATGAGCTGGCGCACCAAGCGCGTTGGCGTGGCCGAGTGCGTCATGAACTTCCCCGAGGTGCCAACCAAGTCCCGACCGAAGTTCGACACGCGCAGCTTCCGCACATACACGCCCGTCAAGACGCAGCGCGCGGAGAAGTCCATCAAGCGCCAGTGGCTCGCATCCGTGGGCGACAGGTGGAAGGACTTCGCCACCGAGGTGCGCGTGTTCATCGAGGTTCAGCGCCCCTTGGCCAAGAGCAACCCCAAGTACTGGGCAGGGCGTCCCGACCTTATGAAGCCCGACGCGGACAACTTGGCCAAGGTCATCTGCGACAGCCTCAACGGGCTGGCTTACCGCGATGACTGCCAGATCACGCAGCTCGGCGTGACCTTCGACCCAAGAACCCCTTACAGCGACGAGTGCCTTATCCGGGTGCGCGTCGAGTACTACAGCGAGAAATACGAGAAGGAGGCCAGATGAACACCACCATCAAGGCCCATTTCAAGCAGGCCACGGTCAAGGGCGGCGTAGCCGTCCTTCAGCTCGAGGTGCTTACCGACGCGGCGGGCGCCTTCGACGTCATCAAGCAGGCGGGCCGCACCGTGGTTCTGACCATCGAGAGCGAGCAGCAGGAGCTTGACTTCGGCGACGAGTACGAGGCCGAGCCGCTGCCGTTTGACGATGTGCGCCCCGCCAACGTGGACGCCGAGACCGGCGAAATCTACGACCCCATTGAAGACGAAGACCACATGCTCACCGAAGGGAGCAACTAACCATGAAGTACTTCGAGCAAAACATCATGAACGGCGTCGACATGCACGACCTGCACGACAACCTGCACAAGGCCGCAGGCGTTGTGGAGAGCAACATCGTGTTCATGCTCACCCACGATGCGGACGAGACCCGCAGCGCAGACGTGGACATGTGCCAGTCCGCGTACAACACCATCGCCATCTTAGAGGCGATCATCGCCAAGTACCCCGAGGACGTTGTCGAGAAGGCGCTGGCCAACGTGCGCAGCGACATGCAGAAGATCGAGGAACGGCGCGACGAGCTGAAGGCCATCTTTGGCATTCTGTTCGGGGGGTGCTAGGCGTGAACCTCACCAACTCCCTTAACCTCCCGCGCCCGTTCGTCTCGGCTGCGGAGAGCGACTACAAGTACACGCCCAAGCGCTACAGCGTGACCGCCCTTCTGAAGGGCACGCGCGAGGCCATCCTTCAGCGCCGCCACGACGACGAGATCACTCAGGACGTGGCGGACATGGTGTGGGCCGTCTTCGGCTCGGCGGTGCACCAGATTCTCCAGAACGCCAAGGAGACCAAGACCCAGCTCAAGGAGAACCACCTCGTCATCGACATGCCCAACGGCTACCAGCTGAGCGGCATATTCGACCTCTACGACGATGCGACGGGCACCGTCACGGACTACAAGACGGCATCGGCTTGGAAGGCCGTCTTCGGCGCAAAGGATGACGAGGAGCTTGGGGACTGGCGCAAGCAGACCCTCATCTACTGCTGGATGCTTCGGCAGATAGGCTTCGACGCCCATCGCGGCGAGATCGTTGCGCTGCTCAAGGATCACAAGAAGAGCGACGCCAAGAACAAGGCCGACTACCCGAAGCACCCCGTCTGGCGCGTGGGGTGGGACTTCACCGACGAGCAGATAGAGCGGTGCGGCGAGTGGCTCGCCAAGCGCTTCGAGGAGATCGAGGCAGCCGAGAAGCTTCCAGACGACCAGCTGCCCATGTGCACCGAGAGCGAGCGCTGGCACCGCGCCGACAAGTGGGCCGTCATGAAGGAGGGCCGCAAGAGCGCCATCCGCCTCTTTGACAGCGAGGATGAGGCGAAAGCCCGCATGGAGCAGGAGAGCGCCAACGGCAAGGGCAAGTTCTACGTCGAGCACCGCCCCGGCGAAGACCTCAAGTGCATGGACTACTGCTCCGCCTGCCAGTTCTGCGACCACTACAGGAAGCTCACGGAGGTGCAGTGATGGCCGAGACCAAGACGCTCGCGGAGGCCCTGTGTGCCGCGCAGAAGATGATGCAGAACCCCAAGAAGGACAAGACCGCGAAGGTTCGCACCCGTACCGGCGGCGAGTACACCTACAACTACACCACGCTTGACGCGGTGCTCGATGTGGTTCGCCCCGCACTCAACGAGAACGGCGTTTTCCTCTCGCAGTACTCAGAGGTGGTGGAGAACGGCATGTTGCTCCACACGGCGGTCATGTACGGGGAAACCAAGCAGGTTCTCGACGTGACCCCATACCAGTACGACAGCGACCCGCAGGAGTTCGGCAAGCGCGAGACGTATGCCCGCCGCTATTCGCTGCTCAAGGCTTTCGGCCTCGCTGGCGATGACGACACGGACGGAGACACCGGAGCGGGCGGCACAACGCCTCCGGCAAACCCGCGCAACCACCCGCTGGGGAACACAACCGGCAAGGCTCAGGCCGCTCCCGACAAGAAGAAGTGGCTCACGCGCTGCTTGCAGCTCAAGGCCCAGTGCATGGCTCAGGGCGTGAAGGAAAGCGGTCTCGACAGCTGGTACAAGGCCAGCTTCGGGGACGTGCAGCCCGGCGACCTGACCCTTGGGCAGGTGACCGAGTGGGGCAAGTACCTCGCGCAGATCGCCAAGGACTCAGACCACAGCAAGGAGGAGACGGATGAGCATCAATCGAGTGACGATTAGCGGCAACCTCGGGCGCGACCCGGAGCTTCGCGCAACCACGTCGGGCACGCAGGTGTGCAGCCTCGCGGTGTGCGTGAACACGCGCCAGAAGGTCAACGGCGAGTGGTCGGACAAGGCCAACTGGGTGGACGTGATTTTCTTCGGCAACCGCGCCGAGAGCATCGCCAAGTACCTCGCCAAGAGTTCCCACGTGACCATCGCCGGAAGGCTGAGCCAGAACACGTGGGAGACCAAGGAGGGCCAGAAGCGCAGCAAGCTTGAGGTCATCGGCGAGGACATCGACTTCCAAGGCGGCAAGCGCACGGGGCAGGCCGCAGAGGATCAGCCCGCAGACGTCTACGACGACTGCCCGTTCTAGGAGGAGACCATGAACACCTATTCAATCGCGCACCTCGCGGCCATCGCGTACCTGAACTCCAAGGGCCTCAAGGCCGAGGGTGCTTGCAAGTACGTGTGCGACGAGGGAACCGCCGACGTCGTTGTGAAGGACGGCGAGGTGACCGTCCTCGTGATCGTGACGGCGAAGCGCCAGCGCGGCGAGGTCAAGGAACCGGAGTTCAGCTACAAGCGCTTGCAGCACATCGCCATGTGCTTCCTCGTTGAGCACCCCGAGGTGGACGCGCTCCGCTTTGATGTCATCGAGGCGCTTATCGGCACCGGCGCAACCGTGTCCGTCAACGCGCTTGAGGGCGCTTACTACTGGGAGCGTTAGGTCATGCAGGAAGCCAAGTTCACATGGTTTCCGAAGCTCACCGCAACGGTGGCCAAGGTGCCGGAGGAGCAGCGAGGAGCGATCCTCTGGGCCTTGGCCCAGTACGGCACCTACGGCATCGAGCCTGAGCTTGAGTGGCCGCTTGATGCCATCTTCGAGAGCCTGCGCGAGGACATCGACAACTCCAAGCGCGCCATTTCGAGCGGTGGAACGGGGGGACGCGGAAACAAGAAGGGTGCTTCAAGCGACTCGAAAGACCCCTTTGCAAACAGCGAAACCCCCCTTTCCGAGTTCTCAAACCTCGCTTGCGATTACATCGAAACGGGGGTTTTGGAAACCGAAAACGGGGGTTTGGAAGATGCCGAACCCAAACCAAACCATACCAAGCCAAACCATACCAAGCCAAAGAAGAGGTTCGTCCCGCCCTCAGTTGACGAGGTTCGCGCCTACTGCGCGGAGAAGGGCTACACGTTCGACCCGGAGGCTTTCGTGGCGTTCTACAAGTCGAAGGGCTGGAAGGTCGGGCGCAACCCCATGAAGTCGTGGCAGGCGGCTTGCACCACATGGCAGAAGCGGCAGGGCGACAGGAAGGAGGCCAGCCATGACGAGTACTCGAATCTCTGACGCGCTCAAGGGCCTCGACGTGCCGGAGGGCATCGAACCGGCCAAGCCCGTGCCCTTCGAGCAGACCGACGAGTATCGCCAGATGATGCGCAAGGCCCGCGAGTGCAGGCTGCGCAAGGCCGGGCTTCGAGGCGGCTACATGCGCGCCCAGAGCGACATCGGCGAGCGCGTGTGCAGGATCGTGGAGCGGGGCCGTGGCGCGTACCTCTGGGGCGAGCCGGGGCGCGGCAAGACCTACGCGGCGGCCCATGCGGTGCGCGTCGCCGTCGAGCGCTCCAAGGGCACCAAGCCGCCCGCGAAGCTCGTGAGCGCCAAGCACCTGCTGGACAGCATCCGCGACGGTTTCAACGGAGGAGACCGCGACGCTCTGAGAAGGGCCGAGACCGTTCCGCTTCTGGCGCTTGACGATCTTGGGGCCGAGCGCCCCACGGACTGGGCCATCGAGACGCTCACGGGCCTCATAGACGCCAGAACCGCCGAGGGGCTTCCGACCATCGTCACGAGCAACTACAGCCTCGGGCAGCTGCGCGAGCTTTGGGGCGGCATGCCCGGCGCTCGCATCGCCTCAAGGCTCGGCGGGGCCTGCGAGCGCATCGAGGTGACTGGGCCGGACAGGAGGCTCCGATGATCTCGATGGGACAGCTTCAGGGCCACTCCTTGGAGAGGGCCGAGCTTTACGGAAAGCCCCACGTGGGCGCGCGATACACCGGCAAGGGAGCGAGGGACTACGAGCGCACGCAGGAGTGGTGCTGCATCTGCGGCAAGCCCGCTATGAGCTGCCACCACGTGATACCGAGGGGGCGCGGCGAGCGCTTCAACCTCGTCACGCCGAACGGCAAGTGGAGCCTTCGCAGCCCGCTGTTCGCGCTCTGCGGTTCCGGCACCACGGGGTGCCACGACGGGTTCCACGGCGCGGCGCGATTCGTTCCCCGCTGGGTCTGGGACAACATCCAGTTCGAGCAGCAGTGGTGGGACGGGCTTCTGCTGAAGCTGTTCCCGCCGCACCATCCCGGCCTCTACGACTACGGGCGCTGGGAGATAGAAGACCGGGATACCGGCAGGATCATAACCATCAGGGAAAGGGTCTGACATGAAAATCAAGAACTGCGAACAGTACGTGCTGGCCGAGCTTGAGGCGGCCCAGAGGGAGAACGATGAGCTTCGCGACCGCATCGCCGAGCTTGAGCGCGAGGTGGCGGAGTCCGATGCCAGGAAGGGCGAAAGCCCGGATGGCGAGGTTGATCCGAGGCAGGTGCAGATCTACAAGCTCAATGAGCCGTTCGAGACGGCGTACCTCACGGTGAAGGACTCCTATGACTTCGGCTGCAGCGAAAACAGCCTCGGGCTTACCGCTGAGGAGATACGGGAGAAGGCCGCGACCGAAGAAGGGCTGCGCGAGGTCGCGGGAATCCGCGTCGGGTGGAGCCGCGATGAGGCCATGAGCGTGGATACCCGCATCTGGCCGTGCCAGCTGCGCACCGGGACGCAGACGTTCGTCATGGACTTGTGGGACAACGGACGCAACCTCGCCGAGGCTCGCGTCTGCAAGGACGAAGAGAAACCCAGAACCGGGAACTACTTCCCGGCGTATCGCGCGGAGGAGCTTGAGCGCTTCGGCCTCGATCTGCTCAAGAAGCGGCTCCTTGAGTACGCCGACAAGCTCGACGCGGAGGCAGCAAAAAGCGAGGGGGACGAGTGAGGAAGGCGCTAGTGACAATATCCATCGCTGCGGCGGTGAGCATACCCGTTGCCATCATCTATGCAGCGCTCAAGACGCTACAGCTTCTCGCCATCGGGCTGCTGTTCCTGTGCGCGCTCGCGGTCACGGCGTGAAAGGAGACACGATGAAAGACACCAAGGTGGAGCAGGCGCGCATCCGCATCGACGCGGCGCGCAAGCACCTGACCGACGCGCTTGAGGCCATCAGCGGCCCGGAGCCGGACTTCGCCAAGTGCGAGGCGTGCATGGACATGGCGGGCGACGTGCTGCCAACAATCATCGAGGGGGAGCTGAAATGAAGGTCACGTTCGAGGCGGAGGTCTACGAGTACAACTTCGGCAACGGCGACATGCACCTTGAGCGCTCACCCTATACATCGGAGGAGTTCGGCATGCTCGAAACGACCGTTGACGTGTACCTCCCGATTCCGGAGTTCAAGACGGCCACGTTCACCAAGGGCAAGCGCTTCCGCATAACGGTCGAGGAGGTGCCCGAATGAGCCTCACCAAGGACGAGTGGCGCGAAGGCCTGACCGAGGAGAGGAAGCCGGTCGGCTGCTTCGGTTGCCTGCTGCTCGTGCTGGCGTGCCTCGCGCTCGACGCGCTTACCGTCTTCGTGGGCTACCAGATCGTGATGCTCATTAGAGACATCATCGCCGGTTGAGTTGACAATGCGGGCGGGGCCGAGGGCTTGCAGGCTAGGCCCCGCCGGACGAAAGGATTCTATCATGGCAAGGTACTACGAGATAAACGAGACAGATGCGCGCATGGCGCACGAGGCGAACAGCATGCGCGAGTTCAAGGTCGGCAGCGAGACCGAGGGCTACCGCGCGCAGGTGGACGAGGCCTACCGAATTGCCGATGAGCAGGCCGAGCGCTTCCCGGAGCTTGCGGAGAAGGCCCACGCGCTCGCGGACAGGTTCGCACGCAAGTACGCCGAGTGGCTGAACGAGGGCTACCGCATCGACGCGATGTGCCCAAGCATCCTCGTTTCGGGCGGCGGGAACTTCCCCGTGCGCAAGAAGGAGCGCCAGAACGCCCGCCGAAGCTCGCACATGGAGCGCTACGAGAAGGTCATGGGCATCAAGCGCCGCATCGCGTCCATCGGAACCGGCGGCATCCAAGCGGGCGACCCGAACGCGCTCGAAAAGCTTGAGGCCAAGGCCAAGCGGTTAGAGGATCGTCAGGACATGATGAAGCGCGCCAACGCCCACTACCGCAAGCACGGCACGCTTGAGGGCTTCGACGGCGTAGACCACGACGAGGCCGAGCACGTCAGGCACGACATGGAGCGCTTCGGGATGAGCCAGCCCTTCCCGTCGTGGCAGCTGTCGAACAACCTCGCCACGATCAAGCGCACCCGCGCGCGCATCGCCGAGCTTCAGCGCGAGAAGGAGGCCGACACCGAAGACCGCGAGACCGAGATCAACGGCGAGCCTTGCACCGTGGTCGAGAACGCCGACATCATGCGGCTTCAGCTCGTGTTCGACGGCAAGCCGGAGGCGGACACCCGCGCGAAGCTCAAGGCCAACGGGTTCAGGTGGTCGCCCAAGAATGGGGCGTGGCAGCGTCAGCTCACCGAGAACGCCCGCCGCGTCCTTCGCGCTATGGAGGGCGGTCGGTAGCGATGTCGAGGGCGGTGCAGGCCCCCGGCCAGATGGTGCTCGATCTGTTCCCAGAGGATAAGCCCAAAACAAAGAGCCCGCTTGAGAGCTGCATCGAATGGCTCGTTGAAGGGCATGGGTGCGACGAGGGCCGGATAAAGACGCTTGCTGCCGAGCTGTTCGGGAAGTTCGGGGAGGTAGAAGGATGGGACAGGACGAGGTGCCTCGGGTACTTCTACGGCTCGGACGGCCACGAGGTGCCAAGGCTCAAAGCCTGTCCGCCCTCGATCATGGGCATGTTCGATCCGTCAATCGACTACCACACGCTGTGGGACAGATGCTGGGCCGCACGTTGGGTACCGCTTTGCGAAGCGCTTGAGGTTAAGGAGTGGCACTACAACTACCGCAGCCCATACACCGGAGCACCGGTCTGGGTCTGGTACATCGACAACCGAGGGTGCGAGGTCAAGCGACCCTACGACGGATGAATCTCGCGTGCGTTGTAGGCTCGCCGTATCGAACGGAGGCGGCGGGCATGGGACACAGCAGGCACCACAGACGCAGACAGACCAAGCGCAAGCGCCGCATGTGCACGCAGAAGGTGGCGTTCCACAGCGAGCTTGCGGCCATGAAGGTAGGGGCACGGTACGGGCAGGACTGGTACCGCTGCCCCTACTGCCATGCGTGGCACCTCACGAGCAAGAACACGCAGCCGGGAGAGCGTCATGGATAACGAGCAGAGGACGCGCGAGCAGCTGGCCAAGCACGCCCAGAGGATGCGGCGCATAGGCTGCACCTTGGGCGAGATAGCGCGGGCGCTTGAGATCACCATCCACGAGACCAAGAGGCTGCTGAAGGAGGCGGCACAATGAGCCGCATGCGCACGTACTGCCCGCACTGCGGGCGCATAGTCCCGGCGGGCCAGCGCTGCGCATGCAGGCCGCGACCCAAGCGCAATCCGACACAAGGCGACAAGGCAAGAGCCGAGCGAGAGCCGTGGAGAAGGAATTACTCAAGCGCCGAGTACCAAGCCGCGAGGCAGCAGGCGATAGCGAGAACCAAGGGCAGGTGCACCGACTGCGGCAGGGTGTGCGCATGGCACGACGGCAGGCGGTGGAGGACTGCGGGCATGGGAGGAGAGGTCGACCACATCGTGCCGCTGTGCAAGGGAGGCACGAACGACCCGGCAAACCTGGCCCTGCGCTGCAAGAGCTGCCACGGCCTGAAGGACGCCAAGCTCAGGCGCAAGACCCCCTAACCCCTTGGAAAACCCGAAACGCCTCCTCATACCCCGCGCGCCACTGCCAGACGCGTATCGCCACGAAATTGGAGGTTCGGGGGGTCTGGGAGAGGGCGCAACGCTAAGACGCCAAAAAACGCAACGCTAAATCTCACACGCGCGATAGCCTCCTTTCACCCGTCTGGAAGGAGGCTTTTTATGCGAAAAACCGAGCTGAAAATCGAGGAAATCCCGATTGACGAGCTGGTTCCCTACGAAAACAACGCCAAGAAGCACACGCGAGAGCAGATCGACGCGGTAGAGGCCTCAATCAAGGAGTTCGGCTTCAGGAACCCCGTGATCGTGTGGCGCAACGCCGACGGACGCCCCGAGGTGGTGGCCGGGCACGCCAGAGTGACCGCAGCCAAGAACATCGGCATGCAGAAGGTTCCATGCGTCTCTTGCGACGACCTCACGGACGCCCAGCGCCGCGCCCTCACGCTGGTGGACAACCAAACCACCATGATGACCGGATGGGACTTCGACACGCTCAACTACGAGCTTGACACGCTGTGCGGGGAGTTCGACATGAGCGACTTCGGCTTCGACACGACCGGTGCGGCGGACATCGACAATCTCTTTACCGAGGAGGGCGAGCCGAAGGACGATTCGCCAGCGCCGAAAACAGCCACATGCCCGAACTGCGGTGAGACGTTTGAGCTATGAGGCTGTACATCGCCGGAACGAACGGCCTCGGCAACTATCTGGAACGCGCCCTGTTCCAAAACGCTGCGGGGGGGGGCGTCGATGAAATGAGGCTTTATCTTGCCGCCACCCACGGCCCCGGAGGCCGCTATCTGCAAGGAGAACTGTTTTGCGACTCTACCAAGCCGGGACGTTCACTCGACCGTACATCTTCCAAAACGCTAACGGGGGGGGGCGCTCCAAGGAGGGTTGGCCGGAAGGTGCAACATCCTTGAGAGCTACTACTACGTGGCGGACTGGCAGACGCGCAACATCCACCGCTTCAAGCGCTTCCTGCTCGATTCCGGAGCGTTCACCGCGCTCTACGGGGCTGGGATGGAGGCGAAGGCCCTTCCGGCCTACGTTGACAGGTACATCCGGTACATCTGCGAGAACAACGTCCAAGACTTCTTCGAGATGGACGTGGACTCGGTTGTTGGCTACAAGCGCGTGCTTGAGTTCCGGCGCGAGATCGAGGCGCAGACGGGGCGCAGGTGCATCCCGGTCTGGCACCTAGAGCGCGGCAAGAGGGCCTTTCAGGAGATGTGCACGGAGTACCCGTATGTCGCTATCGGCGGGATCGCGACCAAGGACGGCAGGAAGAGGCTCAAGCCGTATCTCAGGTGGTTCACGAGGGAGGCGCACAGGCTTGGGGCAAAGGTTCACGGGCTCGGATACACCGAGCTGAAAACGCTCCCATCCGTTGGCTTCGATTCCGTTGACTCCACGGCGTGGCTCTACGGAAACCGAGGCGGATACATCTACACGTTCGACGGCGTTGCCATCTGCAAGGTCAACGCACCAAAGGGCCACCGGCTCAAAACGCGGGAGGCCGTCATCCATAACTTCACCGAATGGCTCCGATACGCGGAGTACTTGGAAGCAAACGACAAGGAGTGGTAAGCATGACCAAGAGTAAGTTCCTTTTCTATGCGGCAGCGACGTACTGCGTTCTGCTGATCGCAAACAACACCATCGCTGGGAAGACGTTTGACGTGTTCGGCTTCAGCTGGTCGAGCGCGTTCGTTACGTTCCCGGTCGTGTACATCCTCAACGACGTGTTCACCGAGGTCTACGGTTTCAAGACCGCGCGCAAGGTCGTTTTCATGGGCTTTATCCTGAACCTCGCAGCCGTGCTGGTGTACCAGATCGCGATCATCGTTCCCGGTTCCGCGCACTTCACCGCGCAGCCCGCGTTCGAGGCGGTGTTCTCAACGACTCCGCGAGCGCTTGCGGCAAGCTTCGGCGGCTACCTCGTTGGCTCCACGCTCAACGCCAAGATCATGCAAGTCATGCACGACCGTCACGGAGAGAGGCACCTTATGGCGCGCTGCGTGGTCTCCACGCTCTTTGGCGAGCTGAGCGATGCCGCCGTTTTCAACTTCGGAATGTTCCTCGGCGTGATGCCGGCTCAGGTAATTCTGGCGACGGTCGTATCCTTCGGCCTCGCAAAGGTCGCCTACGAGGCCGTCATGTTCCCCGTGACCAAGGTTGTTATCGGAAAGGTCAAGCAGCTTGATTAAGCGGTGCGAGATATGCGGGCGGGAGTTCAAGGCCCAGCGAAGCACGGCGCGGTACTGCTCCGCCACGTGCCGCTCGCGCGCGGCCAGAGGCTACGCCTACACGGGCGAGCTTCAGGCTCCCGCCCCGTCCGCATCAATGACCGATGACGAGGTGCTTGAGGTCTTGCAGCGCGCCCACGTGGCGGCGAGCGACCTTTCCCGCGCCTCCATGCTCACGTCATCGCCCCTGTGCCTGAAGCTGCGCAGGGTCGCGAAGAAGATCGAGGACGCACTGAGGGGTGAGGGCCTGTGAAGGGCGCGAAGCCGAAGCACAACGCCATACGCCGGGGCCTCTCGGACTCCTACGGCCTCGCCGTGCGCGAGGGTTCCTCGGGCGTGCTCATGCCGCAGGACATAGCCGAAGACCCCGTGCAGAGCGAGATATGGGCGTGGCTCGCGCCGCCCGTGAACAGCTTCACGGAGCAGGACATCCCGACGCTGCGGCTCCTGACCTACTGGCACGCCGTGGCGCGTCAGGCCGAGCAGGCCATCCACTCCGAGGACGGCAAGATAGCCATATTCGACAAGATAGGCGTCAAGCCCTTCAAGACCAAGGACGGGAACGAGATACCGCTGGTGCGAAAGAACCCGGCGCTCACCATCCTCAAGGAGGCGAGCGCAGAGATTCGCGCGCTGTCCGACATGCTGGGCCTATCGCCCTTGGCGAGATCGCGCATCGGCCTCATGGACGCCACGGCGACCAAGACGGCGGCGGACACCGCCGCCATGTTCAAGAGCATCGACGCGGCCTACGAGCTGCCGGAATCCGAGGTGGTGATAGAGGATGCGGAGGACTGAGACCTCGTACTCGCGCGAGGGTCTGATAATGGCGCGCGACTACGAGAAGTGCCTCTCCTCCATGTGCCACCACGTCTCGAACGACAGCTACTACGGCAAGCCATTCCTTCTCGAACCCTTCCAGCGCGAGAACATTTGGAAGCCGATATTCGCAACGGGGAGCATGGAGGGCGGGCGGTTCAAGCGCCGCTTCCGCCGCGTGATAATCGGCCTACCTTCCGGCTACGGCAAGACCGAGCTTGCCGCAGCGACCGTTCTCACCGTAGCGACGATGGAGGTCATCCACAACGGGCAGTACGGCGTGGTCGCAAGCTCCAAGGATCAGGTGCGCAACATCTTCGAGAAGATCGCCACCATGATAAAGCTCAACGACACGTGGAAGAGCCAGTGGGACATCGGCAAGGACGTCATCACCCACAACGAGACCGGCGCGAAGATCATGGTGCTTCCCAACAAGCCGGACGCCCTTGAGTCTTGGCACTTCAACGTGCTCATCTTTGACGAGCTGCACGTCTACAAGGACAGCAAGGTGTGGGACGCCGGCCTCAAGGGCCAGAAGGTGCTCTGGAACCCGCTCTCAATCGGCATCACCACCGCAGGCGACGCGCGCGAGGGCTTCCTTTGGGACACCTTGCAGAAGGCCGACGACGACCCCGGCATGTACCTCTACTGGCTGGGCCTCGATGACGGCGCGGACATCGACAAGCGCGAGAGCTGGGAACCGCTCATGTGCGCCTCTTGGGTCACGTGGGAGAGCATCCAAGACCAGCGCGGCATGGCCACGTCCAAGAGGTCGTTCGAGCGCTACACCGCCAACCGCTTCCCGTCCGACAGGGACGCGTACTCGTGCTTCACCACGGCGCAGCTCGACCGATGCGAGCGCGGGCCGAACAAGCTCGACTTCGACAGTCCGTTCACCATCGGCATCGACGGCGCTACGGCCGGAGACTCCTACGCCATCGTTGCCTATCAGGAGCGCAAGAACAAGCGCGGAACCATGGTCGGCTACACGAAAAGCTGGATATTCGACACGCCGGACGAGGACACCGGGCACTACCCGCTCAACCAGATCATGGAGCTTGTGGCGGGCGTGTGCCAAGAGCACTACCCGGAGGTCGTTGGCATCGACCCCAACCGCATGATTGTCATGAGCAGCCAGCTCAACGACGTGTACGGAATCGAGACCGTGTCCTTCGCCCAGAACAACGCCACCATGTGCCAAGCGACCTCGATCGTGATGAACCTCGTGAAGGACAGGCGGCTCAAGCTCAAGGGCGAGAGGAAGCTTCGGCAGCACTTGGAGAACACCGTTGAGGAGGAGCGCGAGCCATACGGCACGCGCTTCGGCAAGGACTCTCGCAAATCCAAGATAGACGGCGCTATCGCCTTGGCTATAGCCGCGCTCGCCTACAACAAGCTCGTGTCGGGAAGCGAGGACGCCCCGGAAATCTACTAATCTCACGCCGCCCGTACCATGCCGCCAGAAGAAAGGGGCAGCATGGGACGTTTCTACGACATGTTCTACAAGCGCGGCGAGGAGCCGGAGCTTTCCGACGTTGTTCGCGTCAACCTACCGCCGGGCTTCGCGCCCACGCCTGCGGGTTACGGCGCGCTTATGTCCATCGACTACGCGGCATGCGAGCAGACCAAGGCGCGCTCAATGGCGTCGCTTCCGTTCAGCGTGGTCAACCACCGGCGCAGCGGATCGGAGCGCCTGACCAACCACCCGCTCGCGAAGCTCCTCAACGGAATGGCCAACGAGGAGATGACCGCCCCGGCGCTCATGGCGTGGACGGTGCTGCGCCGTGACACGTTCGGCAACGCCTACTGGTTCATCGAGTGGAACCGTGGGCGCGTCGAGGCCATCTGGCCCATCACCGCGACCGTTCAGCACAACTACGACCGCGACGCGCCGAATGGCTACCGCACCACCTACACCGTAGCGCCGGGCGATGACCACGTGCCCGCAGGGACGTACTTCAACCACGAGGTCGTCAACATCTGCACGCACGTGACCAAGGACGGCATCAAGGGCAAGTCGCTCGCGAAGCTGGCAGCCGAGGAGATCGGCCTGAGCCTCGACCTTGAGCGCTTCTACCGCTCGATGCTCCGCAACGGGAATCACCATCTGGGCCACGTCGAGCTACCAGCCGGGAACGTCATCAACGACGAGAAGAAGCTGAGCGCCCTGCGCACGGCCATCGACATGAAAAGCGGCATCACCGAGGCGGGGCGCGCGCCCATCTTCGGCTACGGGGCTAAGTGGGTCGCCGACCAGCAGACCATGAAGGACGCGTCGGTCATCGAGCAGCAGAAGTGGGTGCTGCATCAGGTGTGCCGCGCCTGCAACGTTCCCCCTTGGAAGGTCTACGACGGAGACCAGACGACCTACGCCGGCGGGCAGCAGTCCAACATCGACTACGTGACTGACACCATAGTGCCCGACGTGCGGTGCATCGAGATCGCGCTTCAGCCGGTTCTCGCGTCCTGCGGGCTTCCGAACGCGCAGGCCAAGTTCCGCGTTCAGGGCCTCATGCGCGGAGACGACGCCACCCGCACCCAGTACTACCGCGAGATGGGCTATCTGGGCGCGATCACGCGCGAGGACGTCCGCGACCTTGAGGACTTCGACCCGCTTGAGGGCATCGGCCTGCCGCTGTTCCCGCTCAACTACGGAACCGTCAACCCCGACGGAACCGTGAACGTTTTCAACTCCACCAACGCAGAGAAACCGACGGAGCCCGGAGACGGGAGCCAGACGGGAGTAGGAGGCACAAGTGTTCCAAATCAAGAATGAGGCCCAGCGCGCCACGGTGTACCTGTACGGCACCATCGGGGCGGACTTCTGGGACATGGATTCGAGCAACACGGCCAAGAACTTCGCCGCGACGCTTGACGAGCTGAGTCCTAAGCCGCTCGACATCCGCATCGACAGCTGCGGAGGCGACGTGTACGAGGGCTTCGGCATCGCCTCGGCCATCCAGCGCTACGAGGGCGAGACCACCGCCTACGTCGACGGCATCGCGGCCTCCGCCGCATCCTACATCGCCGTCATGGCGGACAAGGTCATCATGAGCGACTTCGCGCAGTTGATGATCCACGACGCGTGGACTTACACGAGCGGCAACGCGGCAGAGCTTCTTGTGGCCGCAGAGCGCCTTGAGGCCGTGGACGGAACCATTGCGGGCATCATCGCCGCACGCTCCGGCATGGACGTTGAGGACGTGCGTTCCGCCATGGACGCCGAGACGTGGTACGACGCGCAGGCCGCAGTTGACGCGGGCCTCGCGGACGAGATCATCCAGACCGAGCAGCGCGTGGCGGCCTGCATCGACCCGGCCATGCTGGCCCGCTACAAGCATGCCCCGAAGGCGGCAATCGAGGCGCTTTCCACCCCCAAGCCTGCCGAGCCGGAGGACGAGCCGGGCAAATCTCACGCCGCAAATACCATGCAGCAAAACGAGGGGTGCCGTCTCCTCGTGTTGGGAAACAGGGTCTACCGGACAAAGGAGTAAGCATGGCAATCCTCAATTCCAAGCAGCTCTGGGCAGAGCGCAACCGCCTTGCCGAGGAGCAGCGCAAGGCTGCCGACGATAAGGACGAGAGCAAGGCGCTCGTCCTTCAGGGCCAGATCGAGCAGCTTGACATCACCATCGGCCACGTCATCGAGGAGGAGGACGCGCTTCGCAACGCGCCCAAGCCCAAGCAGCACGCGGATTCCTTCGGCGTGCGCATCCTCGGTGCCCGCGACGAGTTCCACGGCCTTGAGGTCGGCTTCAAGGCTTCCGCCGAGGTCGGCCCGCGCAACGCCGCGAGCGTCGTGACCGTGGGCGCGCCCACCGAGATTGAGCTTGAGCTGCCTGCCAAGCTCCCCGGCGTGTTCCAGAACTTCGCGAGCACCCTGATCGAGACGCCCGCCGCAGGCTCCCTCACCTACAAGCAGCGCGACAAGGCAAGCGAGTCCGGCGCTCCCGCGACGTGGGGCGGCGTGACCGAGGGCGCGAGCGCCACCAAGGCTCAGGTGCTCTACGCGTGGAAGGACGCCGTTGCCAACAAGGAGACCATCGCTGGCTACGTGCCCATCTCCAAGGACACGCTGATGGACTACGACGAGCTTCTTGACATCATCGAGCACGACCTGCTGCTCGACCTTGACGAGATCACCAACGGCAAGTACTGGAACGGCTCGGATTCAACGCACATCGTTGGCATCAAGAACACGCCGGGCATCCAGACCTTCACCGAGGCCATGGGCGGCATGTACTTCGACGCCATCCGCATGATGCGCACCAAGGTCATGCGCAACGCCCGCCGCATCCCCACCCACGTGGCGGTCAGCCCGGAGGTGCGCGAGGCCATCGACCTGTACAAGACCGAGACCGGCCTGTATCAGACGCTCGGCTCCGACGTGTACTGGGGCATGCAGGTCGTTGAGGACGTGAGCTGCCCCGGCATCCTCGTGTACGACAGCTTCGCAGCCCGCCGCCGCGCCATCCACGGCGGCACCACGGTGGAGATCGGATACTACAACGACCAGTTCATCAAGAACGAGCTTTCCATCTTGGGCGAGCACACCAAGGCGCTTCAGGTGCGCTACCCGGACGCCTTCTGCCTCGCTACCAAGACCGCCCTCGACAAGGCTCCCGCCGTCGCTGGCGCGGTCGCGTAAGGAGGAGTCATGTACACCAGCAAGGAACGCGTTATCCGTGACGGCTACCTGATCGCCTTCGAGGGCGAGGTCATGTCCGACGAGGAGGCCGCGAAGCGCGGGCTTCTCGACCCGGAGCCCGAGCAGAAGCCCAAGGCAAAGAGCACCCGCCGCAAGGCCAAGCCCAAGGCCGAGCCCGTTGAGGACGAGGAGGACTACGACGAGGACGAGGAGGCGTGATGCTCGTAGCGCCGGACTCGACAATCCGCGTCGCGGCATCCGAGACCGCCGCGTTGCAGCTTGAGGCAGACGCCGCAATCGACTCCGCGACCCTGCGCCCCCGCTTCGGCGGGGAGCAGGGTCTTCCCGTCGAGGGCAACGCCGTGACGCTCCCTGTGCTCAAGGCCCCGGACACAGCGCGCATCGACTGGAAGCAGGGCGATGAGACACTTTTCACCACCTATGTCGAGGTGGTGTCCCGCCACTACTTCAGGCTCGACGCGCTCAGGGGATACGGGGACGGTCAGGACGATTTCGACCAGCTGCCGGAGGAGGCGCTTTTCCAAGCCCGGCAGGCCGCGACCGACGTATTCGAGCGCAACGCGCGCCGATCCTTCGTCGCCCGCATCGGGTGCACCAAGGACTACGGGCGCGAGCGCTGCGTGACGCTCGACCACGGGGACGTCCGTGAGCTTCTTACGGACGGCTACGAGCTGGTGAGCGACTGCCAAGCCGTGGCCGTCAAGTGCTTCCCGCGCCCATGCTGGGTCGAGTACGTCTACGGATACGAGGAGCTTCCGGCGCAGGTCTCCCGCGCCGTGCTGGAGCTTGCGGCCTACATGCTGCGCCCGTCCAACCGACCCATCGGGGCCACGGGCGAGAGCACGGACGCTGGCTTCATCCGCTTCACCACCGCAGGGCAGGACGGCGCGACAGACATCCCTGAGGTCAACGCTGCGATTGAGCAGTTCGGGCGGGGGGCGAACCTCTTATGGTGACGTTTCAGGCAGCCCGCGACGAGCTTTACCGCCGCATGGCCAAGGTGGCGGGTTCCTTCGGGGAGCTTTACCCCGGCGTTCAGGCTCCCAAGGTCTACGACGGGTTCCCCACCAGCGAGCCGCCGTTCTACATCGCGGTCGATTCCATAGTGGACACCGCGACCATGGGAGGGCGCGCGGTTCCGGGGGCCGGGCAGCTCGACTTCACCATCCACGTCATGTGCTTCGCGCGCCATTCAGACCAAGCCACGGCATCGGCGACGCTGCTCGCCTACGTGGACGCGGTTTTCAACGCCGTCATGGCAGACCAGCGCCTCGCCATGTCCGTGGACAACTCGTTCCCGTCAATCGAGGCCGCCGGTGCCTCCGGCGACAGCTCCAAGTACCACATGGCCGCTGCATCCGTGGGCGTGCAGTGCTCAGTGTTCGCCAAGTGCCCGCAGAAGTTCAGGGAGGTAGTGCAGTGATCGCCACAAAGGACATCGCGGTGCTCTACAACGGGCACCCCTACCGGTTCAAGAAGGGCGCTCAGGTCAAAGCACCCAACGCGCTCATGAGGGCGCTCAAGGAGCAGGGGGCGGTTCGCGCCGCCGCACGGAAGAAGGAGCAGACTGATGATTAACGTTTCCATCGGCATGCTGGGCGTGGCGCTGCAGGACGGCGACACCCCGGCGGAGCAGCCCACCATCAAGCACGGACTGACCGGCGGCGGTCTGGTCAACCCGGAGCGCACCATCGAGCAGAAGGCCGTCGCGTGCGGCCTCCGCGCCAACGCGGCCAACGGCGCGTACGTCTCCGAGGTCAACATGGGCGTCGACTTCGAGACGCTTGCCTACGCGGATTCCCTCGCGCTGTACTGCCTCGCGGCCATGGGCAACATCGTGTCCACGCCCGCAGAGGGCAAGGAGGGCTACTACAAGCACGTCATCACCCTCGGCTCCGTGCTCCAGCTTCTGACCTTCTGGGGCCAGATCGGCGACACCGCGCAGCAGACGGTGCACAAGGTCGATGGCTGCAAGATCGACACTCTCGGCCTGACCTTCGAGGGCAACGCGCCGCTCGACATCAGCGTCACCGCAGCTGGCAACGACGCCACCCTGTTCCAGTCTTGGGCGGGCGTGGTGAACCCCTCGTGCTTCGACGGCTACTTCGTGCCAACGGGCGGGGACTTCCAGATCGACACCGCCAGCAAGACCCCCGTCGACGTGACCGTTACGCAGGGCAGCTTCGAGATGTCCAACAGCCTCGAGGCCAAGCGCGCTGCGGGCCAGGTCGTGCCCACCATCCTCGCGGAGGGCAAGCTGACCACCTCCGTGAACATGACCGTCGTGCCGGATGACTTCTCACTCATGCGCAAGTGCCTCACGGGAGCCGCCGACGGCACCAAGGTTTCCTCCAAGATCGTGTACGGCTCCGCCCTGTGGAAGTTCACCCACAGCGCCGACCCCAACTGCACGCTCGACGTGGCCTTCACCAACGTGCCGTGGAACTTCGAGATGCCCGAGGTAGACCCCGAGGGCAACGTCGCAGAGGTCGAGTTCAGCGCCGATGACATCGGCATCGACTCCGCCGACGGCACGCCCGTCACAATCACCATCGTGAACAAGGTCGCAAAGTACATCACCGAGTAAGGAGCACGCATGAAGTTCGTCTTCACCTTCACCAAGCCGGAGGACGGCAGCACCGTAAAGTTCGAGGGCGGCCGCACGTCCCTGTGGGACGCGCAGGAGATCGCGGCGGAGTGGCCGAAGCGCCCCACCAACCAGAACCGCCTCGACTTCGCGTGGGCCTACTGCGCGGCCAAGCGCGCTGGCAAGCTCAATGAGCTTGGCGTCGAGGGCATGGGGGCCGAGGAGGCCATCGACGCCATCGCCGACACCTACGACGTGGAAATCAAGGACAACAAGCCCGAGGCCGACGCCCCTTTAGCGGACGCGCCCAGCGAATAGCCATCTTGAGCCTCCGAACGGGGTGCTCGCCGTACGACCTCGCAAGGCTGTGCGACGAGTACCCCGCCGTCTTTGACGAGTACGTGGACATGTATTTCGACGCCCAAGAGGAGCGCGGCAGGAAGGCCGACATGGAGGCGCGCAGGGCGCGGGTCAACAGGATTTTCAATCGCGGGAGGAAATGATGGCGTTCACCCATGGCGGCGGCCTGCGCATCGAGGCGGAGGGTCTTGAGGAGACCATCAGGGCGCTCAAGTCCATCAACAAGGACATCCTCCGCGAGTTCAAGCGCGGCCTCAAGGAGGACGCCAAGCCAATCCTCACCGAGGCGCGGAACAACGCTCAGGCGATAGCGCGCACGGGTGCCTACGCTTCGAGCATGGCCCTGCGCACGCTCGCCAATGGCGTGAGGATCGCAAGCGACGACCCCGGCGCGGGAACTATCGAGTTCGCCAACGCCGGGGCCGTCTACCTCTCGGGGCGTCGCAGGGGCCTCCCGGTGGGCGTGCCAAAAGGCAACCCGCCCCGCGCGCTCGTCAAGGCGGTGCTCGACAACGAGAACGCCGTTGTGGACGCTGTAGAGACCCGCATAGAGCAGACCATAAGGAAGTACCTCAATGGGTAAGGCAAGCATCTCAATAGCCATATCAGGCTCCTACAACGGGTCGGCGGTCGAGCGCGCAGAGAAGTCCCTTGAGCGCCTTGCCGTGAGGACTGCGGCGGCCGAGGGCTCCATGTCCAAGAGCTGGGTCGAGGCGGGTTCCAAGGCGGCGGAGGCTGGCGGGCGCATCTACAGCGCGGGCCAGCAGGTAGCCGACGCCGGGGACGCCATGACCGCCGGGGTGACCGTTCCCCTCGCGGCCATCGGCGCGGCATCGGCCAAGACCGCCATCGACTTCGAGAGCAGCATGAACCGCGTGTCCGGCGCGCTCAACGACCCGTCCGCCAACATGCAGGACTTGCGGCAGCTCGCATTGGACATGGGTTCGCAGACCGTCTTCAGCGCGTCCGAGGCCGGTGCCGCCATGGAGGAGCTTGCCAAGGGAGGCCTCACCGCTGCGGACATCAAGGGCGGCGCTCTCAAGACCACCATGGACTTGGCCGCCGCCGGAAGCTTGCAGCTCGCGGACGCGGCCAACGTAACCGTTCAGGCCATGGGGGCCTTCGGTCTCTCCGCCGACCAGACCGGCGAGGCAGCCAATGCCTTGGCGGGTGCCGCAGCGGCGTCCTCCGCAGACGTTTCAGACCTCACGCAGGGCCTCTCGCAGGTGTCCGCTCAGGCGCACAGCGCCGGGTGGAGCATCCAAGACACCGCCGCCGTTCTGGGTGCCTTCGCCGACGCCGGTATCAAGGGAAGCGACGCGGGCACGTCGCTCAAGACGATGCTTCAGCGCCTGTCCGCCCCGACAGACGCCGCCGCATCGCAGATGGAAGCCCTCGGCATCAACACGCGCGATTCCAACGGGAACATGCTCGACGCCGCGAGCATTGCCGGGGAGCTTCAGGCGAAGCTGGGCGGCCTCGATTCCGCAACGCGCGACGCCGCAATACAGACGATCTTCGGCGCGGACGCGTCCCGCGCGGCCTTGGTGATGATGAACCAGGGCACCGAGGGCATACAGCGCTACACCGCAGCGACCAACGACCAAACGGCGGCCCAGCGCCTCGCCGACTCCCAGATGGGCGACACGCAGCGCAGCATCGAGGAGATGAACGGCGCTATCGAGACGGCCTCTATCCAAGTGGGCGGGGCGCTCGCGCCAGCCGTCACGGACGTGGCGAACGCCGTCGGCGGCGCGGCGGAGTCCTTCAGCCAGATGGACGAGGGAACGCAGCAGGCCGTAGTGGGCTTCGGCCTCGTGTCGGCAGCGGCAGGCCCCGTGCTGTCGGTCTCCGGTCGGATCACGAAGGGCGTCGGCTCGATGGTCACGGCATACGGGAAGGCCAAGCAGGAGATAGCGACCTACGCCGACGCGCTCACGACCACGAACGCGGCGTCTCTCAAGGCGTACCAAAGCAACGAGAAGCTTGCCAAGGCGCTTGAGCGCAACCCGGCGGCAAAGGCTGCTGGCGGGGTGCAGCAGTACATCGATGCCGTCAGCGAGGCCGGCACCGCGCAGACCGAGTACAACTCGGCCGTTCGCGACCTTGAGCGCGAGCAGCGCAAGGGCAGCAAGGCCAACCAAGAGCTGATAGCGAACCTCCAGCAGGAGGTCGCCGAGCGCGAGAGCGCCATGGACGCGGCCAAGGGCACCGTCGAGGGCTACAAAGCCTCCGCCACGGCGGCTCAGGCGAGCACCACCGCCGTAACCGCCCAGAGCGTGGCCATGAAAGCCGCGTCCGTGGCGGCCACCGGCCTCAAGCTGGCGCTGGCGACCATCGCGCCGCTCGCGATCATCGCGGGCATCACCGCGCTCGTCGGCGTCTTCCAAGAGGCCAAGGAGCACGAGGACAACCTAAAGGCAGCGACCGAGGGCCTTACCGCTGCCACCGAGAAGGGCGTGAGCGCGTCCAACGCGGGAGCTGACGCTTTGGAGGGATACGGCGATTCAGCCGGTGCCGCAAAGGTGGACATCGACGGGATGCTTGAGTCCCAAGCCCAGCTCGCCCAGACGATCAGCGACACCAACACCAGCGCATCGGCCCAGATGGCGCAGCTCCAGCAGGCATACTCGACCATCCAGCAGTACGCCAACCACACCGACCTCGCCAACGACGCGCAGGCCCGCCTCCGCACCGCCGTCGATACGGTGAACGACCTGTGCGGGACGCAGATTCAGGTCACCGACGCCGCCAACGGCAAGCTCGCGGATGAGAACGGCGCCATTCATGACGTTACGTCATCGCTCGGTAGCTACATCGACCAGAAGATGCAGCAGATTCAGGTCGACGCGCAGCAGCAGAACCTCTCCGCTCTCTACCAGCAGCAGGCCGAGAACATCACAGCCCTTACGCAGGCGCAGCAGGAGTACAACAACGTATACGGCGACATGGACACCTTGGCGCAGAACTACTACAACACCATGGCTGCGCAAGGGGTTCCCATTACCATGGAGCAGGCGCGCGCAACCATGGAGGCAACCGCCGAGAACTCCAAGTACGGTCAGGCCGTAAAGGACGCGCAGGCGGCCCTCGACGCCACAAACACCTCCATCAACAACGTGTCATCGTCCATGACGGCGCAGGCCGCCATAGCTGACGGCAACGCATTGAGCATGCAGAACCTCGTGCTGTCAAGCTCAACCGTCTCGACGGCCATGAACGCGGTGGGCGGTGACATCAACGACTTCGCCACCGACCTGAGCAACGCGGGCGTTTCGGTCGAGGCTTTCCGGAGCCTCAATGACCAGCAGCTCACACAGCTTGTGGCTTCATGGGACGGAACCTCACAGAGCATCATCACGACGCTCGACGGCATGGGCGTCCAGATGAACGACGCGGGCCTCAACGCCGCAACGGCGCTCGCCAACGGCATGCAGAGCGGGGCGGTGAACGTCGACACAGCGACGAGCATCCTCAAGGCAGCAGCGACCGGCGACTGGTCTGGCGTCTCGTCCCAGATGAGCAGCGCAGGCATCAGCCTCCCGCAGAGCGTTGCGGACGGGATTACCGCCAACAGCTTCACGGCGTCCGGGGCGACCAACACCATGCTGTCAATGATCGCACTTCAGCTCACGGGCGGGGACGTTCCCGCAGCCGCGCAGCTCCTCGGCCACGACATCGACCAAGGCCTCGCGAACGGCATCGCCAACGGGACGCTTTCCGAGGAGCAGGCCGCGCTCCTCGGCGAGGACGTCATCAGCAAGGCCAAGGACACGCTGGAATCGCACTCGCCCTCGCAGGCGTTCTACCGCATAGGTTCCGACGTTGACGCCGGCCTCTCCAACGGCATCAGCGGCAACACGTCCGGCCCGCTCAGCTCCATCGCCCAGCTCGGTCAGCAGCTCATCGACCGCATCAGCGGGCTTCCGGGCGACGCGCAGAGCACGGGCAGCAGGGCCTCAAGCGGCCTCTCGTCCGGCCTCGCGGCGGGAATCGGCTCCGTGGCATCGAGCGCCCGCAGCCTCGCCAGCAGCGCCTCGTCCGGCGTCTCAGGCACGCCATCAGACCTTTCGAGCAAGGGCCGCAGCGCGTCCAGCAACTTCGCCAGCGGCATCGGCTCCGGCGTCGGCTCCACCCGCAGCAACGCCCAGAGCCTCGCCAGCGCCGCCAGCAACATGCAGAACTGCGGCAACTCCTACGGGTGGGGCAGCCACCTCGCCAGCAACTTCGCGAGCGGCATCCGCGCGGGCATCACGTGGGTCTCGAACGCCGCGTGGAGCGTCGTGCAGGCCGCCAAGAACGCAATGGGTTTCTCCGTGCCGAAGGAAGGCCCGTGGGCGGGATCGGAGAAGGGCGGCGAGACCTCCGGCCTGCACCTCGCGCAGAACTTCGCGAGCGGCATGCTCAAGGGCGAGGGAATCGTCTCCGATGCCGCAAGAAGGCTCGCGAGCGCCTCGTACTTCGAGGCCAACGGCGGCGGCTTCTCGTCCGGCGTGCGCACCGTGGGGTACGGAGCCGCCCAGCAGGACGGCGGGGGCAATGCCGAGGTCATGGCGATGCTGGGCGAGATGGTGAATCTTCTGCGCGAGATAGCATCCAAGGACACCAACGCCTACATCGGCGTCGATGCGGTATCGACCGCCTTGGCGCAGAGCAGCAGGATCACGGCACGAGGAAGGGGGTACGCCGTATGATCTTCGACCAAAGGATAGAGTTCGACGGCAACGACCTCTCGCCGTACCTGCTTGTGACCGACGTGAAGCGGCAGGTGGTGCCCAAGCGGCGCATCACCCAGACGCAGGTGCCCGGCATGGACGGGGCGCTCGTGTCCTCAGTGGAGCTTGACGCCATAGAGGTTACTGTGAGCGGGTGCATAACCCGCCGCCTGATGTACGACGTGACGGAGGCGCGCAAGGCCCTGGCGGCGTGCCTGAAGTCCTTCGAGCCTGCGCCCCTGGTGCTCCCCGATGACCCGACAACCTACCTCATGGCCCTATACGAGGGCGGGGCCGAGTTGAGCAAGTCCGCCTACGTGCCTGACGTGGAGCTTACTTTCCTGTGCGCCAACCCGGTTTCCTACGGTCAACATCACAGCATCGATGTGAACGGAACCAAGCGCGTGCGTGTCGGCGGGAGCTACCCGGCGCGCCCCGTCGTGACCGTGAAGCCGCCCAGCGGCAGCCAGTGGCAGATAACCAACGTCGGAACTGGTGAATACGTGCGCGTGCTTTCGAGCTTCAACGGATCGCAGACCGTCGTGCTCGACATGGGGCTTGAGCGTTGCACCATCAACGGCACAGACCACGCCGTGGACATAACGAGCGACTTCTTCAGCATAGATGGCGACGCCTTGCTCATGGTGTCGGGAGGAACCGCGACCGTTGAGTGGGACGAGAGGTGGCTGTGATGAGGGTAGACGTTTACAGCCGCCATGACGCGTACGTGGGAACTATCGGGGCGCGTCAGCTCTTGAGCTTCATATGGACTGACTGCCTCAACGGCGAGGACACCGTTGACATCACAACAACCTACCCGCTCAAGGAGGGGTACCGCCTCGTATGGCAAGACCTCAACGGAGAGCCGCACGAGCACGTGTGCCAAGACCCGAAGGGTGCGAGCGCCGCAGGGCTTCCCATCTACAGCGACACCGCGCTCAACTCCATATGCGAGCTTTTCGGCGACTACATCGAGGACAAGCGGCCCTACGGCTACAGCTTCCAGCGCGCCCTTGAGGTGTGCCTTGAGCCTACCCGCTGGGAGGTCGGGACGGTAGACCAGCCGGGCACTGTTTCCGGCGGCCTCACCTTCTACCATACGGACTGCCGCTCCGCCCTCAATAGCATCCTAGAGTGCGGCGGCGAGCTTCAGACCTCCATCACGGTGGAGGCCGACGGCGTTACGCACCGCCGCGTATCCATCCTCAAGCACCGTGGAGAGGCGAACGGGCACCGCCGCTTCAGCTACGGCAAGGACATCAACAGCATCACGCGCACCGAGCACTGGGGGGCCATCACCGCGTGCTACGGCTATGGCAAGGGCGTGGAGACCGATTCCGGCGGATATGGACGCAAGCTCACCTTCGGCGAGGTCAACAACGGCAAGGACTACGTGGAGGACGCCGAAGCCCTCAAGCTGTACGGACGCCCCGACGGCAAGGGCGGCCTCAAGCACGTGTTCGGCAAGTACGAGAACTCGAGCTGCGAGGACGCGCATCAGCTCAAGGACGAGACGCAGGACTACCTAGACCAGCACAAGACGCCCGGCGTCACCTACGAGGCTGACGTGGTTGACCTCGTGGCCATGGGCCGCCCGTGGGAGGGAGTGGGCGTCGGGGACGATACCCAGATGGTGGACAGCAGCTTCGAGCCTACGCTGCGATGCCAAGGGCGCGTGACAAAGCTGGTAAGCGACCTTCTGGCCAAGACGCAGAGCGTGACCCTCGGGAACGTCACCGAGAGCATCGCCGACATCCTGCAGCAGCAACAACAACAGATCAGCAATCTTCAGAACCAGTCCGGCAGCTGGGATGCCGTGGCGGGTACCACCCCCGCCTTCCTGCAGCAGCTCATAGATTCGCTCAACGAGCAGTTCAACATGAACGGCATGAGCTACATGCACGTGAGCTACCAGAACGGGTTCATCTTCTCAAGCGTGCCGCTGGACGAGGACGGGCGGCCCACCGCCACGGGAGGCACGGCCATGCAGCTGTGCTCGCTGGGCTTCCGCATCGCGGCGGGAACAAAGGCCGACGGCTCCTACGACTGGCGCACCTTTGGAACCGGAAACGGCTTCGTCGCAGACTGGATCACCACGGGTACGCTCATGGCCAACCTCATCAAAGCCGGTCGCATGGTCGTGGGTGACCCGAACGACCCCGTTTTCATGGTCGACTTTGACAGTAAGGACGTGGTGATCTCCGCAACGGCGTCTGTTGGGAACAGCAGCGCGGGAGACATCGTTGTGTCCGCCGACGTGCAGTACGGCCTATCCGATTCCGCCAACACGCAGCCGACATCGTGGACAACAACTGCCCTTTGGCAGAATGGAAAGCACATGTGGACGCGCGTCAAGATGACGCTCGCCGACGGCTCGATTCAATACACGGCTCCACGTCGCATTTCGAACGACAAGGGCATAGGCGCTGCCGAGGTCATCGAGCAGTACTACCTTTCGACCAGCAACACAACCCAAACGGGCGGTACTTGGTCGAACACGCAGCCAACGTGGGTGAAGGGCCACTATTACTGGACGCGCTCACGAATCACATGGTCTGACGGCAGCGTAACGTACACCACCCCAGTCTTGGCGAGCGCGCTTACAAGTGGAAACCAGTCAACCGACGATCTGGACACCAAGCTCGACAAGGAGGAGGTGTTCAATCGCCTTACCGACAACGGGGCGGTGCAGGGCCTCTACATGAAGGACGGCAAGCTGTACCTCAACGGCGAGTACATCCAGACGGGGACGATCAAGGTCGAGAAGAACGGGCAGACCGTCTTCAGCGCCGACATCGACACGGGCGACGTGACGATCTCCGCCCTTGCGAACCTCGCGGGTTCTCAAGCCGGTTCCGTCGTGGTGTCCGCAGACGTGCAGTACGGTCTTTCGGACAGCTCTACGGTGCAGCCGACCACATGGAGCACAACCGCGCTGTGGGCGCAGGGCAAGCACTTGTGGACGCGTGTCAAGATGGAGCTTGCGGACGGTACTATCGAGTACACGACGCCGCGCAGGATAGCGAACGAGAGCGGCATCGGCGCGGCCGAGGTCATAGAGCAGTACTACCTGTCCACCAGCAGCACGACGCAGACGGGCGGATACTGGTCTAACACGCAACCCGTTTGGGTTTCCGGGCGCTACTACTGGACGCGTAGCCGCATCAAGTGGTCGAACGGTACGTACACCTACACAGGCCCTGTTCTCGCGCGCGGTCTTACGTCCGGGAACCAGTCAACGGATAACCTAGACAACAGCCTCACGCAGCGCGAAGTCTTCAACCGCCTTACGAACAACGGACAGACGCAGGGCGTATACCTGTCGAACAGCAAGCTCTACATCAACGCCTCGTACATTGCCACGGGAACCATATCTGACGCCACGGGCAAAAACTACTGGAACCTTTCGAGCGGGTACCTTAGAACGACATCTGGGTACATCGGCGGCCTAACTATCGAGAACTCATATGTCGGCAACAGCGTGTTCCGGCTTACAAACAGTGGAATCCACTTCTATTACTCCAATTACGAATTGGGAAAGATCGGGACGAACTCGTACACGGGCGATTCCTCGAAGCGGGGCCTTGTCTTCGACCTTGAAAACGAAGGCTCGTATATGACATGGGCGGTGGCGGAAAGCGCGAGCGCTAGCACCTATACGATGAAGCTCTCGTACATCAACCAAGCTTTCGGTGGCTTATCCACAGACACCATCGCTCTCGGGTGCGACCTTGACGGTCGGAACTACACAGCACACAACTTCTACATCGACCCCGACAGCGGAGGCGCATCGGGAGGGATAACGAACACGCTTTCAGGAATGCTTCCGACGTCCATCAACAGCGACGGAACTGTGGCCCGTTGGACAACGAACGTGAGGCTTCAATTCAAGAGGGGCCTTCTTGTAGGGATGTACAGCTAGGAGGAAACCATGTCAGAGCAAATCGTATTCAAGGATGGGAACGCAAGCGGGAGCGATGATTCCGGGCAGCCGATAGCCGAGTCCGCGAAGTCGACGGTACTCGACTCGATGAACAGCAAGCTTGACATCATCCTGTCGGCGCTTGGCGTCAGCTATGAGAGCGAGAAGGGTGAACAGGAATGAAGTACAGCAACAAACAGCTTGAGGCCATGGCCCAATCTTTAGGGCCGGTTCTTAAGAGCAGGTCGCTGGTGGGATACAAGGCGGCCGTTAACATGCGCGCGATCATGAACGCCTTGGCTGACTACACGGCTTACAAAGATTCGCTCATTCGCGAGTACGGCGCGGAGATAAAAGACGATGACGGTAACGTTAAGGATTTCGCCGTTACCCCAAGCTGCGAGGGGTTTCAAGACTTCCTGCGCAAGCTCAGCGAGGTATCCGAGGTGGAGCATGACGTGCGGATCATGACCGCAATTCCCGATGACGTCATCGGTGTGCTCAGCGGTGAGGAGATCATGGCCATCGACTGGATGATGGAGCACGGTGAGGAGCTTGCTGATGGCGATAACGCATGACATCATCCTTGAGATGAACAAGAGCACGGCGCTCGTACCGCCCTGCGTGGTGGTTCGCGTTGGCGACGTGGCCTCTCAGACCATTAAGGCGCAGCTTCAAAACGATGGAGCGAGCTACACGCCAACGGGAAGCGCACGGCTCGACATCCTCAAGGCCGACGGGACGTGGGCGAGGTGCACGGCAACCATATCTGGGAGCACGGTGAGCTGCACGCTTCCATCGCAGGCAGTGTCCTCTCCCGGTACCGCTCGCCTCGCGCACTTCGTCTTCTACACAGGCACGACCAGAGCAGAGTCTACCGAGGGATTCGAGCTTCGCATCCTGCCTGCCGTTGACACCTCCGACCCGGAGGAGGCCGCCGAGTACTACGACGATATGCTCACCAAGCTCTACGAGAAGTGGGAGGCCTACGAGAAGAAGGCCGAGAGCCAAGAGGCCGCCCGCGTGAGCGCTGAGAACGCCAGAAAGGCCAACGAGACCGATCGGCAGGAGGCGGAGGAGACCCGCCAGAGCCAAGAGGCCGCGAGGGTCACCGCCGAGAAGAACCGCGTGACGGAGTTCAACACGCTCAAGAGCCAATCTCAAGCCGCCACGAACGCGGCGAACGGAGCGGCCACCAACGCCAACAACGCGGCGACCTACGCGCGGAGCATTGCCGACAGCCTTCAGTCAAGCGTCGTTGGCGACGAGGACGTTGCGGAGATGCGGGGGCAGATAGACAAGCTCGGCTCCATGCTCGCCGACTCGTCCGGTGACTTCTTCTACATGGACGGCACCATCTACGCGCCGAGCGCCAAGGCATCCGTGTCCGGAACCACGGTGACGCTCGGCTCCACATGCTCTGCAAGCGGAAACACCATCACGTTGGCATAGGAAAGGACAGGAAATGGCAGACGCAAAGACCTTCAACGTCAAGGGCACCAACTACACCATCATCGACCAGACCGCTAGGGACAGAGCGCAGAGCGCGCTCACCAACGCCGAGTACGACCGGCAGGAGTTCAACGGCATCTACTCCGGGCGCAACCTCAACTCGCTGTTCTCCGGGCAGTCCGACCTCTACGCCTACCTCGGCGGGCTGTGCGTCTCGGGCTTCGGCGACCTGCGCATCGGCGACTACTTCACCGTGCCCGTCGAGAGCAACAACCTCACGGCGCGCATCGCGGGCATGGACACCTACCTCAACGCCATGGACACGCAGCTCACCCAGCATCATCTCGTGTGCCTGTTCGATCCCATCGCCATTACCGATCCGGACTGGCAGACGACGGACGGGCAGTACCTCTACTGGGGAGACACCGAGAGCAATCAGGGCACGGCGGAGGAGAAGCACCCGTACCTAAACAGCAACCTGCACAAGTGGGAGACCGAGTGGCTTTTCCCGAAGCTCCCGCAGGCGCTCCGCAACCGCATCATCGACCGCCGGTGCCTGCTTGAGGAGCGCTACAGCGCGAGCGGCAACGTCGAGGAGTCCACGGGCTGGTCGTGGGCGAACCTCGGCAAGATCTGGTCGCTCAACGAGATGGAGGTCTACGGCTGCCCCGTGTGGGGAACCAAGGGCTACTCCGTGGGCGAGGCGTGCCAGCTGCCCATCTTCCGCCAGACCAAGGATCGCGTGAAATTTCGCGTCAATTGGTGGCTTCGCTCCGTCATGGGTGGTTCGGCGTCCAACGTCTG
>UQPP01000014.1 GCA_900543025.1 uncultured Collinsella sp.
TACCGCACTGCGTACAAGCAGCGACTCACGCGTTACCTGATGCGCGGTATCGGGAACCGGCGTCTGCTCGACGGAAAACGCCGAACGAATCGATGCCTCGAGCTGATCGACCACATAATCGAAGGCCGTCGGGGCATCGTAGCTCAAACGCTGAATGTTAAAGAGTGCCTGCACCGCAGCAATAGGTAGCACCTGCTTAAAGATGCAGATAGCGATCAGGCGGGCAATCTGCTCGCGGCCATATTGCTTTTTGACCGGAGCAGGCACCAGGCCGACCTTCACGTAGTTATTGATCATCGATGGCGTAATGACAGGCTGCTCAACGCAAATGGACAGCGGCTCCATCCACAGCGCAACATACTCAATAACCTGGTCGCGGTAGAGCGTCACATTGGGCAACTGGTTATAGCGCGGCAGACTCAACGTATTGAGTTTGCGCACGATATCGGACTGAATAAATGCATCGGGCAGCACAGTGGGCTGAATATCCTCAGGCTTAATGCTGACCGACGAATCGGACATCGGGATAACGCGTTTGGCGTGGTTCATAAGGATCCTCCGTTCATTAGCTATATTGTATTCTAGGTTATCTAGTTTTGCATACTATATAGCAGGAAAGTAAAAGTGGTTGGACAGCACATTGATGCACCGTCCAACCACTTTGTATTAAAGATAGCAACCTTACATAAGATATATTATCGTACTTATCCGCGGAGAAACGCGTATGCGCTCGTTGCTGCTATGGCTCCGTCAGAAACGGCGGTCACAACCTGACGTAAGCGCTTGGAACGGATGTCGCCAGCAGCAAATAGACCTGGCGTGCGGGTCGCCATGGATTCATCAGTCAGAATGCCGCCATCAGGCGCCAGATCGACTAGATGCTCAACAAGCTCGGTATGGGGTTGCGTGCCGGTAAAGACAAAAATTCCAAACGAGCCAGGCTCAAAGGTCTCGGCATGCGTCTTACCGCTTGCATTGTCTTTGAACGTAATTGTCGTGGGCATCGCTTCACCAGAAAGCTCCGCAATACTAGTTTGGTACCTAACTGTAATATTGTCCTTTTCGAGTACTTTCTGAACAACACCATCAGGCGCACGGAACTGGTCGCGGCGCAGCACGATGGTCACACTGCTGGCAATGTCTGACAGGAACAGAGCTTCCTCGCAGGCAGCGTTGCCGCCGCCGATGACAAAGACCTGTTTGCCGCGGAAGAACATGCCGTCACATGTTGCGCAATATGAAACGCCACGACCGCGATAGGTATCCTCGCCAGCGAAACCTGCCGGACGCGGCGTGGCACCCATGCAAGCAATAACGCTCGAGGCAAGCGTATCGCCCATACCGTGATGCACCGTAAACAGCGCTGCATCGGCATCGTAATCGATACCCGTAACCATGCTCCATGTAACCTGCGCTCCCAGCCCCTCTGCATGTTGCTGAAAACGCTCGCCGAGTTCGGCGCCACTCAAGAGCGGAATACCCGGATAGTTCTCGACTTCATTGGTCGTGGCGATCTGTCCACCCGACATGCCCTGCTCAATCACGGTCGTCGTCAGGTTGGCACGCGCAGCGTAAATGGCGGCAGCATAGCCCGCGGGGCCTCCACCGATAATCGCAACATCAATCGGCTGATCGGTAGTCATGGAATATCCTCTCGTCGAAACGTTGTCGTTCTTTGCGCTCATACCCAAATTTACGCGAACATGACACTCATGCACTACAATGATAAATCGCGTAACAAAGCTGAAGGGGAGTTATCGATGGATCAAACGCAGACGAGCAATAGCGCTCCCCTGCCCATGCAAGCCACTCCCCAACCGGAGCAAATGACCGTTTCACCTACACAAAAACCCCTGGTAACCATTGTGCACGCATCGGTTGGATCGGGCCACAAAGCCGCCGCCAACGCGATTGCACAAGCATTTGACCTTATCCGCGGCACCAAGGGAATCCCTGAGGATATTGAAATTGAAGTGCTCGATATCCTTGATTTTGGACGTATTAAATTCGACGGCAATAAGACCGCGGCTTCTTTTACGGGAGCCACACGCCCCATTTACGACCTGACCTGGCGATATACGCTTACGGGGCATCTTCTCTGGGGTGGCGGCACGGCATGGTCGCGAATTATGTTCCCCGCCTTCAACGAATATATTCGTCGCCGCAGGCCTATAGCCGTGGTCGCAACGCACATCACAGCAGCCAATGTTGCCGTGGGCGCCCGCGTAATTACGGGTATCGATTATCCGGTCATCTGCGTACCAACAGACTATGAAGTCGAAGGCTTTTGGCCCCACAAGGACACCGACCTATTCTGCGTAGCCAACGAATTTATGGCCGAGACACTTCGCCCCCGTAAGGTTCCCGAGACTAAAATCCGCATCACAGGCATCCCCATCCGCACCGGGTTTGATACGGACTATAATCGCGAGGAAGAACTCGAGAAGTTCCATCTCCCCGCTGACAAGACCGTTGTGTTGGTGATGGCTGGTGCCAGTTTGCCTCAACCGTACGTTCGCTTTCGCGCGGAGATGGACCGCACCCTCCCCTTCCTGCGCAGTTTCGAGGACATGCACTTTATCTTTTTGCCGGGCAAAGACACCGAATATGCCACCCGTCTCAAGACGCTATTCGACGCCATGAAGCTCAACAACGTCACGGTACTGGACTACGTGGACGACATGGCGGCCCTCATGCACGGCTGCGACCTGGCAATCCTCAAATCGGGCGGACTCACCGTCACCGAGTGCCTGTGCGCTCATCTGCCGATGATCCTGCTGGGCAAGTCCTATGGCCAGGAAAAGGCCAACACCACGATGCTCACCGGCATGGGCGCCAGCATGCATGTCACCACCGCACGTGAACTCATCGTAACCTTACGTCACTTGCACGACCATCCCGAATCACTCAAAGCCCTACTCATCAACGGCGAAGTACTACGCCGCCCCCACGCAGCCGAAGACATCGCCGTCGCCACCATGGAACTCGTAGGCAAACCCCAGAAAAGAAAACGCGCATTCTGCCGCTTCTACTGGGGCGATAAGCCAGCGCACATCCGCTAGCGTCTTAAAGTCCGCTGTGGCGCAGGCCGCCCACACATATCATTCCATGCTCAAACATTCTCGCTTCGCTTCGCTCGCTGCGAAACTGCGCGTGGAACGATATGTGTGGGCGGCCTGCGCCACAGCTACATGTACATACCAGCAGATATACCGGTTACCCGAGTAAAGCAGCGAAGGTGAACTCAAATACAAGTAATCCAAGCAACCCGATGCGACAAAGGGGTTGTCTCTTTGTCGCATCGGGTTACTAGTTGGATACAGCCTTTAAATACAGCAAACTGTTTTGATTGAGAGCCATGAATGGCTACGAGCACGTAGGCATAGCTCGCCCCTTGGAGGCCCCTATATATCGTCCCGCGCGCAGTTTCGCAGCGAAGCGAGAATGTTTGAGCACGGGATGATATATAGGGGCCTCCAAGGGGCGAGCGAACATTGCGATGCTCCGTTCAGCAAAGTAAAGAGCTAGGCGATGCCGCTAGAACCGAAGCCGCCGGCTCCTCGGTCGGTTTCGTCTAGTTCCTCTACTTCTACGAGGTTGACCGTAGGGACTTCTTGGATGACGAGTTGGGCGATGCGGTCGCCTTTGTTGATTTTGATATTGTTCGTAGGGTCTAGATTGATGAGGATGACTTTGAGTTCTCCTCGGTAGTGGGCATCGATGAGGCCAGGAGTGTTGACTATGGACAGGCCTTGCTTAATGGCCAGGCCGCTGCGGGGCTGGACGAAGCCGGCGTAACCGTCGGGCAGAGAGATAGCCAGGCCCGTGGAGACCAGACGGCGTTCGAAGGGCTTCAGAATGCAATCCTCGTTGGAGCGCAGATCCAAGCCGGCATCCGTGGGATGTGCGTATTTGGGAAGCTCGACCGTGGGGTCGAGACGCTTAATGTTAACGGTAATGTTGGACATGAAATCACCTTAGCTTGTCGAGCTCTTGCAGAAACTCATCGACGTCTTTGAAATCGCGGTAGACCGAGGCAAAGCGGATGTACGCCACCTTGTCGATCTTGGCCAAGCGTTTGAGCACCATGTCACCCAACTCATGCGACGTGACGGCCGTCAGCGTGCGAGAGCGCAGCTCGACCTCGATGTCGTCGATAATCTCATTGAGCTTCTTAGTGTCGATATCACGCTTGATGGTGGCGCGCATCAAGCCGACGAGCAGCTTATTGCGATCGAACCGCTGCTTGGTTCCGTCCGACTTAATGACCTCGATTGGGTCTTCGCATCGCTCGAACGTTGTAAAGCGGTAGTTACACGCGCAACATTCGCGACGGCGCTTAATGGTGTTATTTGACTCCTGCATACGGGAATCAACGACGCGGGTATGTGCCTTGCCGCATTTGGGACAGCGCATGGTACCTCCTCTTAAACGATAACAAGGGTACCATGCGCAGCGCAATAATGATTACGAACGAGCAGGAACCTTAAGATGCGCACCGGCGGCGAGCGAACCATGCTCCAGATGATTGACGTTACGGATCATGTCGGAAGTCTCTTGCGTGGAAAGGCCTTCGATTGGATATTCCTCGGCAAGCGACCAAAGAGAATCGCCAGACTGAACGCGAATGGTCTCGTAGGTAACGTTGGAAACGGACTCGGCATACGCGGCGTGACGAGCGCTAAAGACCGACGTAGCGAGGACAAAGAAGAGCGTGAGCGCAACGGCAACGGCGACAATCGTCGAAACCTTCAGGGCAACGCGGGGCGGCGCGACTACAGTCTGCTGATTGCGAGCAGGCTTTACAGTCAAAGGCTGAAAGCCGGAGCGGCCACCCTGAACAACCGTAAAAGTGGGTTCTGCAGGCGTCTCGAGCTTAAGGGCGAGGTTTCCCTGGACCATATTCGTTGCGTTCATCATGTTCTCCTCTCGCGTGTTTTGCTGAGAACAGTTTTATCAAGCCGCGCGGACAAAAATGTCTAGCGCGAGAACGAATGTTCGGTTATTATTATCTTCGAACAGTTGTTCCTGTCAAGCAAAATTCGAACATTTGTTTGACATGGGTAGAGAGGATGCCCTGATGGCTCGCAAAATTACCAAGCGTCAGCAGCAAATTTACGACTTCATCAAGGAATATCAGCAGGAGAAGGGTTATCCGCCCAGCGTGCGCGAGATGGCTTCTGCCGTGGGCCTTTCCTCCCCCAGCACCGTGCACGCCCATCTATCTGCTCTGGAGGCGCGCGGGCTACTCAAGCGCGATGCCACCAAACCGCGCGCCCTGGAACTCTTTAATGAGGACGGTTCCTCTGTCTCAATTTCTAAATCTGACGAGCCCACCGCACCTCGCGGAACGGTCTCGCTACCGCTCGTTGGTCGCGTTGCGGCTGGGATTCCCATTCTGGCCGAGCAGAATATCGAAGACACTTTTACTATCCCGACCGAAATCGCCACCGATCAGGGTTCCTTTATCCTTGAGGTGCATGGGAGCTCAATGATCAATGTCGGCATCTTCAATGGCGATTACATCATCGTCCGTGAACAAAAGAGTGCCATGAACGGCGAAATTGTCGTGGCCATGATTGATGGTTCAGCGACCGTCAAGACGTTCTACAAGGAGCAGGGACGCGTACGCCTGCAGCCCGAGAATGACACCATGGAGCCTATCTATGCAACGAATCCCGTTATCTTGGGCAAAGTCGTCGGCTTGATGCGCCGGTTCTCGTAATGCAAAAACGCATCACTATCTTTGATACCGTCCGCGGGTTTACGATGATTTCAATGGCAGGTTTTCACGCTTGCTACGATCTCGCCTACCTGTACGACTGGGATATGCCCTGGTTTACCCAGACCGTCTTTCAAGACATCTGGCGCGCCAGCATCAGCTGGATATTTTTGTTTATCGCGGGTTGGATGTGCACGCTCTCACGCAACAATGCTAAACGAGCGGCCAAGTACGCAGCCGCAGCTTTGGTCGTCTGGATCGCAACAACGCTCGTATCGGTCGACGATTCAGTGAACTTTGGCATCATTTATTGCATGGCGGCGTGTACCGCTGTGGCAGCCGTAACACGACCGATGCTTCAGAAAGTGCCCAGCACGTGGGGCATTGCGATATGCCTCGCTCTCTTCGCAGCGACATGGGGCATCCCGAAATCGACCTATTCATTCCCCTATTTGGCGTGGCTAGGATTTCCCGACCCCTGGTTCGTTTCAGGCGACTATTATCCAATCATCCCGTTCATATTCATGTATCTCACAGGATACTTTGCTGCGCGTACCGCTCAAAGATGTGAACATCCCGCCCCAAGCTGGGCCTACGCCAATCCCGTCCCGGCGCTCGCCAGCCTTGGACGTCATGCACTCCCCTTTTATCTGCTGCATCAGCTCATCATTCTGGGCATTTTGGAGCTCGTCTACTCGGTGCGATAACGCTCGAGCCGCGGCGCGATACGGGCCGGCAGCTTCGCCACAATACGAACGCCGTCCTCAAGATATTCCTCGTGCAAAAGGGTTCCCTGCTCATGCACCAGCGTGATGAGGGCGCCCTCGCGATACGGGATATCAGCAGAAAGCAACACATCGGTAGCAGCCGCCTCACGAGCAATACGGTCGACGAGATCGTCGAGCCCCTCGCCCGTCTGGGCCGAGAACAGCACGGCCTCGGGATAGCGACGACGGAAGCTCAATCGATCAACGCTATCGAGAAGATCGATTTTATTGAATACGGTAAGCGTTAAACGCTCTCCAGCGCCGATCTCATCAAGCACGCGGTCAACAGCCTCCAGCTGCCGTTCATAGTCCTCGTCAGACGCATCTACGACTTTGAGAATTAAATCGGCACCCAACACCTCGGACAGGGTCGATTTAAAGGCATCGACCAAACCATGCGGTAGCTTTTGAATAAAGCCGACGGTATCGGTAATCGTCATGCCGCGACCGCCGGGCAGGCGATACGAACGCGTCGTCGGGTCGAGCGTAGCAAACAGCTTGTCCTGCGAAAGTACCGTAGAGCCGGTCAGGCAATTGAGCAACGTCGATTTACCGGCATTGGTATAACCGGCTAACGCGACGCGAAACGCCGGTGACTCAATGCGGCTCTTGGACTGGACATCGCGACGCTGTTCAACCTGCTTAAGCTCACGACGAAGCGCGGCAATCTTGTTGCGAATCAAGCGACGGTCGACCTCGAGCTGACTTTCACCCTGTCCAAAGCGTGAGCCGATGCCACCGCGCGTCTGCTCCTTGGCAAGATGGCTCCACATGCCGCGCAGGCGAGGTAACAGATATTGAAGCTGTGCCAGCTGTACCTGCAGGCGTCCCTCACGCGTCTGAGCATGCAGGCCAAAGATATCCAGGATCAGTGCTGTACGATCGATAATCTTTACCGGCTCGCCCACGGCCTTCTCCAAATAAGATTGTTGCGAGGGCGTAAGGTCATCGTCAAAAATAACGACATCGGCATCCATGCGATGCACCAGGCCGCACAACTCTTCAACCTTACCGGAACCGATAAACGATTTAGGATATGGCTTTACCAAACGCTGTGACAAACGCGCCACGCACTGGGCACCAGCCGTGTGGGCAAGACGCTCCAGCTCATCGAGCGAGCGATCGAGCGGCCATGCATTGTCGCGCCATTCAACACCAACCAAAATGGCACGCTCGGGCTCGGGTGCCGTGGGAACAAGGGGAAAACGGGCCATTAGACAGCCTCAATACGATGCAGGATATCCTCAACGACCTCATCGATCGTAAATTCATCCATATCAAACCACACGATGCGATCATCGCGTTTAAACCACGAAAGCTGACGTTTGGCATAGCGACGCGAACGCATCTTGATGAGTTCGCGAGCCTCATCCATAGAAATCACGCCATTGAAAGCATCGATGATCTCTTTATAGCCAATTGCCTGCATCGAAGTCAGGGCATCTCGCAGCCCCTGGTCCATAAGACCGCGAATCTCATCAACAAGACCCTGCTCAAACATAAGATCGACGCGCAGGTTAATGCGCTCATAGAGCACCTCGCGATTACGCGTCAGACCAAACCACAGAGCGTGATAATGCTCGCGCGGAACACTAAACTGCGACTTTTGCTGCGCATAGGAGACGCCATCATCGTGCATTTCGAGCGCACGAATCACGCGGCGAACATTATGGGGGTGGATGACCGCAGCGGACTCGGGGTCACGCTCGGCAAGCAGGGCATGCAGTTCTTCCTCACCAATACGCTCGGCAAGCTCCTGATAGCCCGCACGGCGATCGTCCTCAAGTTCGCCCGAGGGAAAGTCCATCTCATCGAGGGCGGCCTTGAGATACAGCCCCGTACCCCCGCAAAACACCGGTAGGCAGCCCTCGCCAAGCAAGCGCTCAACATGCGCGCGAGCGTCAGCCTGATAAAGCGCAGCAGAATATGCCACACCCGGCTCTACAATGTCGACGAGACGCAGCGGCGCCGTACACTCATCGGGCGCCATCTTTGCGGTACCGATGTCCATGCCGCGATAGATTTGCATCGCGTCACACGACAGCACTTCGGACGAAAGACGAGCTGCCAAACGGTCGGCAACATCACTCTTACCAACCGCCGTCGGACCGACGATCGCGACGGCGGAAAGACCTGCCCCGGAAGAAACCATTAGCGCGGCTCGCCCACAACGGAGCCGGACAAATACCAGGTCTTGGCAACGTCAACGTCAACATCAACGATCTTGCCAACAAGCTGATCGATGCTGTAATCCTCGGGGATAGGCGCATGCACGGTCTGATTCTTGGGACTCTTGCCCAGCAGGACCGCGTCGTTCTTTTTACTCGTTCCCTCAATGAGCGCCGGAACCACAGTATGAAGTTCACCCTGGTTATACTCGTGTGCCGTGGTCTCGATAACCTTAACCAGGCGGTTGAAACGCTCGAGAATAACCTCATGCGGCGTAGGATCGTCAATCTCGGCGGCCGGGGTACCGGCGCGCTTGGAATAGATGAAGGTATAGGCCTGAGCATAGCGGACCGTCTCGGCAAGTGAGAGCGTCTGCTCAAAGTCTTCTTCAGTCTCGCCCGGAAAGCCAACGATAATGTCAGTCGAGAGCGCGATATCGGGCATACGGTTGCGAATGCGATCGACCAGGCCCAAATAGTCCTCGCGTGTATAACGGCGATTCATCTCTTTGAGGATCCGCGTCGAACCTGACTGGACGGCCAAGTGCAGCTGCGGCATAACGGCAGGCGTCTCGGCCATGGCGTCGATGGTCTCGGGCAACAGATCCTTGGGATGCGAAGACGTAAAGAAGATGCGCTCCACACCCGTATCGCCCACGGCACGCAGCAGATCGGCAAAACGCGGCTTGCCAAACAGATCGCGACCATATGAATTAACGTTTTGGCCTAGCAGCGTAATCTCACGCACGCCCTGGCGCACCAAACCGGTCACCTCATCGACAATCTCCTCGAAGGGGCGACTCTTTTCGCGACCGCGCACGTACGGCACGATGCAATAGGTGCAGAAATTATTGCAGCCCGTCATGATGGGCACCCAAGCGTGATACTGGGTCTCTCGATGCCACGGCATGCTCATGGCATCCGTATCCTCATGCTCATTGGTGCGGATATGACGCTTGCCGTCAAGGAACGCCTCGGCAATAAGCTCGGCCACATGTGCGATAGAATGCGTGCCAAAGATGACATTGACGTTATCGACGTTGGTGAGCAGTCCCTCGCCATCACGCTGCGCGATGCAGCCGCCCACGGCAACCACACGCTTGCCCGAAGGCGAAGGCGGCAGGCTTTTGCAGGAATTGCACTGACCGTACAGGCGAGTATCGGCGGCCTCGCGCACGCAGCATGTCATGAAGACAACAATATCGGCATGCTCGGGATCGAGCGCCATGAGGCAACCATACGAATCGAGCAGACCGCTCACGCGCTCGGAGTCGTGCTGATTCATCTGGCAGCCAAAGGTGCGGATAAAGTAGGTTTTACCGGCAAGAATATCGCGTACGGAACGCTGGTCCATGTGCATAAGTCCTAACGATGGAGAGGGGGGGGCGAATCGAGGCAAGCAGAAGCTATGCCACAGGCTTAACATCATCCATGACGACGTTATCCATAGCAGCTCGATTGATCTGGTGAACGTAGATAGAAAGGCGGATGGCCGTGCGCGACTCCCCGTTAATGAGGATGTCGGAGAACACGGGCGCGCAGGAAATATCAAAACCGGTTGGGATCAAAAAACCGCGCGCGATGGCAACGGCCTTAATGGCCTGGTTGACAGCACCGGCGCCGACACACTGGATGTTGACGGGTACACCATCCTTGACCATGCCGGCGATGGCGCCGGCAACGGACGCGGGCGATGATTTGCTTGATACCTTCAGGCAATCCATGAAGAAACTCCTGCGTTTAAAAGTACGTTTTAACTGCAATAACTGTATCGTACCGAGTGGACTCGGTAAAGGCACTATTCCTCTTTGGCAAGATCGAAGGTCACAGTGATTCGATCACGCGAAACACGAATCTTTGGGTCGCCGCAAAGGTTAAGATAGTACCGGGCGGCAAGGTCATTAAAGTCGCGCTCCACAGCACGCGAAAATTGTGCCATGTCATCCTTGGCAATACGTAGCCCGCGACGATCCTTCGCGAGATCGACAGGAGCCGGCGCATGCGAGGACGAATCACGCTCGCGCAGCAGACGCGCAGTCACACCGCGAACGGGCTTGATCTGCCCTGCCAAAATGCGATGGGCCGTGCGCTCGGACATCTCAAGACCCAAACCCGAGCAGATACGGATAAAGTCCTCGGCATCGGAGGCAAGGCCTAAACGATCGACAATCGGAAGCTCGCTCTCGTCGTCAATGAACAGGAGACGAGACGTATCGAGCCGACTTGACGCCTGAGCATAAAGGGTCGCGGCAATCTCAGACGGAGAACCAAGATAGACATCGCAACCACGCAACTCCTCGAGCGCAAACTCACAAGCAGCGCGAATAATATTATGCGGACCGCGAGCACAGACATAACGTCCATCCTCATCCTTGACGGCCTGGGGCCAGCTGGACTGATCGGCGCGCTCGCCAAGGCGGTCGGTAGCGACGCTCACTTTAAAAACCGAGCCAAGGTCAACATCCGACGCGACAACACGTGCCTCGTCGGTGTTCTGCTTAATCGAGAACAATGCCATGCCTCGACCGTGAACGCCCCAACGATCCATCTTCATGCTCTCGAGCTTGGAAGTAACGCGGGCATCGAAGATGCGCTCCTGCATATCCTGCGGCACACCCGAGCCGTTATCCAGAAAGACGAGCGTACGGACGCCATCTTCCTTGGTCGTAGCGAGATAGACCTTGTCGGCGCCGGCATCACGAGCGTTGCGCAGCATTTCAATGACAATATCCTCGACATGCTGAATGTCGTGCTTTGCCTGGCGCCGTTCAGCCTCCGAAACGCGGAGGCGGACATACCCCTCGCCAAGGTTCTCCTCGACGCGAAGGTTGCCCTCCCCCGACATCGACGCGATAAATGAGATGAGCTCGTTCGCGTCGTTCATGTTATTTAGCGATATCGACAGCGCGACTCTCGCGAATCACGACGACGCGCACCTGACCGGGATACTCCATCTCTTCCTCGATTTGATGGGCGATGTCATGAGCCAAGACCGTGGACTGAGCATCGGAAATCTTGTCCGGCTGAACCATGACGTGGACCTCGCGACCAGCCTGCATGGCATAGGTACGCTCGACGCCGTCATGGGAGTTGGCGATCTCCTCGAGCTTCTCAAGGCGTTTGATGTAATTCTCGGCCGATTCGCGACGGGCACCGGGGCGAGAGGCAGAAACGGCATCGGCAGCCTGGACCAGAACATCGAGCACCGTGTTGGGGTCGACGTCGGCGTGATGGGCCTCGATAGCGTGAACGATAACGGGCTTCTCGCCATAGCGACGGGCAAGCTCGGCGCCGATGACAGCATGCGGACCCTCGACGTCATGGTCGATAGCCTTACCAAGATCGTGCAGCAGGCCGGCACGCTTGGCGGTCACAACGTCCAGGCCAAGCTCGGAAGCCATCACGCCGCACAGGTCGGAAACCTCGAGGGAATGCTGGAGCACGTTCTGACCAAACGAGGTGCGATAGCGCAGGGCACCCAGGGTCTTAACGATCTCGGGGTGCAGATCGTGGATACCGGTATCGAAGGCAGCCTGTTCGCCAGCCTCGCGCACGCGCTGCTGAACCAAGTCGGCGGCCTTGTGATACATCTCCTCGATACGGGCAGGGTGAATGCGGCCGTCAGCAATAAGGTTCTCGAGGGCGACGCGGGCGGTCTCGCGACGGACTGGATCGAAGCTCGAAAGCACGACGGTCTCGGGCGTATCATCGATCACGAGGTTAACGCCGGAAACCTGCTCGAAGGTGCGGATGTTGCGACCCTCGCGGCCGATGATGCGACCTTTGAGGTCATCGGAAGGAATGTGCACGGAGGTAACGGTGACCTCGGCAGTGTGGTCGGCAGCGCAGCGCTGAATCGCCAGGGACAGAATCTCCTGGGCGGTCTTGTGGCACTCGGCGCGAACCTGCTGCTCGGACTCGCGAATGATCGTGGCAGCCTCGTGGGTGACCTCGCCGCGAACCTTATCGAGGAGCTCCTTGTGGGCGTCCTCGCGGGTCAGGTCGGCGATACGCTCGAGTTCGGAGGTCTGCTTTGCGCAGAGCTCCTCGAGCTCACGGGAGCGCTTCTCGACCTGACCGGCCTGGCTGGACAGCTGGTGCTCGCGCTTGTCGAGAGCGTCGTTGCGGCGATCGAGGGATTCCTCGCGCTGCATCACGCGGTTCTCGAGCGTACGAATCTCGTTCTTACGCTGCTTGTCCTCGGCCTCGGCGGCCTGCTTGTTCTTGATGATCTCCTCTTTAGCCTCGAGTAGAGCCTCTTTTTTGAGGGTCTCGGCCTGACGCTTTGCATCACCGATCAGGGACTCAGCCTGTGCGTGTGCCGACTGGATCTTTTCGTCGGCCTCGTGAAGACTACCCTGCTTGGCGGTGCGCATGTAGGCAATGGCGGCGATGGCACCCAAAACGATGCCAACGAGCGCTGCGATGATAGGCATGCTCACTCCTTTTTATGGATTCGTTACACAACAAAGCGAACCGTCCTTACGAACGGCTCGCGACATTTGAGTAATATGGGCGCAGCTTATGCGGGTCGGATACAGATAAACATATAAACAAACTCATCACAGATGAGCACATATCACAAAGCAAATGACAGTGTTTATCGTACGTTGAACCACAACAACTGTCAAATAAATGGCCCCAGCACGGCGGCTAAAACGCGGTGAACGGCAGGGCCACAAAGCGCATACGCCTAAACTGCACATTCCTCGCGTTCGGCATCGAGACGTGCCTTAACGGCATCGGCGGCGATGTGATACGAGAAGCCCTTGCCCATCAAAAACCGAACCAGTTTTTCGAATCCGCTCGTCTCTGGAACACGACGCTTGGCGAGCAGGGCTGACGCACGCGCCAAATCGTCTTCGACGGCAAAATAATCCTCGGGATAACCGGGAATGTCATCGAGCACGACATGACGGCGCTTGAGCTCGGTCTCGATTTTGCGCTGTCCCCAACCGCGCCGCTTGCGCTCCTCGATAAAGTACGAGCAAAAGCGGCTCTCGTCTAAAAAGCGATACTCGGTGGCGCGCTCGACGGCGAAATCGATCGCAGGCTGGTGAAAGCCGTAGCGAGCCAGCTTGTCACGGACCTCACCCGTCGCATGGTCGCGGCGCGATAACATCTCGGTCACCATGGTAAGTGCACATTTACGCTCAATGAGCTGCACCGCCTCACGGAAGTTGTCCCAATCACAGGGAAGATCGGGGCGGTTTTTGACATACAGCCGCGCGACCCGCACGGGAATCCAAATGGACCGCTCAAAACCGCCCTCAAGCTCACAATCGATATGTGCGCAAGGCTTTTTGGACGCATACCCGCTCGAGAACGAGGAGGCCGCCTTCTTATCGGGAAAGACGACCGTGGCCTCGGTCACCGTATACGACATGAGCGTAACCGCTACTCGTCGTCATCATCGAGCATGGCGGAACCATCGATGGCGTAAAGCTCGTCAAACTCCTCAGGCGCAGGCTGATCGGTCAGCTCGACCTCGGACGGAGCATCGTCATCAAACTCAAGTCCGCAGGCAAGGCGGACCTTATGCTCAATCTCGTCAGCGCAATCGGGGTGTTCGCGCAGGAACGCCTTGGCGGCCTCGCGACCGTTGCCGAGCTTGTCCTCGCCATAGGCAAACCAGGAGCCCATCTTCTTGCAGATGCCGCACTCGACAGCCATGTCCAGAATCGAGCCCTCCTTAGAGATGCCCGTACCGTACATGATGTCGAACTCAGCAGAACGGAACGGAGCTGCCACCTTGTTCTTAACGACCTTGGCGCGCACGCGGTTACCGATAACCTCGTCCTTAAGCTTAATGCTGTCGATACGGCGAATGTCGATACGCACCGAAGAGAAAAACTTAAGGGCGCGGCCGCCCGTCGTAGTCTCGGGGTTGCCGAACATGACGCCGATCTTCTCACGCAGCTGATTAATGAAGATGCACGTCGTGTTGGACTTAGAAAGCGAGCCGGCGAGCTTACGGAGCGCCTGGCTCATCAGGCGAGCCTGAAGACCGACCGTAGTGTCGCCGATTTCTCCCTCGATCTCGGCACGCGGGGTCAGCGCGGCGACAGAGTCGACGACGATGGCATCGATGGCGCCGGAACGCACGAGCATGTCAACGATCTCGAGCGCCTGCTCACCCGTATCGGGCTGGGAAATCAGTACCTCGTCGATATCCACGCCAATGCGCGCGGCATACGTGGGATCGAGCGCATGCTCGGCATCGATAAATGCCACAACGCCACCCATTGCCTGGGCCTCTGCCAAAATCTCGAGCGAAAGCGTCGTCTTACCGGAGGACTCAGGACCGTAAATCTCGACGATACGGCCGCGCGGCACGCCGCCGATACCCAGCGCGGCATCGAGGGCCAGGGCGCCCGTGGGAATGGCCTCGACCTCGAGCTCGGGACCACCGTCGCCGTACCTCATGATGGAACCCTGGCCGAATTTCTTCTCGATCTCGGCCTTGGTGGTGGCGATCATCTCATCGCGCTCTTTACCCGTCGTGCGAGCATGAACGGTACGTACGGGACCTGAATTCTTGGCCATGAATAGCCCTCCTCTTAACAACCTCCATCGATAATAAACGAACGGCTGTTCGTGGTCAACCGTTCAGGCCAATCATATGCAGGCGGTCTTTCCAAAACCCAACCAAACGCCGACCAAACACTGACCAAATGCTTGACCACAAAGGACCAAATATGAACAAGGCAGGCAAAAATACATCTACAACCAGCACAAACGCCAAATGAGCCTAAGGTCCCTATCTCCACAATTAAGGGGCTCGGAGGCCCCTTAAAACACGTCTATTCCATAGAGTTGAGCACAAGGGCAATGCGACCCAATGCCTCCGTGACCGCATGGGCACGAACACACGAACGGTCACCCTCATAGTGGCAGCGCACAGAGTCCACGACCGGCACGCCCCCATCGGCGGAACGATGCGCCCAGCCAATATAGAAAGTGCCCGCCGGATCGTCCTCAGTGCCACCGCCGGGGCCGGCATAACCCGTTGCGCTCACTGCAATATCGCTCTGGTACAGCTCCAGCGAACCCACCGCCATCTCGCGCGCGGTCTGATGCGACACCGCGGTATAGCGGTCGAGCGTCTCCTGCTCAACACCCAGCACGCGATGCTTAATCTCATCGCAATAGGTCACCGCACCGCCACGCAGCACCGCCGAGGCGCCCGGGATATCGGCAATCGTCGAGGCGATCATACCCGCCGTCAGCGACTCAGCCGTCGAAACCGTCACGCCCCGAGCGCTCGCGCGCTCGACAATATCACGCGCCAGCTCCTCGTTATGTGCGGAAATCTGCTCAAAAGAGTCCGTCATACCCACTAGGACCTAGACCGAAAAGACGATCTTGCGGCAGTTCCAGAAGTACTGGGCGCCCGAGATAACGGTCAGGACAACGGCAACGGCGTACAGGAAGCGCGACACCGAGTAGATGCCGAGCGTCAGCGCCACCGGGCCAAGGTGCAAGCCGGCCATAGCAAAAACGCACAGGTAACCGCAAATGGAGACCATCGTGGTTGCCGTCTTGTACTTACCGAGCTTATCGGCCGCAACGACCACACCGGCCGCACTCGCGACCATGCGAAGGGCGCTCACCAGAAGCTCACGGAACAGGATAATGAACACGGACCACACGGTCACCGCGCCAAAATCCAAGAACAGCAGCAGGGCCGAGAACACGAGCAGCTTATCGGCGATGGGGTCCAAGAACTTACCGAAGTCGGTGATCTCGTTGCGCGAACGCGCCAGATAACCGTCGACCTTATCGGTGCACGACAGGATCACATACAGAATGAAGGCAGCGGCGGCGAGCGGGCCGTCGAAGGTGCTCCAATCCGTACCGGCAACACTCGTGTGAGAAAGCGCCGACACGATCATGAACACCGGGATAAAGACGATGCGAACGCACGTCACGATGTTGGCGGGCGTCCAGACACTCGTCAGTTCCTTATTGCTCTCGTTAGCCACGACGCTCTCCTACTCCACAACATGACCGATAAGCTCATAGCAGAAGCTATCGGTAAACTCGACGGTCAGAATATCGCCCACGGACGCCTCGCTGGCGTCCAGATGCACCGCGCCATCGGAATCGGGCGCCTGGAACCAGGCATGGCCGATCAGCTCGGCGCCATCCTCGGTCTCTTCGATACCGTCGACGATTACCTGGGCGCGCTCGCCCACATGTGCGGCGGTGGCGGCAAAACCGAGCGACTCGGCCAGGTCCATGGCCTCCTGGGCGCGCTCGAGCTTGACCTCTTCGTCGACCTGACCCTCCATCTTAGCGGCCAGGCTGCCCTCCTCCTGCGAGTAGGCAAAGACGCTCGTGTAGTCAAAGCCGACGGCATCCATAAAGTCGATAAGGTCGCGGAACTCGTCGTCGGTCTCGGTCGGGAAGCCGACCATGGCCGTGGAACGAATCACGATGCCGGGGATGCGCTCGCGAAGGTCGCGGAACAGGTCCTCGAGCTCCTGGCGGGAACCAGAACGGCGCATAGCCTTGAGGATGCGCGCGTCGCAGTGCTGCACGGGGATATCGATATAGGGCAGAACCTCGGGCGTATCGCGAATCGTATCGATAAGCTCGTCGGTCATGCCCTCGGGCTGCAGATAGAGCACGCGGACCCAGACGTTGTGCGGGCGCACGGCCTCGGCGACGGCACGCAGCAGCTGCGCCAGATTGCGCGGCGAGCCCTCGGCGACATCCTCGTCAGCAAAGTCGGTGCCCCAAATACCCGTATCCTGGCCGATCAGCACGATCTCGCGCACACCGCCGGCAACCAGGTCGCGCACCTCGGAGATAATGCTCTCGGCATTGCGCGAATGATAGCGACCGCGAATATAGGGGATCATGCAGAAGCTGCAGAAGCGGTTGCAGCCATCGGAAATCTTGACGTAGGCGACAGCACCCTCGACGGTACGCTTGACCTGCGGGATATAGGCTGCGATCTCACGCTCGACACCCAACACGCCATCGATGACCGCCACGATGCCGTCCTCCTCGTCGGCCTTCACAAACGCCGCGACCTCTGGCAGCTCGTCAGGCAGGTCGTCGCCATAGCGCGACGGCACGCACCCGCACATGACGATGGGGCAAGAACGAACGCCGTCCTGAACCTCGTTGGCGAGCTCGAGCGTGGTCTCGATGCTCTCGGACGTTGCGGAGGCGAGGAACGAGCATGTATTGACGATGGCGATATCGGCGTCCTGCGGGTCGAATGCCTCCTCGTAGCCTGCGGCGGTCAAAAGAGAACGCATGCGGTCGGTGTCAACCTCGTTCTTAGCGCACCCGAGGGTGATGTAGAGCACGGAGCCCAACGGTGTATCCATGTTGGAGAGCGGTCCTTTCGATTGATATTAGCGGTAGTTGGTGAACTGCAGCGGCTGGCCGTAGTCCTGGTCGCGCAGGAACTGGATCACGGTCTGCAACGCGTCCTTCGAAGCAGAGGAAACACGCAGCTTGTCGGCCTCGATGGTCACCTTGACCTTGAGCTTTTGGTCCTTGATGTCCTTGTTGATCTTCTTGGCGGTCGCCTGGTCGATACCCTCGACGATATGGCCGAGCACGCGCACGGTGCCGCCCGATGCCGCCTGAGGAGCATCCCACGAGACAGCCTTGAGGTCAATGCCACGCTTGATGAGCTTGGAACTCAGCACGTCGATAATCTGCTTGGAGACAAAGTCGGCCGGGGCGTTAATCGTAAAGAGCTTGTCGCCCTTCGAAAGCTCGATCGTAGCGCCGGAATCCTTAAGGTCATAGCGCTGGGAAATCTCGCGCGTGGTCTGCTGAAAGGCGTTGTCGACCTCTTGCATGTTGACCTCGGACACGACGTCGAAGCTGGAATCTTTAGCCATGATGTTTCCTTTCGCGTACGAGCGGCTTAGTAGCTATCGTACGAATAGTCGGTAGAATCGGTGGGCGTCTGACCGTCAGTTGCGATATCGGCGCCATCCGTGGACTGGGCATCGGTACCGTCGGTGGTGTCGGTACCATCGGTGGTGTCGGTACCATCAGTACGTTCACCATTCTCGGAGTCGGTGGTCTCCTTCTTGGGAACGGTGATCGTCACACGCGCCACGCCCGAGGTCTTGGTGTCGTAGCGGACCTTTTCGCCGTTCTTGGTAACGGTGACATCGGAAGGCTTGGACGTGGTGATCTCGATCGAGGACTCGGGCGTGTACTCCTGCTCAAAGGGGCCAGTCGCCTGGGCGCCATAGACCGACTTGCCGTCGACCTTGACCTCAATCCACGCGGTCTTTCCCTTGGCAACGGAGACCTTGACCTTCGTGACCTCGTTCTCTTCCTTCTTGGCCGTCGTCTTGGTAGCGTCCGAATCAGTCGACTCATCCGTCGCCTCATCGGTGTCTTCGTCCTCGTCGACCGTTTCGGACTTCTTAGAAGACTTCTTGGTCGTCGTCTTGGTAGCAGCGGGTGTCTCGGGCGTGGTCTCGGGCGTCGAAGATGCGCAGCCGCGCAGAAGCACCACGATGAGCACAATCAGCAGCAACACCACGGCACCGATGCCGGCGTAGACGATACGCGGATCGAGCCCGTTGTTTTGAGGAGTACGGGATCCGCCGCGTCCATGACCGGAACTGCTGCGGCCGCCTCCCTGAGGCATACGGCCGCGATTGCTATCAGAACGGCCACGATAGCCGCCCTGGCCCTGAAGGCTGCGCTGACCCGAGCGGAGCGCAAGCTCACCGCGGCCTTGATAGCCACGCTGGCCCGAACGCGAAGCCGAAGAGCGCTGGCCATACGGCTGTGATTGAGAGCGAAGACGCGGCGTTACCTGCGTGGTATCGGCATCCGCATAGCCACCGCGAGAGCGTCCCGTAGAGGCACCACGGTAACCGCGATCGGAATAGCCGCCGTCGCCGTAGCCGGCACGAGGGTCACGCGCCACGCCGCGGGCAGCGGGAAGCGCACGGTCCTCAGGCATCGGCGTACTGCGGAACCGGTCACGCTGTGAGCGAATCTCCTCGCCCGAACCCGTCTCGGTAATATAACCGGCCTGCTGAGGACGCTGTCCATAGCGGGTCGAACGACCGCCCTGAACCATCAGGAAGCGCCCGTTATCGACCGAGGAACGCGAATTGACGTAGCCGGCGGCGTCCTGAAAACGACCGCCCTGCTGAGACGTCTCGCGTTCGTATGCCATCAGGTCGTCAAAGTAGGCATTGACGACCTCGCGCGGATTGAGGCCCAAAAAGCGAGCATAGCTTGAAATCATGCCCTGCGCATAGCCGCGCGGCGGCATCGAAGCAAAGTTACCGGTCTCGAAAAACTCGATGATCTGCGGCCTGATTTTGATGGTGTTGGCGACCTGCTGAATGGAAAGGCCCATTCGGCGACGCTGCTCGAGCAGCATGTCACCAAAGCGTGCAGCCATCAGAATCCTCCAAACTCACGATCTTCACGTGCCATCTCGGCGTCGACAGACTCCAGCGCGGCAAGCCCCTCCTCGTCCAACAGGACCTCGCGCGGCTTGGAACCGTCGGGCGGGCCGACGACACCCTTTTCTTCCAGCATGTCCATAATACGCCCGGCACGCGCATAGCCAACCTTCAGACGACGTTGCAGGCCAGATGTGGAGCCAAGCTGCGATTCCACCACAATATGGGCGGCTTCCCAAATGAGCGGATCATCGTCTTGCGGCTCGGCGACTCCAGTGCGGACAATGCCGCCGCCACCCGCCATGGACATGGAAGCGGGCGCCACGGCAGACAGGATCTCCTCGTGGTAGTCTGGCTCACTCTGCGACTTGACGAACTCGACAATCTCGTTGATCTCATCATCCGAGACAAAGCAGCCCTGGATACGGCGGGGCTTGCCCCAGTCGACCTTGGAGAACAGCATGTCGCCCAAACCGGTGAGCTTTTCGGCACCCATCTGGTCGATGATGACGCGCGAGTCGATGCCCGTGGCGACGTTAAAGGCGATGCGGTTGGTGATGTTGGCCTTGATGAGGCCCGTCACCACGTTGGAGCTCGGGCGCTGCGTGGCCACGATAAGGTGGATACCGGCGGCACGGCCCAGCTGAGCAATACGCACGATCGAGGCCTCGACATCCTTACCGGCGACCATCATCAGGTCCGAGAGCTCGTCAATGATGATGACCAAGTAGGGCATCTTTAGCGGCGGGTTGTCGTAATGCTCAAACTCGCCGGCGGCCTGCTTTTCGTTATAGGTCGAAATCTTACGAACGTTAAGGCGCTCGAAGACCTTCAGGCGACGCTCCATCTCGGACACGGCCCATTGCAGAGCGCTCGCGGCCTGCTTGGGCTCGGTCACCACTGGGACATAGAGATGCGGGAGACCGTTATAGCCCGCAAGCTCGACGCGCTTGGGGTCGACCATGATCAGGCGAACGTCCTCGGGAAGGGCGCGCATGAGCAGGGTCGTGATGATGGAATTGATCATCACCGACTTACCAGAACCGGTCGTACCGGCAATAAGCAGGTGGGGCATCTTTGCAAGGTCGGCGACGACCGGCGTACCCTCGGCATCGCGACCGATGGCCAGCTCGAGCGGACCGCCCTTCACATAGGGAAGCACGTCGCCCAGGTTGACATTCTGGCGCTTGCGGTTGGGAATCTCGATGCCCACGAGCGAGGTGCCGGGGATCGGGGCAAAGATACGCACCGACTGGGCAGCGAGCGAAAGCGCGATATCGTCCTCGAGGCTCGAAATCTTGCTCACGCGCTCGCCCTCGCCAGGTTGCAGCTTAAAGGTCGTCACCGTGGGGCCGGCGATCCAGCCGACCACGCGGGCACTGCGGCCAAACTCAAGCAAGGTGGACTGCAGTGACTCAGCGGTCTGCTCCAGCTCCTTGTCCGGAGACGCGGAGGACGCCGACTGAGGATTGGCATGCAGGATCTCGAGCGGCGGAAGCTTGAGGCCGTCCTCTTCTTCGCCCTCGTTATCTGCGCCGCCGTCCGCTCCCCCATCGCTAGCCGCAGCCGATTCGACAGCACTCGAGGCAGGCGCATCGGCAACCTTGGGATGCTTCAAGAAGTCGGGAATCTGAGGTGCTGCCGAGACAGGATTCACGGCAAACGGCGGCTCGGACTCGTCAATCTTATCGGGATCGTCTTCCATCGAAAGCTGGCCGGTTACCTGGTCGCGCTTGGCATGGCGACGCGGCAGCAAAGTTGTCTTTGCGGTCTCAATCGGAGCCTCGTCGTCCTCGTCATCGCCCTCGGTGAGCTCAATCTCGCTATCGGACCAAGTCGGGTCAGGCTGACTCGTATTGAGCTTAGGCGCAGCCTTGCTCTTCTTGGCATGACGGCGCGGCAGCAGCGTTGTCTTAGCGCGCTCAGCTTCCACGGCATCGGACACGTCGACAAACGGATCCTCGTCCTCGTCGTCATCGTCCAAAACCGGGTCCACATCGTTACCCATGACCGTGGTCACGGCAGCATCGGAGCCCTTTTGACGAAGAATGCTCAGGTGCGGACGGGCAACGCCGGGCACCGACAGGGCTTCGTCGTCACCCCACGGGCTGGCGTTGACATCGGCACGACGGCGCTCGGCAAAATCGGCCGCACGGTCGCGAGCAGAGCGCAAAACGCCACCCACCGAAAAGCCGATGATGACCAGGCCCACGACGACAAGGCCCAACAGGACTACCATCGCGATAGGCTTACCCAGGGCATTCTGCAGCGCACTCGCAATAAACGCACCGATGTAGCCACCCGAGGCGGACAGATTTTGCGGCGTGAACATAAGGTCGCACGAGACGCTCGTACCCGGCACCATCAGCGACAGAATGGAGACGACGGCGATAAAGACCACGGCGCCGCCCGCAACAGATCGCGCGTTGAGCGGCGAGTCCTCGCCTAAAAAGAGCGTGGCGGCAAACAGCAAAATGACGATCGGCAGCACGTAGGCGCCCAGACCAAAGCCCAGGTGGTAGAAACCGGCAACCGCAGCCGTAACGGGCGCAGTCGCCGGCGAAATCACGGCAATGAAGGACGCAATAGCCAAAACGGCGATGACCACGCCGGCAATATCGCGGTTGGCCGAGGGCTCGACCAGGGGCTCAAAATCGTCGAAGTCGGCCTCGTGGCCCTTATTGGCACGCAGATGGGAACCGGCACCCTTAGCAGATGCCGGTTGGTTGTTGGCTTTATTGCCTTTGGCGTTTTGTGCAGATCCGCGCGCCAAACTAAACCTCCATGACGACCGGGATGATCATCGGACGGGTGCGCGTACGGCTCCAGATAAAGTTGGAGAGCGAGTCGCGCACGGCCTTGCGAATGGCATCGGAACCGCTGCTCGTAAAGCTAAACTTGCCCTTCTCGATCGTCTTCATGATGGACGCGGAGGCATCCTCAGAGAACTGGTCGTCGATGGCAAACGAGACACCGCGGCCCGAGAACTCGATAGCCTCAATCTTCTTGTGCTTGAGCGAGACGATGGCAACAGCGGTAACCATACCGTCGTTGGCGAGCTTCTGGCGATCGCGCAAGACGATGGGGTCGGTATCGCCGATACGCAGGCCGTCGACGTAGACGACGCCGGACTCGACGGGCGTACCGCGCTTGACGATACCGCCGCGCATCTCGAGCGTGTCGCCGTTATCGAGGATAAAGATATGATCGTCCTTGATGCCCATCTTGCGGGCCAGCTGGGCATGGGCGCGCAGATGCACGGCTTCACCGTGAACCGGCATAAAGTACGTGGGCTTGGCCATGGCCATCAGGAGCTTGAGCTCCTCCTGGCTACCGTGGCCCGAGACGTGGACAAGAGCGCGGTTCTTATCCCACACGTCGCAACCGAGCTTGGCCAGGCTGTTGACGACCTGCTGGACGGCCTTCTCGTTGCCGGGAACAGGAGTTGCCGAGAGGATGACGGTATCGCCCTCGTGGATAGAGAGCGTGTTGTGCTCTCCGTTGGCCATGCGGGACAGGGCCGACAGCGGCTCGCCCTGCGAACCGGTGCACATGACGACGATCTTGTCGTCGGGCAGGTTATCAATGTCGAAGGCATCGATGATATCGGCATCGTCGATGTTGAGGTAGCCCAGCTCACGCGCCACGCGGGTGTTCGTGAGCATGGAGCGACCGGTCACAACGACCTTACGGCCGCACTTGCGGGCGGCATCGCAAATCTGCTGCAGGCGATGGATGTGGCTCGAGAACGACGCGACGAACACGCGACCCGGGGCGTTCTTGATGGCGTGCAGCAAGTTGGGACCAACCTCGGCCTCGGACTTGGTAAAGCCGGGAACCGTGGCATTGGTGGAGTCGGACAGCAGCAGGTCGATACCCTGCTTGGCAAAGCGGCTGATAGCGGCATAGTCAGGCGTGACACCATCGATGGGCGTCTGGTCGAGCTTAAAGTCGCCGGTGTGCATAACGGTGCCCTGATTGGTGCGGATAAACACGCCCAGAGCGCCGGGGATGGAGTGCGTCATCGAGAAGAAGTCGAGCGAGATGCCGCCGAGGTTGACATGGCTGCCGCCCTTGACCTCGCGGAACTTGGGCGCGCGGATGCGGAACTCAGAAAGCTTGCCCTCGATAAAGCCAAGCGTCAGCTTGCTCGAAAAGATGGGCACCTTGTTGTTGAGGTCCTGCAGCAGGTACGGAAGCGAACCGGTGTGGTCCTCGTGGCCGTGGGTGACGACGATACCGCGGAGCTTCTCCTCGTTTTCAAGAACGTAGGTGTAGTCAGGAAGCACCAGGTCGATACCGGGCTGGGAGTCGTCGGGGAACATGAGGCCAGCGTCGACGAGCACCATGTCGTCGCCGCACTCGAAGACCGTCATGTTCTTGCCGATGCCGTCAAGGCCGCCGAGCGGAATGATCTTCAAGGGAGATGATTTTTTAGCTGCCATAGGTTAGTGTGGTTTCCTTTCTTCGAAACGGGTCTGGAACAACCGACGGGGCGCTTCTGGCAAACCGACCGCCGGGAACGTACAACAATGCATCGCAGAGTCGATGCAATAACCACAGTATGATACCCATTTGCACAACAACAGACCACCCATGCATCAAAGCCCCATCTGAACTGGTCCATCCCGCCGGTCTGGGGCCATCGGGGGCCGGGCCGGGTTAAGTTTGCTGCTCTACAGTCCTGCGCAAGACGGAAAGCACATTAAGTGCTTTCCTTTGCGTGCGGAACTCGCGACAAACTTAACCCGCCCCGGCCCCCGATGGCCCCAGACCTGACAAATAGGGACAGGTTTATTTTAGTCGGTTTTATCTGGGGTAATGCCGTACATGCGTTTATCTAAAGATCTGAATTCAGATAACTGAATAGACTGTCTGACAAAATCGAAACCCGCACCAACCAGCCCTTTTGCTATCCCGGCGGGGTCCGCGGATATAGTTTATCGCGAGTTCCGCACGAACAGGAGGCCACTTAATGTGGCCTCCGTCGTGAGCAGGACTGTAGAGCAGGAAACTTTATCCGCGGACCCCGCCGGGAATAGCAAAAGGGCGACCCCTGTCCGGAGTCGCCCTTGTTGAACTGCTTATGTGTAGCTGTTACTCGGCGTCGTGGTGACGGCGGGGCTTGCGGCCTCCGTTGTCGCCGGGACGGCGCGGACGGTCGCTGCGCTCGGAGCGCTCGCGACGCGGACGCTCACGGCGCTGGAAGTGCTCGCCGTCGCCTTCGGAGGCACCCTCGGCACGAGCAGGAGCCTCGGGCTTGTCAAGACGATCGAGCGAGATCTTGCCGCGATCGTCGACCTCGATGACGACGACCTTGACCTCGTCGCCGACGTTGAGGACGTCCTCGACCTTCTCCACGCGACCCTTGGCGACGCGGGAGATGTGCAGCAGGCCGTCCTTGCCGGGCAGCAGGTTGACGAAGGCGCCGAAGGGCTGGATGGAGACCACGCGACCGGTGTACTCCTCGCCCGGCTCGGGAACCTTGATGATGAGCTTGATGCGCTCGACGGCCTGGTCGACGGACTCGCCGGTGCCGCCGACAAAGACGGTGCCGTCCTCCTGGATGTCGACCGAAGCGCCGGTCTCGTCCTGGATACCGCGGATGACCTTGCCGCCGGAGCCAATGACGTCGCGAATCTTATCGGTAGGAACCTGGATGGAGACGATGCGCGGAGCGGTGCTGCGTGTGGTGTGGCGCGGCTCGGGAATCACATCGAGCATCTTCTGCAGGATGAAGGCGCGACCCTCCTTGGCCTGCTGCAGGGCGCGGGCCAGGATGTCGAAGGTGAGGCCGGTGGCCTTGTTATCCATCTGCAGGGCGGTGATGCCCTCGGTGGTGCCGGTGACCTTAAAGTCCATGTCGCCCAAGAAGTCCTCGAGACCCTGGATATCGGACAGGACCACGGTCTTTCCCTCCTCCTGGATCAGACCCATGGCGATACCGGAGACCGGGCGCTTAATGGGCACGCCGCCGTCCATAAGGGCGAGCGTGGAGCCGCAGGTCGAAGCCATCGAAGAGGAGCCGTTGGACTCCATGACCTCGGAGACGACGCGGATGGCGTAGGGGAACTCGTTCTCATCGGGGAGCACCGGAAGAAGAGCACGCTCGGCCAGGTTGCCATGGCCGATCTCGCGGCGCTTGGGGCTGCCCATGCGGCCGGTCTCGCCGGTGCAGAACGGCGGGAAGTTGTAGTGGTGCATGTAGCGCTTGCCCTCGGTGGGCTCAATGGTATCCAGACGCTGGCCCTCGTTGAGCATGCCGAGCGACAGGACGGAGAGCACCTGGGTCTGGCCGCGCTGGAACAGGCCGGAGCCGTGAACGAGCGGCAGGTAGTTGTCCTTCACCATGATGGGGCGGATCTCATCGGCGGCACGGCCGTCGACGCGCTCGCCGGTCTCGACGACCATGGTGCGCATGGCCTTCTTCTCGAGCTTCTTGAGCGCCACGGGGATCTCGCGCTCCCAAGCGGCCTGCTCCTCCTCGGTAAACTCGGCGCGGATGGACTCCTTCAGAGCCTCGACCTTACCGATACGAGAGAGCTTGTCGGCGTCGCGAAGGGCAGCTGCCATCTCGTCGTAGTGGGCAAAGATGCGCTCCTGGACCTCCTCGACGGGCTGGTCGAGCGGATACTCCTTCTTGACGATGGGGCCGTTGACCTGCTCCCACTCGGCGACAAACTCGTCCTGGGCCTGGCAGAAGGCAGCAAGGGCCTCCTGGCCAAACTTCATGGCGGCGAGCATGTCGTCCTCGGAGATCTCCTCGGCACCGGCCTCGACCATCGAGATGAAGTCGGCGGATCCGCCCAGCTCCAGGTCCAGATCCGAGTTCTCGCGCTCCTCGTAGGTGGGGTTGACGATAAACTCGCCGGTCTCCACGTTACGGCCGATGCGCACGCAGGCAAGCGGGCCCTCGAAGGGCACGCCACCGAGCGTCATGGCCAGGGAAGCACCCATGACGTTGATGACGTCGAAGGGGTTGACCTGGTCGGCGACGAGCGAGGTGGCGACGATGTGCACCTCGTTGCGGAAGCCGTCCGGGAAACTCGGGCGGATCGGACGGTCGATCATGCGCGCGGTGAGCGTGGCCTTCTCGCTGGGACGGCCCTCACGCTTGAGGTAACCACCCGGGATGCGGCCGGCTGCGTACATCTTCTCATTGAAGTCGACGGTCAGCGGGAAGAAGTCGTAGTTCTTGCGCTCCTTGGAGACGACCACGGTGTCGAGCATCGTGGTGTCGCCCTGCTTGACCAGGCACGCGCCGGTGGCCTGCTTGGCAAGCTCGCCCGACTCAAAGGTGTAGGTCTTGCCGTACAGCTCAAAGGTCTTGGATACGAGTGTCATTGTTCTCCTTTACCCCACAGGCCCCTTGCCTGCGGGCTTCTCATGTGACGCGGGCCCCCTGCCCCCGCCACGCTTCAGAGCGTGATTGTTCGCGCCCTTACACAAAAAGAGCGCCCCGCTGCGCAGGACGCTCTTAGCATGTACAAATCCTTACTGGATGTTGTCGCGGATGCCCAGAGCCTTGATGAGCTCACGGTACTCGACGATGTCGTTCTTCTTGATGTAGGAGAGAAGACGACGACGACGGCCGACGAGCATGAGCAGGCCACGACGAGTGTGGAAGTCCTTCTGGTGGGACTTCATGTGCTCGGTCAGCTCCTTGATGCGCTCGGACAGGATGGCGACCTGAACCTTGGGGTTGCCGGTGTCGACCGGGGTGTTACCGAACTGGGCAGTCAGCTCAGCCTTGCGCTCTTTGGAAACAGTCATTGTTTCACCTTTCGTTTCTTGTCGCCCGCGGGCGACATTATTCGCCTCGGACTGGGAAGCCGCCGGTGGAGCGAGCATCCAAGGTCGAGGTACCAACAGGTCGGTATGTTACCACAAGCGGCCCGCGCCTGCGCATCATCACCGACCCAACATGAATTCCATCGCACGGAGGCGCTGATCGGTGTGCGTCGCAGCCCAAACATGCGAAAGCCCCAATAAAAAGGCAGCGGTATGGGGATCGATCCTCTCGGCCATGAGTGCATCGAAGGTCATGGACATGAGGGCGCGCAGCCACGCGACCTCACCGGTCGACACCAGCTCGGCACCCGGAACGCTCGACGCGCACGACCCGCACATGAGCCCGCCCGCCCGGGGCGAAAAATACGACAGCATGGGGTCTCCGCACAGCACGCAGGCCGAAAAATCGGGTCGATAGCCAACGTGCGACAGCAGCTTAAAGACATATGCAGCCACAAGTAGATCCATATGCGCCGTGTCGAGCCCGCTGCCCACCAGGACAAGCGCTCGCTGCGTGATGGCAAAGGTAAACGGGTCCTCGGCGTCTTCGAACGAGCATACACGCGCGACCTCGGCGATTGCGCTTGCGGCACAGGTCGTCTCGTAATCGGGCGCAGCGCCGAGCGGCGCCTCCATAAGCTCGGCCTGGGAAACCACGTCGAGCGACCGTCCATGCGCGAGCAGCATATCGACGGTGCAGAACAGCTCGCAGCGCGCAGCAAGGCGCCCACCGGGTTTGCGGGCGCCCTTTGCCACGGCGCGAACCTGCCGACCCCGCTCGTCAAGCATCGTCAAGATCAGGTCCGTCTCTTTGAGCTTCGTCTTATCGAGGACGAGCACCTTCGTGCGATATGTCCGGGAGCCTGCCATGCGCGCCGCGCGTCCTTAGTCCTCGGCGTTGTAGCCAAAGCGGCGAATCTGGGCCTCGTCGTCACGCCAGCCGGCCTTGACCTTCACGTCCAGCTCCAAAAAGACCTGCGTGCCAAAGATGCGCTCAAGATCGCGACGGGCGTCGATACCGATATGTTTGATCATCTCGCCGCCCTTGCCGATGATGATGCCCTTTTGCCCCTCGCGCTCGACGTAAATGGTGGCGTGCACGCGCAGCACCTTCTTGGTCTGCTCGAGCGCATCGCAGATCACGCCAACGGAGTGCGGGATCTCATCACGGGTGCGGCGCAAGACCTTCTCGCGCACAAACTCGGCAACGAGCGTCTCGTCGGAAGCGTCGGTACCCATGTCCTCGGGGAACCAACGCGGGCCCTCGGGCAAAAAGTGCGCAACGGTCTCGATAAAGGCATCGACGTTGAAGTTCTTAACCGACGACGTCACGATCTCATCGTCATATTCCATGAGCTCGTGGGCTGCCTTAAGCTGCTCCATGACCTGTGCGGGGTCGGCCTCATCGGCCTTGGTGAGCACCAGGACCTTCTTGGAACGGGCGTTTTTGACGCGTTCGGCAACCCAGGCGTCTCCCCTGCCGATCGGCTTGGTGGCATCAATCAAAAACGCGACGACATCGACATCGTTCAGCTCGAACAGCGCGCTCTTGTTGAGCTCGGACCCCAGGCCGTCCTTGGGCTTGTGGATACCCGGGGTATCGACAAAGACCAGCTGGTAGCCGGGACGGTTGACGACGGCACGCATGCGGCGGCGGGTCGTCTGGGCCACCGGCGAGGTGATGGCGACCTTTTTGCCATAGCAGGCGTTGAGCAGCGTGGACTTGCCGGCGTTGGGGCGGCCGACCAGCGCCACGAAGCCGCTGCGGAAACCGGGCTCAACGTCGCCAAAGCCCGCGAAGCTGTCGCCCTCGTCGCACAGGGCGTCGAGTTCCTCGTCGCTCATGCCCTCAAACGGATCGAACTCCTCGACATCCTCATAGGCATCGTTCGCTTCGGCATCCACCGCATCCAGGGACTCGTCGTCCAGAGTTTCATCGATAGGCTGCATAGTGTCGGACATGGGAATCCCTTTCTAAATAAAGCCGAGCGCGTGGGCAAATACCAGCACGCCCACAATCGCGGCGGTGATGGAAAGTACGTAGACGGAGGCGGCGGCGATATCCTTCGCGCGCTTTGCCAGAGGATGGAGCTCCTGGGTCGCCAGGTCGACGATCGCCTCCATGGCGGTGTTGCACAGCTCGCCGTGAATCACCAGGCCACAGCAGATGATAACCGTGGCCCATTCGGCAATATCGAGCCCCACGATGCAGCCGGCAATGACGGTGCACACGCCCGCAACGAGCATGACCTTGATATTGCGCTCGGTCTTGACGGCGGTGACGAAGCCCTCCATGGCGTAGGAAAACGACTTTAAGAAGGACGGATGGTCCTTGTTCGATCCGGGAATCATAGACGGCTCCTAGTCGTGGGCGTGGTTGGTGATGGGGCCGACGTGGACCAGCTTGGGGTCCTCGCCGCGCTCGAGCGCCAGATCGCGCAGGATGGCATCCTCGCGGGCCTCCATGGCCTCAGCCTCGTCGTCCTCGATATGGTCATAGCCCAGCAGGTGCAGCATGCCATGCACGAGCATCAGGCGACACTCGTCGGCAGGGCTATTGCCAAAGCCGGGGGCCTGACGGGCAATGACCTGCGGAGCCAAGATGATATCGCCGAGCTCGAGCGTCTCGTCGGCGGGAATATCCTCGTCAAAGGCCGAGTCGCATTCAAACGAGAGGACATCGGTGGTACGGTCGATACCGCGCCACTCGTGGTTGAGCTCGTGCATCTCGTCCTCATCGACATACGAAAGAGAAATCTCGACTTCACGTTCAACGCCCTCGGCGGCAAGCACGACCTCGCAGATGTGCTCTACCTCCTGCGCGTCGAGCAGCGTATCGAGCTCGGCATCGTTGCTGATCAATACACTCAACGGGACTCCTTTCGGTCGTGCACGCGCTTCTCGCGTACATCATCATAAGCATCGTATGCCTCGACGATACGCCCCACCAAGGCATGACGCACCACGTCGGCACGCTCGAGGTGAGAAAATGCGACATCGTCGACACGACCCAAAATCTGCTCGACGTCGGCAAGACCGCCGCGACCCACCAGGTCGCGCTGACTCAGGTCGCCGGTAATCACAAACTTGGAGTTAAAGCCCAGGCGCGTCAGGAACATCTTCATCTGCTCGGGCGTGGTATTTTGGGCCTCGTCGAGCACCACGAAGGCATCGCTCAGCGTGCGGCCGCGCATGTAGGCAAGCGGGGCGATCTCGATCACGCCGCGCTCCATAAGCTCATCGGTGCGCTCGCGATCCATCATGTCAAAAAGGGCGTCGTAGAGCGGACGCATGTAGGGATCGATCTTTTCCTCAAGGGTACCGGGCAAAAAGCCCAGGTTCTCCCCCGCCTCGACAACCGGACGCGTCAAGATCAGACGGCCCACCTCGTGACGCTTGAGCGCGGCAACGGCGAGCGCCATGGCCAGATAGGTCTTACCGGTACCGGCGGGACCCAGGCCAAACGTGATGGTATGCGAGCGGATGGCATCCACATAGCGCTTTTGGCCGAGCGTCTTGGGGCGAATGGCACGACCGCGATACGAAAGCAGCACATCATCGCGAAGCGACGTAGCCTCGTGCTCACCGTCGCGCAAGACGGCCAGGCAGCGAGAGACATCGTCGGAAGACAGCGTGCGTCCGGCGGCCGCCTCGCGAAAAGCATGCTCGAAAAAGCGTGCCACGAGCTCGACCTCGTCCGGGTCACCGCTCACGGCGATACTGTCACCACGGGCGACCACATGGGCGCGAACCAAACTCTCGAGCGCACGAAGGACGCCGTCGCCGGCACCCAAAACGCGCGAGGGGTCAATTCCCTCGGGAACGGTAAGTCTAATCTTCGAGGCTTCCATGAACCTCCCTGCGTGCATGGACCAAGCCGGAATCATCGACTCCGATGATAGCAACATCAAGCAGGCACGGGGCTGTGAGTCCACAGGTATCGTCAAGACGGGCATGATGGAACGAACCGAGCGTCAGGTTGTCGCCGTACTCGAGCACGGCACGCTCGACGGTGCCCACGCGGCGGCGAGCGTCGGCAATGGCAAGCTCCTGCGCCGCGGCTCGCATACGACGGCTGCGCTCGGCCATAACCTCGGGCGGCACCTGGTCGGGCATATCGGCAGCAAGGGTACCGGGACGCTTGCTATAGCGAAACACGTGCATGCGCGAAAAGCCCACGCGACGGCACAGCGCCAGCGACTCCTCAAACTCCTCGTCCGTCTCGCCGGGAAAACCGACGATGACGTCGCACGAAAGAGACGCCTGGGGCAAGTTGGCGCGAATCATGCGCACCGTCTCCTCGAAGTCCTCGGCGCTATAGGGACGGCCCATGCGATGCAGTGTCCTTGTGCAGCCGGACTGCACGGGCAGGTGCAAAAACGGAGCGATGCGCTGCGGATAGCGCGCCATGACCTTAAGCAGGGACTCGGAGATATCCATGGGCTCGACCGAGGAAATGCGCACATGCGGAATGGACGTGCGCTCCATGATCGCCTCGAGAAGCTCATCAATCTCGACGTGTTCGTCAGTCGCGCTCTTGCCATCGTAGGCGCCAAGGTTCACACCCGTCAGCACCACCTCGGGCACGCCGGCCACCTGAGCCTCGCGAACCTGCTCGAGCACGGACTCGACCGGCACGGAGCGCTCGGGACCGCGAGCCTTCCACACAATGCAATAGGTGCAACGATGGTTGCAGCCGTCCTGGATCTTCACGCCCAGACGCGAGCGACCGAGCGCGTCGACAACCTCGCCGTCGCTGCAGGCGGGAACGTCATCGGACTCAACGCCCAGCACCTCGCAGACGCGTTCGGCAACATCGATCTTGGACGGCTCGGCGATCACGCGGTCCGAAAGCTCCAACAGCTCCTCGGGGTGCAGATTGACCACGCATCCGGTCACGACCACATAGGGCTCGTTTGGATAGGCCAGCGCATGGCGAACCGCCTTACGGGTCTTGGCCTCGGCCTCGCCCGTAACAGCACAGGTATTAATGACGATCAGCTCAGCATCCTGAGGCTCCACCATCGCAAAGCCCAGGCGCATTAGATCGGCAGTGATACGGTCGGACTCAACCCGGTTGACACGGCAGCCGAGGTTGACGACAGAGATATGAGGTGCGAGCACGCGGGCTCCTTAATCGAGGATGTCGTCGAGGGCACTCTTAATGCGATCGGTCACCGACTTCTTACCGGATGCAACGTCATCGCCCATCTCGTCGGCAAAGGCACGAAGCAGCTCGCGCTGCTTGTTGGAGAGATTGGTGGGGACGAGCACGCGCAGCTGAACGATCAGACGGCCACGCGAGCCGCCGCCGCCGATACGGGGCATGCCGTAGTTGCCAACGCTCACGGTGTCGCCGTACTGTGTGCCGGCGGGGACGCACAGCTTGACGACCTCATCGGGCATAATGCCCTCGACCTCGATCTCGCAGCCGAGCGCTGCCTGCGCAATCGAGATATCGCTCACGAGGTACAGGTCATCACCGTTGCGCTTAAAACGCTCGTGGTCGGCGACGCGCACGTTGACGATCAGGTCGCCCGACGGCTCGCCGCGAAGGCCGGCCTCGCCAAAGCCACTCACGCGCAGCTGGCGACCGGTCGATACACCGGCGGGAATATCGATGTCAATCTTTTCGTGAGAAGGCGTGCGGCCCTGGCCATCACAGGTCTCGCAGGGATGGTCGATGACCGTGCCTTCGCCGTGGCAGTCGGGACAGGGCGAAGAGGACTGAACCTGGCCCAGGAACGAGCGCTGGACCGTCGTGACATAGCCCGTGCCGTGGCAGCGGCTGCACTGCTTTTCCTGTGCGCCCTCGGCCCTACCGGTGCCGTTGCAATCCTCGCAGGGAGCAAGGCGGTCATAGCTGATCGTCTTTTTGCACCCGAGTGCCGCCTCCTCAAGGGTCACCGAAAGGGAGATGGCCATATCGCGGCCGCGACGACGCTCACGGCGATTTCGGGCGCCACCGCCGGCACCGCCGCCAAAGAACGACGAGAAAAGGTCGTCCATGCCCATGCCGCCAAAGATATCGTTAATGTCGACGTAGCCCGAACCACCAGGGCCGTCGGCAGTGCCGTAACGGTCGTAGTTAGCACGCTTCTGCTCGTCGGAAAGAACGGAATATGCCTCGTTGAGCTCTTTGAACTTGGCCTCGGCCTCGGGGTCGTCCGAAACGTCCGGGTGTACGGTACGGGCCTTCTTTAGAAACGCGCGCTTAATCGTCCGCGCGTCGGCATCCTTGTCGACGCCAAGTACCTCGTAGTAATCCCTATTTTCCGACACGACCGAATCCTTCCGACTTTCATTATTGTCACAGTGCGTCCTATACCCAAGCTGGGCCGGCCGCAAACAGAGGGCTAGATGTTATTGCATTCCGTAAGGCGAAAGCATGGCACGCTGCGAGCAGCTCGCAAACCAAACCGACACGAGCGCAAACATAAATCCGTTGGCGAAACCATTGGCAAACTGCATCGCGCCGCGCTTCCACCACAGCAGGCTGCGGTGAAGCACGCCGTCCGAGAGCACCATGAACAAGCCCATGGCAAACGGAATAAAGCACATCACGGCAAAGGCCGAGAACACGCCCGAGATGGCCGACAGCACCAAAAACGGCGCCACGATGCCCATCAGGTAAAAACCGGTACGAGCCTTGCCTTCCAGGCGCTCGGAATCAACATGGGCGCGACCGACCAGATCGCCACCCGAGGCACCGTTGGTGCCAGCGTGACCCATACCGCTAATGCGGACCTCGTCGCCATCGTGTGTGCCGGCGGGAAACTCAATCGTCTGCTCGGAGGTCACACGGGTTCGCCCGCTGCCGCCGCAATCGGGACAGGGGTCGGCGACGACCTTACCGGAACCGCCGCACTCGGGGCAGACCGACTGGAACGTGCCGGCGCCGAACAGGAAGGACAGGTCGACATCGATGTGGCCGCGACCGCCGCAGCTCGGACAGGTATGTGCATGCTCGGACGAGACAGAACCCGAGCCTCCGCAGTGGCCACAGGTATCGAAGCGCGTATAGCGAACGGTCTTCCGGGCACCGCCCTTGGCCTCCTTGGCGTCGAGCTTGATATCGACGACCACGTTGGCGCCGTTCTCGGGATTATAGGCAGCCTGCCCGCGACGCGGCTGGCCCCAGGCGCCACCAAAGGGAAAGCCGCCCTCAAAGGGATTGCCATAGCCCGCGCTACCGGCGTAGCCGCCGCCATAGGGAGAAGCCGTAGGAGCGCCGGCGAAGGGATTGCCCGAGCGCATGGCGTCGTAGCGCGCACGCTTCTGCTCGTCCGAAAGCACGGCATAGGCCTCGGAAACCTCTTTGAACTTTTCCTCGGCATCCGGTTCTTTGTTGACGTCCGGATGGAGCTTACGGGCCTTTTGCTGGAAGGCCTTCTGTATATCACGCGAGGTGGCGTCCTTGGAGACACCCAAAATCTCGTAGTAATCTTTTTCGTTCATCGTCGCCATGCGCGGCAACCTCCTGCTCACAGCAGCGTATATATTGCGGTCATTCTACCCGAGCGGCCTAGGCTAGACCCCAAAACAGCTCGAACAGCACATTTCCATCGAGCCAGCCCAAGTGGGTGGGCGCTAAGTGGGCGCGGGCACGACCTGCGATAACGTCTTTCGAGGTGACGCGCCCCGTATGCCCCTCGATATCATCGGGTACCCAGATGGCAAGGCCCAACTCGAGCGCACGGTCACAGGCCGCCGCCAACTCGTCTGCAGCGATCACGCTTGCCGAGCGAGCCAACAGATCGGGCCCAATGCCACGCGTCATGCGGCAGGCGAGCATCAAATCCTCGGCCGTGGCCTCGCGCTGCGACAGATACTCGGCATCAAACGTCGTCGCGGCATCGTCGCGTTGAACCAGACGCACGCGATACGCATCGCCGCGAGCGGGCACGTCGGGAAACAGCCCGGCCAAGCGATCGAAATCCTCGGCGTCGAGCATACCGGCGGCAGAGCGACCCAAACCCAGATAGCCCCGTCCGGTCCAATAGGCAATGTTGTGGGCGCACGCATGTCCGTCGAGCGCGTAGCTTGCCACCTCATACGGGTGATAGCCGGCCGCACCCAGGCACTCACGCGCCGCGTCCATGCACGCAGCCTGAAAATCCTCGTCGGGTTCGAGCGACTCGTCGTGACACGCCATGCGGTAGAGCGGCGTGCCTTCCTCGAGCGTGAGCGGGTACACCGACACATGATGCGGCGCCGCCGCCAGCACGCCATCGAGCGTGCGTTTCCAACTCGCTGCGGTCTGCCCGGGAAGACCGCACATAAGGTCGCACGACACGTCAAACCCAGCGTCCTTGACCGTCGCGATGGCAGCGAGTGCCCGATCGGCATCGTGAATGCGGCCAATCGCAGCAAGCTCGGCGTTGTCGAGGGTTTGGACTCCCAGAGAAATGCGCGTGACGCCCACCCCGGCAAGCGCCGCGGCAAGCTGCGAAGTCAGCGACTCGGGATTGGCCTCGCAGGTAAACTCAACGGGCTTGCACCACGCAGAGATACGCCGGGCAAGTTCTACCAGACGCTCACCTGCCAGCGACGGCGTGCCGCCGCCTACATAGACGGTGCAGACTTGCGCAAGCGCCCCGGCGTCGCCAAAGGCATCGAGGCGCGCATGCAACTGCTCAAAATAGGCATCGAGCGCAGCGCTCAGGTCGCACGGAGCAAAACTACGCGAGTCAAAGTCGCAGTACCGGCACTTTTGGGCGCAAAACGGCACATGCACGTACAGCGCGGTAACGGCCACCGTTAGGCCTCCAGCGGATGAGAAGGCACCGACTCGCCAGCGGCAAGTGCGGCCTCGCAGGCCACCACATCGCGCTCGATATCATCGACCAATGCCATGAACTCCTCGTATGTGGAGCAGTGCACCACCTGGGCGCGCCAGGCGGCAGCATGGGGCATGCCCTTTAGATACCAGCTTGCGTACGTACGGGCACGTGACATGAGCGGCAACAACTCGTGCGTGAGCGTCAGATGCTCGCGCAGGGCATCCAGTCGCTCGACCGAGCTACGCACCGGCACCGGCGCGCCATCGAGCGCAAGGGCGCGGGCATCGCCGAACACCCAGGGGTTGCCATAGATACCGCGCGCGATGAACACGGCGCTGGCGCCGGAGCTGTGCAGACGCTCCGCAGCATCCTCGGCCGAGAAAACGTCGCCCGAACCGATCACGGGAATCTCGACGGCATCTGCGACCTCATCGACGACCGACCAATCGGCCTGGCCCGTATAGAGCTGCGTGGCACAGCGGCCGTGCACCGCCACCGCAGCTGCTCCTGCTCCCTCGAGCATCTGGGCAAACGTCGCGGCATTGCGGTCTTCGGCGTAAAAGCCCTTGCGGATTTTTACGGTCACGGGCACGTGCGCCGCGCCCACCGCTGCCTCGACGATCTTCTCTGCCAGCTCGGGCGTGCGCATAAGCGCCGAACCCTCGCCCTTGGTGACGACCTTGCGAGCCGGGCAGGCCATGTTGATATCAATCAACGACAGGCGATCGCCCACACGTTCCTCGACGGCAGCGACAGCACTCGCAAACTGATCGGGTTTGGAGCCAAAGAGCTGCACGCAGATTTGTTGCTCTTCGTCGGCCGGCAGCACCAGGCGCCAGGTCTTGTTGCTGGCATAGGCAAGGCCCGCCACGCTCACCATTTCGCTGTAGGCAAGATGGGCACCGCGGCGGCGGCACATGATGCGGTAGGCAGGGTCGGTCACGCCGGCCATGGGAGCCATAAGGAACGGCTGCTCGGCATAGGCACCCAGCAGCCGCGTACTGTATTCAGAAAGCGCCATGGGCCTACTCGTCCACTTTGAGGATCGCCATAAAGGCCTCCTGCGGGACCTCGACCGAACCGATGGCCTTCATGCGCTTCTTGCCCTCTTTCTGCTTCTCGAGCAGCTTGCGCTTACGCGAGATATCGCCACCATAGCACTTGGCCAAAACGTCCTTGCGGCGCGCCTTGACGGTGGAGCGGGCGATAATCTTGTTACCGATGGCACCCTGAATAGGCACCTCGAACAGCTGACGCGGGATGATCTCCTTAAGCTTGTCGCACAGACCACGGGCCAGGCCATAGGCCTTGTCCTTATGGACGATAAACGACAACGCGTCCACCTCGTCGCCCGAAAGCAGGATATCGAGCTTGACGAGCTCGGAGGGACGGTACTCGTTGAACTCGTAGTCGAGCGAAGCATAGCCCTTGGTACGGCTCTTGAGCTGATCGAAGAAGTCCAGGATGAGCTCGGCGAGCGGCATGTCGAAGCGCATCTCGACCGATTTGCTCGTCAGGTGGATCATGTCGGTCGTAACGCCGCGATGCTCGATAGCGAGCTGCATGACGGCGCCCGTATACTCGGGCGGGCAGATAATTTTGGCCTTGAGGTAGGGCTCCTCAATGCGCTCGATGCGCGTAGCCTCGGGCAGATCCTGCGGGCTGCGGACATCAATCATCTCGCCGTCGGTCTTGTAGACGTGATAGTCCACCGAAGGGCTCGTGGCAATGAGGTCAAGGTTAAACTCGCGCTCCAGGCGCTCCTTGACGACCTCCATATGCAGCAGGCCCAAGAAGCCCACGCGGAAACCAAAGCCGAGCGCCACCGACGTCTCAGGCTCCCACACCAACGACGGATCGTTGACATGCAACTTATCGAGAGCGTCACGCAGGTTCTCGTAGTCCTTGTTGTCGATGGGGAACAGGCCTGTGTAAACCATAGGCTTGGCCTCGCGGTAGCCCGGCAGCGGCTCGGGGCAGGGGTTCGAAGCCCAGGTAAGGGTGTCGCCCACGCGAACGGCCTCGGGGTCCTTCAAGCCCGTGACCACATAGCCCACCTCGCCAACAGTCAGCGCATCGACCGGGGTCTCGGCGGGACGCTTGACGCCCACGCCATCGACCAAAAAGTCGCCCTTGGCCTGCATCATGCGCAGGGTATCGCCCTTCTTGATGGAGCCGTCAAAGACGCGCACCGTGGCGACGACGCCGCGGTACTCATCGAAATACGAATCCAAGATGAGCGCCTTGAGCGGCGCGTTCGCATCGCCCTTGGGCGGCGAGATCAAAAAGACAATGGACTCCAGCAGGTCGTGAATGCCCTCGCCGGTCTTGCCCGATACGCATACGGCATCGTCGGCAGGGATCGCCAGGTCGTCCTCGATCTCGGTCTTAACCTCGTCGGGGTGTGCCGACGGCAGGTCGATCTTGTTGATGGCGGGCACGATATCCAGGTTGGCGTTCATGGCGAGCGTCGCGTTGGAGACGGTCTGCGCCTCGACGCCCTGCGTGGCGTCGACGACGAGCACCGCGCCCTCGCAGGCGGCCAGCGAACGCGAGACCTCGTAGGTAAAGTCCACGTGGCCCGGCGTATCGATCAGGTTGAACTGATACGTCTCGCCATCGTCGGCGTCATAGGAAACGCGAACGGCATTGGACTTGATTGTGATGCCGCGCTCGCGCTCGATATCCATGGTGTCGAGCAGCTGAGACTCCATGTCGCGCTCGTCGACGGTATGGGTGAGCTCGAGGATGCGATCACTGATCGTGGACTTGCCATGGTCGATGTGCGCAACGATCGAAAAGTTGCGGATGTGGGAAATGTCAATTGAAGTATTCATGCGGACTATCTTACCCGAGCGATACAAAAAATGGAGCCTGTTCCATAAAACAGGCTCCATTTATGCGCGTAATCTGTGTGGTGTGAAATTTACAACTTAGGCGTTGATGCTGTTCACGAGCTTGGCAAGACCGGACTTGCGGTTGGAAGCCTGGTTCTTGTGGATAACATGCTTGGCAGCAGCCATGTCGAGACGCTTGGTGACGGTCTTGAGGGCAGCCTGGGCCTTCTCGGCGTCGCCCTCGGCGACGGCGGACTGGACGTGCTTGGTCAGCGTCTTGAGCTCGGACTTGACAGCCTTGTTACGCATGCGAGCTGCCTCATTGGTGCGGATACGCTTCTTCTGAGACTTGATGTTTGCCACTTCTGGAGTTCCTTTCGAGTTCCTTGCAAAAAATGTATGACACCTCTGAGACACGGTGAGGTCATGCAAGCGCCTACTATAGCACGCTCCCCCTCAAAGGGATAGAACGAATTTGTCAAATAGGCAGGTATCATCACGATTTTCTCAAGATGTTCGTAATCCAGAGCAAAAGCGCGGTCTGGGAATCGGCCGAACCCTTCAGTGCGAGCTCCACATCGACCGCGCCCTCAAGCGCAGCGACAAGCTCCGCCATCGAAAAGCGGCGTGCCCAGGTCAGATGATTTTTGACCTGCCAGGACTGAAGCTTGAGCGTCGCGGCGAGCTCACGCCCCTGCCCGCGAGAGTCGAGCGCCTTGGCGACGATCAGCTCACGGATGCGACCACATAGCAGCGTGTAGGTCCACACGTAGCTCTTGGAGGGCAGAAGCTTAAAGAGCTCGAGCGAACGCCGCACATCGCGAGCCGAGACGGCGTTGAGGAAGTCCCAGGGCTGGACTTCGGCCGTACGCACGATCCAACGCTCCACGTCGGCAAGTTCAATCTGGGGTGCCTCGACCATCTGGGCGAGCTTTGCCAAGTCGTTATCGAGCATGCGGGTGTTCTCGCCCGAGCGGGAAACGAGCTCCTCGGCAGCCGCCGTCGAAATGGACTTTCCGTGCTGCGTCGCCATCTGCTGCACGCGGCGCGGGAGCTCCCAGCGCTTGGTACCCGAACAGTCGATCACGGCCTTCTTGTCAATCTTGGCGATTGCCTTGTACAGGCGTGTGTTCTTGGCAAGCGAATCGGCGATTATGAGGCAAACCGTCGTGGGGCTGGGACTCGCCAGATACTCGACAAGCGGCTCAGAGATCGCTTTGGCAAGTTTTGAGCAGCCGTCAAGGATTACCAGGCGAAACTCGCTGCCCATGGGAAAGGTGTTGAGCGATCCGATAATCGACTCGATATCGGGGTCTTTGGTCATATCGCGCTCGTCGAGGTTGAACTCGACCATGCCCGTCTTTTCCAGACGCGCCTTCATACGCGAGACGGCGTGGTCGCGTTTGACTCCGTCGGTACCGACGATCAGATATGCCGGCAGCAGACCGGTTTCGGACATTGCGCTCCCCTCTCGCACACACTCGAATTCGTACCGTGCCATTTTAGCCCAGGGGTCCACCGCGCGCCAACGATGTCATCACGGCCGCTGACATCGCATCGCAAAGCCCTTCGCGGTCGGCGTGACGGTAATGTCGCCGTGTTCGATGGTGCATGCGAACGCGCAGCCCGCATCGCGAACGGCATCAATGCAGGCATCGGATGGATGGCCGTAGCGGTTGCCCTCGCCCGCGCTCGCGATAGAGAGCTCGGGGTTAAGCGTGCCCAGCAGGTCTGTGTCGACGGAAACTTTTGAGCCGTGATGCCCCAGCTTGAGCACATCGATATCCCCCACCTCCTGTACAAACTCACGCTCCTGATCGAGTTCGGCATCACCAGTGAGGAGCATACGCAGGCTCTTGCCTTCCCGAGCATAGGAGAGCAGCAAGACAAGCGAGTCCTCATTGCCCTCGCCATCTACCGTGTCAAACGGCCACATCACACGAGCCCGAAATGCGCCGATATCGACCGTGTCTCCGCGAGCCACCTGCCGATACATTACGCCGGGGCGATTCAGGACCTCAGCAGGCGCACCGTCCAGCGCATCGGCTGCAACCGCAATGGTTCCAACCGAAAACTGATCGAGCACGTCGGGAAGGCCGCCCCAATGGTCTTCATCCCAATGCGTCACGAAGACGACGTCGATATGATGGACGTTATTGCGAACCAACGCCGACACCACGCGCTCATCGAGCCCGCAGTCGACGAGCGCCACGGCGGCACCCTGACGAACCAGAATCGCATCGGCCTGGCCAACATCGAGGACCGTTACCGAAGGCGGCGCACATCGATCCCAATAGACATACGGAACACCCGCTGCAAGCATCAGGCACACCAGCCCCACTGCCATGCTCCGTGCGCGAGGACGTGGCCACCAGACCAAGAGGACTGCCAGCGCGAACGGCACCACGTATACCAAGGGCGTATCAGGCGACACGCTTACGGATGCACCCGGAACGGCAGCAAAGAGCTGCTCAAAGAACAGGGCGCAGCGAGCGACAATCATGGGTACCACGAGCGCCCCGTGACGCAAAAGCGGAGCAAGCGAGCAGGGTGCCAGCACAACCGACGATGCGAGCAGCACGCTTATCACCGGACCGATCACGGCATTTGCAAGCGGGGCAATGAGCGAAAATGTCCCAAATGCGGGAATGGTTACGGGAAGTGTCGCGAGTTGTGAGCACAACGTGACAGACAAAACGCTGGCGACACCCGATGGCATGCCCAGCTCGCCCAAGGCGTAGGTGGCGTAGGGGCAAAAGCAAAGGATGGCAAAAACACTGGCGCACGAAAGCTGAAAACCCATTTCGAACAGCACTGTCGGCCGGAGCAACACAAAGATTGCCATGGTCAAAAATAGAGCCGAGAGGCCATGCTGACGACGCCCGGCGCCGTTGGCGACAAGCGACGCCGCCACCATAGAGCACGCGCGCACGGCCGAGGGCGAAGCGCCCGTAAAAACGGCATAGGCAGCGAGGGCCAGCACCAACAGCCCCCGCTGAAGCCCACGAGAGAGACGCGTCTTTTGCAGGGCGCTCTCAATCACAAAACCGACGATGGCAAGATGGCTGCCCGAGACGGCGACGAGATGTGCGGTGCCCGTTACCGAAAACCTGTCGCCCGCCGGCTGGGCGCGCAGCTCGGACGAGCGCCCGCAGACAACGCCGGCAATGAGCGAGCGCGCCGGATCGGTCGCGGGCGCGAGAACGGCAAGGAGCTCGTTTCGAAGCCGAAGCAACGGCCCCAGAGAGCCCTCGTCAACCGATACCAACCGGACGACTTTAACCTTTCGAAGCTCGCCCCGAAGCACGCGTGAGCGCCCATACGCATCATTCTCAAACCGCGAAATTCGACCGATAGCACGTACATGCGAACCGGCACCGAGCTCACGATCACACGACAGCCGTACCTGACCCAAACGCTTTTCGCCCGCATACGCATCGCAGGTATAAGAGAACACACCGTCATTGATGGACGGATCGCCCCGCACAACAAATTCGAGACTGCTCACAGCCCGATTATCCAGTGCCCTCGATACACGCAGCGCCCCTATCGCCCAGCCCGCGGACACGGCCGCTCCCGCCACAAGGCCGAGAGCCGCGGCATACAACCATCGCCTCCACCGCACAAGACGCATACAGGACCGAGCTAATACGATGCACGCCGCAGCCACAACGGGAATGGCCATAAGCAATGTGACGGGCGCTTTCCGCTCTCCCAGCAGCACATCGGCTGCCACGTTAAGTACCAGGCCACAGCTCGCACACAAGCCGGCACAAAGGGCCATGGTCCACGGCATCAATGGGCGCGGTGGCATCACATGTTCGCGCTCGGACGCGCTCATACGCAGATGCAATCTTTGATTTTGGCGAGTTTCTTCTCACCGATCCCCGATACACGCATAAGGTCATCGACCGAGGCAAAGGCCCCGTTTTGCGTCCGCTCGTCGATAATCGATTGGGCCATAGAAGGCCCGATGCCCGAAAGCGTCTGCGCTCCGCCGCACTTGCTGTATTGATGTTCACGAGCCCCGACGAAGATCCCGCACCAGGAGTCGCGGCAGCGCCGCTTTCGCCCCCGTCGACCGCCGCAGCCGCTTGTTGCTCCCCTACCGTCGGCACATGGATCTTTTGACCATCTGTGATCTTGGACGCACGATTGAGCCCTGTCACATCCGCCTCGGCCGTAAGCCCTCCGGCGGCATCGATCGCTTGGGACACCCGTGCTCCATCTTTAAGCCGGTACACGCCAGGCTTCACAACGGCGCCATCAACATCGACGTACACCTCGGCAGCAGAAGAGCTCTTGGCAGCCGGCTCATCGGCATCGTCAGGAGAGGCATCCCCGGCCCCGCGCACATCCGAGGCGCTCGCCTCATCACTACGCTCAAACGACACGCCGCTGGAGCGGCTATTAAAACTTGCCATCGCCAAGCCGCTCGCGACGGCAATGACAACCAGAATCGCCACGACCACCGCCTTATGGCCGAGCAGCTTTTCTGCCCAGCGGTCCATCCGTTTAACCCGTTCGTGTTGCTCGCGCTGCGCCATAGCAAACACCTCCCAACACCATCGTGTCAGGAAACGAGTGCCGCAGCCTCCGCACGCCCACACCGGTTTTCGCGGTCAAACCAAAAGCTGACCAAAACCTTGCGGAAAAGTGTCCATTTATTCAGGCACACGTCGACAAATGAACCGTTTATCGCCTAATGCCCAGATAGAAAAAGACCGACGATGCAAATGCACCGCCGGTCTATACACAACATTATTCGTGATCTTGGTAAATCTCACGTGGAGCGAGCTCGGAATGCTTGCGTTTTAAGGTCTTAGGGGCCTTATACGTGTTGCTCTCGAAGTCGATATACTCGGTCTGTTTGAGCAAACGCTCAATCATCTCCTCGTGATCGAACAGCTCCCAGGCCTCATGCACGGCATCGAGCTTGGCATGCGTCTCGGGACGACGCGGCATAAACAGCGTGCAGCAA
>UQPP01000015.1 GCA_900543025.1 uncultured Collinsella sp.
AGCGTCTGTTCCGCCGCGGCGATGCCTGCCGTCTGATCAAGCGCTGCAACGACTTTGGCGCCGGCGGCGTCTCGGTCGCCGTGGGCGAGCTTGCCGACGGCCTGTATGTCGACCTTGATACCGTGACCAAGAAGTACGACGGCTTGGACGGCACCGAGCTCGCCATTTCCGAGTCCCAGGAGCGCATGGCCTGCGCCGTCGCCGACGGTGACGTCGAGGAGTTCATGCGCTACGCCGCCGAGGAGAACCTGGAGGCAACCGTCATCGCCGAGGTTACTGCCGAGCCGCGCATGCGCATGGCCTGGAACGGCGTCGCCATCGTCGATCTGTCCCGCGAGTTCCTCAATTCCAACGGTGCGCCCAAGCACCAGGTCGCCCACGTCTGCGCCCGCAGCGTGTGGCAGCCCAGCTGGGCCGGCACCACGCTTGCCGAGCGCATGACCTCGCTCGTCACCGACCTTAACGTCGCCTCCAACAAGGGCCTTTCCGAGCGCTTCGACTCCACCATCGGCGCCGCGACCGTGCTCATGCCCTTTGGCGGCAAGACGCAGCTCACCCCGAGCTCTGCCATGGTCGCCAAGTTCCCCGTGGACGGTGAGACCACCACGGCGAGCGCTATGGCATGGGGCTTTAACCCCTATCTGATGGAGGCCGACCAGTTTGCGGGCGCCTACCTGTCCGTGGTCGAGTCCATCGCCAAGCTCGTTGCCGCCGGCTTTGAGCACAAGCGCGCCTATCTCTCCTTCCAGGAATACTTTGAGCGCCTGCGCACCGAGGCCGAGCGTTGGGGCAAGCCCATGGCAGCCGTCCTAGGCGCCCTTATGGCCCAGGTCGACCTGGGTGCCGGCGCCATCGGCGGCAAGGACTCCATGAGCGGTTCGTTTGAGGACGAGGCCGGCGAGCTCAACGTTCCGCCGACCCTCATCAGCTTCGCCGTGGCCGTGGGCCGCGCGGCGCGCGCCGTCTCCCCCGAATTCAAGGGCCTGACGCACCGCGTCGTCCGCATCGCCCCCGCCACCTATGGCCAGGACTACCGCCCCGACGCCCAGCAGCTGCTCGCCGCGTTTGACGCCGTCGAGGCGCTCACTGCTACCGGCGACGCCCTGGCCGTCTCCACGCCCGGCTACGGCTGCGGCGCCGAGAGCCTCTTTAAGATGTGCGTCGGTAACCAGATCGGTATCGAGCTTGCCGAGGACGTGGACGTGGAGAGCCTCTTCACCCCGCTCTATGGCAGCTTTATCGTCGAGCTCGCCGAAGATGCCGAGCTGCCCGAGGTCGCCGACGGCGTTGTCGTCGAGCCCCTGGGCACCACCGTCGAGGGCTATGTCATCGATACCGGCTCCGAGGTCATCGAGCTCTCCGAGCTCCAGGAGGCCTGGGAGAGCGGCATCGAGGGCGTCTTTGCCTACCGCAGCGCCGGCGAGACTGCCAAGGTCGAGACCATCGACTTCCGTGCCAAGGATATCCACGTGTACAGCGGCGCCAAGATCGCCCGCCCGCGCGTGGTAATCCCCGTGTTCCCCGGCAACAACTGCGAGTACGATAGCGCCCGCGCTTTCCGCGCCGCCGGCGCCGAGGCCGACACCTTCGTGATCAACAACCTCACGCCCGAGGCCGTCGCCGAAAGCACCCACGAGCTTGCCCGCCGCATCCGTGCAAGCCAGATCGTCATGATCCCCGGCGGCTTCTCGGGCGGCGACGAGCCCGATGGTTCCGCCAAGTTCATCACGGCGTTCTTCCGCGCTCCCGAGGTCACCGAGGCAGTCCGCGACCTGCTCAAGGCCCGCGACGGCCTGATGCTGGGCATCTGCAACGGCTTCCAGGCCCTGATCAAGCTCGGTCTGGTGCCCTACGGCGACATCGTCGACGCCACGCCCGATGCGCCCACGCTTACGTTCAACACCATCGGTCGCCATCAGAGCCGTCTGGTGCGCACCCGTATCTCGTCCAACCTGTCCCCGTGGCTATCGCAGTGCAGCCTGGACGACCCCTACACCGTCGCCATCAGCCACGGCGAGGGCCGCTTTGTCGCCAACGACGAGGTGCTCGCCCAGCTCATCGCCAACGGCCAGGTCGCCACGCAGTACGTGGGCGAGGACGGCAAGCCCAGCATGGATCTTTCCGTCAACCCCAACGGCTCCGCACTCGCCATCGAGGGCATCACGAGCCCCGACGGCCGCGTCCTGGGCAAGATGGGCCATGCCGAGCGTCGTGGCGACAACCTGTACCGCAACGTGCCCGAGCATGTCCCCGGCGATAAGTTCATGCCGATCTTTGAGAGCGGCGTGGCCTACTTCGCTTAATGCGTCCCATCGGGTACAATCCCCTCGGGTAACAACACCCGCCACCGGCACACCCGGTGGCGGGTTCTTTTTTGCTTCGCGCATACAGGAAGGACATCATGGAAAGCCGCAAGCCGTATCTCGCCACCCTACCCGGACTCATCCTGGGCTGCCTCGTCTGCTGTGCGCTCTGGGGGTCGGCTTTCCCCTGCATCAAGATCGGTTACGGGCTCTTTGGCATCCCCGCGCACGATAGCGCCTCACAGCTGCTCTTTGCGGGCTTGCGCTTCACGCTTGCCGGCGCCCTGGTTATCGTTGGGATGAGTGCGGCCCAACGCCGTCCCCTCATTCCGCAGGCTCGTGACATCAAGCCCATCTTTGTCTTGTCACTCTTCCAGACTATCGGGCAGTACTTCTTTTTCTACCTAGGACTCTCGCGCGCCAGCGCCATGTCGAGTTCCATCATCGAGGCCAGCGCCAACTTCCTCGCAATTCTCTTTGCCGCCTTGGCATTTCACACCGAGAGGCTCAATACGCCCAAGGTGCTTGGCTGTGTGCTGGGCTTTGCAGGCGTCGCGCTCGTCAACCTTTCGGGCGCGGATGGCACCTTTGGCTTTACGCTCGACGGCGAGGGATTTATCTTGGCTTCCACTGTTGCGGGCGCCCTGTCGACCTGCCTCATTGGCATCTTCTCGCGCGAGCATGACGGCGTCTTGCTCGCCGGCTGGCAGTTTTTAGTCGGTGGCGTGGTCCTTACCGCAATCGGGTTTTTGATGGGCGGCACGTTTTTCCCCACCGAAATCGCCCCCGCCATCGCGCTCATCATTTATATGGCGCTCATTTCCGCCGTCGCGTACTCGCTGTGGTCCCGCCTGCTCGCCGTCAACCCCGTCAGCCGCGTTTCGGTCTTTGGCTTTATGAACCCGGTCTTTGGCGTGCTGTTGAGCGCACTGCTGCTCGGCGAGGGCGCTGGCACGAGCCCCGTTACCGTACTTGTTGCCCTGCTGTTGGTCTGCGGCGGCATCATCATCGTCAACAAACCCAAAAAAGCCTAGCGAACCGCCCTTATTTAGTAGAGGAGATTCGCATGCTTTAGCTTAATGGAGTACATCGGTGAGCTGAGGGCCGCAACGCACGCCAGCGTTCGCCCTTTTTTTCTAGCGTATCTGGACGCCGGCTTTCTTCTTCTCGCGCTTTACGCGGTAGAGCTCCGCGTCGGCAGCGCGAAGCAAGTCTTGCCAGGTATCGACGCCATCACCAACCCGTGCGTAGCCGATGGACATCCGCAACAGATACGGGACCTCGGCGCGCGCGAGCTCGTCGCTGATTGCCGCGCACAGACACATGATGTCCTGCTCCGCCGTCGCCTTTTGAAGCACCACAAACTCATCGCCGCCATAACGTGCGATAAAGCCACCAGACGCCGAGCAGACCTCTTTGAGCGTAGCAGATATGACCTGGAGGGCATGATCGCCCTCAACATGTCCATACCGGTCGTTAATCTGCTTAAAGCCGTCAGCGTCCATCATAAGCAGATATACATCTTCGGCCTGATCCACATTTGAAAAGAGCGACAGCATATAGGTCTCAAAACGGTTGCGATTGTTGAGGCCAGTCAACGGGTCGGTCGAGATCAGCTGCTCCTGGTAGATGATGTAGAGCAGCAGGATGCTCAGCGTTATACCGACACAAAGGCCCGGTACCGAAAACAAAACCTGGAAGGTACCGCCCACCAGAGCGGGAACCGCAAAAAAGGCGAGGGTGCGATAAATGACCTTCTTTTGCAGGCTTTCGACTTTTCGAGTCTGAATAAAGGCATGCAAAGACGTATATATGATGTAGCAGTAGCTAACGATAGGCTGAATCATATAAAGCGCTCCGCGACGATATACGCCCTGTGCATCGATATAGAACATAGTGTGCGTCCAGTAGCTGGTAAATGCCAGCACGACCACCAATACGGTTGGCAACGTCACGAGCGCCACCCTATAGCGCGCGGTCAAAAGGCGTGAGCCCTGCACTGTCTCGGAATAGAAAAACCAAATGAGGCACGCGATGGCGAACAGCGAAAACGAGACCGCGTTGGAAATCCAGTTGGCCGTGATGCCTACAGGAGTGCTCACGCCGTCCGAGAGCGTCCAGATCATATCGAAGAAAATGTAGGCAGCAGAGGTATAGCCGAGCATGCTAAACAAGAGCTGCTGGGTGCTCGAGAACAAGGAGCGACGACTTCGCGCGGCAAGCCCGATAAGAACAATCATGCATAGCAGGAATATCTCAATTTTGAGTGCCTTAACCACTAGACGCCATCCCTTCAATATCCAAGTGGTCAGAATCGCCCGATTCGTGTCTGGACAATAAACACCCCCTACTCCGCAGGGGTAAGGGGAATCATAGCAGAGCGCCTGAACGTCACCGCAAGACAGCTTTCGTTCGGGCGCTCAAACGGCGCGAGTTGCACGCCGGCATCATTGATGGGTATCGATTGCTACTCGCCATCGATGTCGGTCGCGACGGCCTCCTCGATGGCCTCGACACCGGCTGGCGACAGATCCTCCTTGCCTTGGCAGAACTTCTTGTCGACCCAGCCGGTCAGAATCGGAGCCATGATCGCCGTGATGATAACGGCGGTGGCGATCTGAGCGTACGCAGTAGGCGCAAGCTCGGCGTAGCGCGGTGCGACCTCGGCGAGGGCAACCGGTGTGGTCATAGCCGTGCCGGCGATGGTGGAGCAAGCCACAGCGGCCTTGCCATTGCCGCCGCACAGGCGCTCGAACGCAAAGGTGATAGGACCGACGACAAACAGCGTGATAAGGCCCAGCAGGATGCCGGAAATACCGCCGGTGATAAAGCTCGAAAGACTCATGGACGCACCGAGCTGAAATCCGATAACGGCAATCGCAGGGTTGGTGCCGGGAACCAGCAGGTTCTTGATGAACGGGAAGAGGTTGCCCAGAACCATACCGATGACAAGCGGCAGGATGGAGCCGACGATGGTACCCAGCGGGATGTTAGCAAGACCCGAAACGCCCAGGATGATCATGGTGACGGCGGGGCCGGCCGTAAAGAACAGGATACCCACGGCGCCCTGCTCGGACTCGTCGCCGAACTCGCCCATGATGCCCGTGTAGAGCGCCATGTTGCAAAACGTAATGCCGCCGATGATGGAAACCGAGCTCAGGCCCAAAAGGTTGTCGTTAAAGAAATACGCAACACCAAGACCCAGCGCGGCTGCCACCACAAGCTTAGGAATCAGCACAACGATGCCGGTCTTGATGGCGCCCGGCGTGGACTTAAAGCTGATGCCAGCACCCACAAACAGCAGGATCGCGGCAACGATGGTGTTGGAACCACCGCGGCAGGCGGCGGTAAAGAAGCCGCCGATCTCGAAGACCTGCGGGCAGAAGGTATTGAGCAAAAGGCCAACGATCATCGGGTAGATCATGATGTCACCCGGGATACGCGGGACTTTGAATTTCTTTTGCTCGTTGGCGGTCGCTTCCTGTGCCATGAAACTCCCATTTCCGCTGACGCAGAACAAAAGCCTACGTCACACTTTGCTACAGTAAAGTTTGACCATGGTACCAGAAGAAGCAGACCGGCTCGGTGAGAAATTCGATTCGTTGTGCCGGGACGCTAAACGTGCCCCGCTCTTATATGAAGCTCAAAACGATATAGAACACGATGCCCGAGACGCAGCACCACAACATCGACTTTGTCTTGATTGCCACCGCCACGACGCCGGCGGCCGCAATCCAGGGAATCAAGCCCTGCCACAAGCCGGCGTCGAAAGCGCCAGGGCTTATCAAATCGTTGGCGACCAGCGCCGCAAAGGCGGCAGGCGGAATATAACCCAAGGCCTCGGTAACGCGGGGCGACAGCGTTCTCCCGCGCAAGGCAAACGCCGGGGCAATGCGGAAAAACGCGATGGCCGCCCATGACGACAGCCATAGGACCAAAAACTCATTAACGGGCATCGCGAGCGCCCCTTCCCTCGGCGAGGACATCGCACGCGAGTGCCGTGACAACGCCGACGAGCACACTTGCCGGCACGGCGATATTCGTCCACCCCAAGAACTTGCATATGGCGACGGACACCGCAGCCAAACCGGCAGCTACGACATTGCCGCGCGACAGTCGCTGCGAAAAGAGTAGGCAGATAAAGAGCGATGTGCAGACAAAACCCGCAATAGCGGTGGGAACATCGACAACGGCGCCGACGATGGCGCCCGTCGTACACGAAACGCCCCATGTTGCGATGAGGATCACGTTGAGCACAAAGGACTCGAGCGGACCCCAATCCTCCCCTTTAACCAACTTGGCAAGCGAGATGCCATATGCCTCCTCGGTAAGCGTCGCGGCAACAGCCAGCGTCTGACGCTTCGAGGCACCCCTCAGATGCGGTGCGATCGATGCCGAGTAAAGCGCAAAGCGCGAGGAGATTGCGGCGACGCTCGCGACGATCGACGCCGCAGGCACACCCGCCAGCCACAGATTGCAGATCATAAACTGCCCGCTGCCCGTCACGAACGTGCTGCTCAGAGCAAAAACCATCCAGGGTTCCATTCCCGTCTGCGCCATAATCATTCCGCACGGCGCGGCTATCGCAACATAGGTAAGCATCACCGGCCAGACGGTTTTAACGATTTTGAGCACCATAGCGTTCCTCGTCCCGACAAGATTTCCGAGCCGCATGCAACGACGCGGCAGAACCATCGCCCGATGGCAACCGAGTTCACCTACAATTGCCACCGGATCGAAAGACACAGAAAGACACAACTTTTTAGGAAGTCATTATGACAGCTATCGATCGAACGCGGGCTGCCGCGGCCTTCAAGACCTACACCGATGCCTACGATGCCGCCGATCCGCGTATCGCGCTCAAAATCGAGCATACGTACCACGTTGCCGAGGCATGCGATGCCGTGGCACGCGAACAGGGCTGGTCACCGCAGGACATTGATCTGGCGTGGCTTTGTGGGCTGTTGCACGATATGGGCCGCTTTGAGCAGCTGCGACGCTGGGATACGTTTAAGGATGCCGAAAGCGTGAGCCATGCGGCGTTGGGCGTCGAGGTCCTCTTTGGCAAAACACCTGCAGATGCGCCCGCGGCAACAAGTATCCGCGACTTTATCGACGATCCGGTAGAAGACGAACTCATTCGAGCGAGCATTGCCTATCACAGCAATTTCCGTCTGCCCGCGCAGCTCGGCGAGCGCACGCGGCGCTTCTGCGATATCGTGCGCGATGGCGACAAGATCGACATCATGCGCACCATCGCCGACAGTACCGTCGACACCATCCTCAAAGTGAATGAGGACGCGTTTCTTGCCAGCCACTTCTCGGCACCGACGCTGGCCGCCTTTGACGAGCACCGCTGCGTCACGCGCGATGAGCGCAATGAGCCCGCGGACTACTTGGTGGGGCTTATCTGCTTTATGTTTGAGCTTGTCTATCCGGCAAGCCGCGCGCTGGCGCGCGAGCAGGGCGATATCTACCGCCTGCTCGACGCGCCCTTTGGTATCCCGCGCCCCTTCACCGATTCCGCCACGCAAGCGACCTGGGAGCGCCTAAAGGACGAGCTGCGCAGCTGGCTGGCAAGTGCCTAGCACTCAAGCTGGGCCAGCAGCTCCTCAACGACCTCGACGGCGTCGCCGACGACCTTGTACTGGGCGACGCCGAAGATGGGGGCATCTGGGTCCTCGTTGACGGCGATGATGCACTCCGCACCGCCGATGCCGGCAAGATGCTGGATGGCACCCGAAACGCCGATGCTCATAAGGAGCTTAGGCGAAACCGACACGCCCGTCTGGCCAATCTGGTGGCAATACTCCAGCCAGCCCGCCTCCACGACGGGTCGCGTGCAGCCGAGCTCGGCACCCAGGACTTCGGCGAGCTTTCGCATCAAGGGTAGGTTTTTCTTGGAGCCAATACCGCGACCCACAACAACTAGACGCTCGGCATCGGCAATCGAAGCCTGCTGGCCCCATTCCTCGGCGGGAATCGAAATCTCGACACGAGCCTTGGCGTCTTCCGCAAGTAATACCTGGGTAATCGTTCCGGAGCGGCTATAGTCAAAGTCGGGCGCCTTAAAGATGCCGGGGCGCACCGTTGCCATCTGGGGACGGTGGTTGGGGCAGATAATGGTGGCCATCAAGTTGCCGCCAAACGCCGGACGCGTCTGTTGCAGCAGGCCCGTCTCCGTATCCATCGAAAGCACGGTGCAGTCGGCCGTAAGGCCCGTCCGCAGGCGCACGGCAACGCCAGGCGCCAGCTCGCGGCCAAAAGCGGTCGCACCGTACAGAATGGCTTCGGGCTTGCGCTCGGTTACCAAATCGCAGATGAGGCGAGCATAGACCTCCGCGTCGTTCTGACGCAGGCGCTCGTCACGACAGACCAGAACTTCGTCCGCACCGGCGCAAACCAGATGCTCCAGGTCCTCAAGCGAGCCCTCGGGGCCCATGCCGACCAGCGCCACCAGGCGACAGCCGCGTGCATCGGCAAGCTCGCGGCCCTTGCCCATGAGCTCGTAGGCCACCGGGGCCACGTCATCGTGCTCGTCGGTCTGAACGAATACCCAAATGTCTCGATACGCATCGAGGTCAACCGCGCCGGCGGCCTCGTCGCGCTCGATCGAAATGGCGTTGACGGGACAGGCGTCGACGCACCCGCCGCACAAGATGCAGCCGTCGGTCACATGGGCGCAGCGGTTGGGGCGCTCGCCCTCCACCACAATGCCACCCGAGGCACAGGCGCGAACGCAGCGGCCACAGCCAACGCATGCCTCGCTATCGATTATCAGTCCGCTCATCTAAGCCATCCCCTCGATAATCTTGGCAAGCTTTGCCGCCTGTTCGACCGGCGTGCCCTCGATGACCTCGCACGTTTGGTCACGGTCGAGCACAAACGAGCGCACGACCTGCGTCGGCGATCCGGTAAGGCCGCAGCGCAAAGGGTCGGCATGCACATCGGCAGCACTGACCACCCGCACATCCGCATCTTCGGCCGCGCGAATGCCGGCGATGCTCGGCATGCGCAGCTGGCCGATCTCCTTGGCGGTCGTCATCGCGCACGGCATCTCCAGATAGACCGTCTCCTCGCCGGCGTCACAGCCGTGGACAAGCGCCAGCGAGCCGCACGTCGTAAAGCCCGCGCTCTGTACGCAGCTCACATCGGTCACGCAGGGAATCTCGAAGGCGCCGGCCAGTTCGGGGCCAATCTGGGCAGTATCGCCATCCACCGCCATCTTGCCGCAGATGAGCAGGTCGAAGTCCTCGTCGAGCGCCTCGATGCCGCATTTGAGAGCATAGGTGGTCGCCAACGTGTCCGCGCCCGCAAAAGCACGGTCGGTGAGCAGCAATGCATCGTCGGCGCCGCGGGCGATGCAGTCGCGCAGTAGCAATTCGGTTGCAGGGATACCCATCGATACCACCGTCACGTGCACATCCATGCCAAAGCCGATAAAGTCGTCCTTGAGCGCCAACGCACATTCGAGGGCACTTGCATCGAAGGGATTAATGACCGCCTGCTTGCCATCGCGCACGATGGTATTGGTTTTGGGGTCCATCTTGACCTCGGTGCTTCCCGGCACCGCCTTGACGCACACCACCATATGGAAATCACTCATCTTCACGCGCCCCCTTTCTGGACGAGTTCATCCAAGAGCTTCTCCGAAAACAGGTTGCCACGACCCAGCTGCCCGGCAGGATCGAGCTGCAGCTTGAGTCGAGCCGATTCGACCATGGCCTCGTGGCCGTACATCGTCTCCAAAAAGCCCGCTTTGATCTTGCCGACGCCGTGCTCGGCAGAGACGGCGCCGCCCATAGCCGTTACCTCCGCAGCCCACTGGGCAAACAGCTCACCGCCGCGACGGTAGTCCCGCGCATCGCGCGGCAGGATATTCACATGCAGATGGTTGTTGCCGATATGTCCCCAGGCGGCAGACTCAAGCCCGCTTTCGGCCAGCGTGCGGCGATAGAGGGCAACGACATCGGCCAGGCGCGCATTGGGCACCGACATATCCGACCCCAGCTTGGTAATGGTGGGGTCGGTGCGGCGACGCTCGTCGATGAGCATGTTGACGCTCTCGGGAACGGCGTGGCGGAAGAACCGCTGGCATTCGCGATCGACCTCGGTGCGTGCAACCCAGGTCGCGTCGTCGCGGCCGCCCGCAAGCTCCAAAACCCATCCCAGGTGGTACAGCTCCTCGGTCGCTTGCGCCTCGTCGTCGCAGTCGAGTTCCACGTAAACACAGACCTTTGCCTCATCGTCGAGTGCCGGCAGCGAGACAAACGCGGTCGACTGCTCGCGCTGGCGGCGAAGGATATCCAAGGCGCCGGCATCGAAATACTCAATAGCAGCGGCATGGGACAGCACGGGGCGCACGGAATCGGTAAAGGAAACCGCCTTGTCCTCGCTGTCGAAAAAGCAGCTCACGCCCCATACGACCGAAGGTGCCGCCTGCAGGGCGATCTCGAGCTCGGTAATGACGCCGAGTGTGCCGCACGCACCGATGAAAAGATCGATGGCGTCCATATCGTCCGAAACGAAATAACCCGACGCGTTTTTGGTCTTGGGCATGGTATAGCCAGGAAGATCCAGCTCGAGCGCGCGGCCTTCCGCTGTCACGAGCGACAAGTGGCGTGCGTCAGCGTGCGCCTGACCTCGATGAAGCTCAAGCAGGTCGCCGTCCGCCAGTGCCACGTGAAGCCCCGTAACGTGCGGGCGCATGGGGCCGTAGGCGTAACTGCGGGCACCGGAGGCATTGCACGCCGCCATGCCGCCCAGGCAGGCAGATGCCTCGGTGGGATCGGTGGGAAAGAACTGCTCAGGAGCTGCCTGGAACTCCTCATAGGCCTCAAGCGATACCTGATCCCAGTCAGAGGTCGGCAATGCCTTCTTACCCAGTTGCTTGCGCAACTCCGAAAGCACGACGCCCGGCTCCACGCGCAGCAGAAAACGGCCTCGCTCGTCGCGGCGGAGACCCAGGTAGCGATTCATACGAGAAGTGTTGAGGATATGCCCGCCGTGAGGCACGGCACCGGCAGCCAGACCGGTCCGAGCACCCTGGACCGTTATCGGAACATGCTCGGCATGGAGCTTTCGCAGAATGGCGCGGACTTCGTCCTCCGTTGTCGGAAACGAGATGCTCGACGCCTCGCCCGATGTGCGAGATTCATCGCGACCATATTCTTCGAACTCGTCGCCGAAGGGTTTGATGGCTGCAGACACGCGAACTCCCCCTTTAGTTAACTACAGTGTTTGCAGGGAGATGTTACCGCATCGTTTCGTCGACGTGACTGAGACCGTCTCCATAATTGGCGAATTTTACGTTTGCGCAATTCGGCGAGCGGCGGCGTTTTCTCGGCAGGCGCTCTATTTAACGCGCTCCTTTCCATCGCAGCCACGCACACAATTGGCGCTCGAAAAAACTTGAGATATTTTTTAGCGTCTCTCACCTGCGGCGATGTAAACCCGTCAAGCATTTGGTCAGAAATTGGTCAAGTTGTGGCTGATACGGTCGGCATCGACAGCCAAAACCAATAGAAGGTTTGGCCCAAAAACAGGGAGGTTCCCATGGCATATTACTGGCCCCAGTACGGCATCGCCATCGAAGTTGACGATGACCCATATCTTCTGCCCTTCGATGAGGAGGCATTTCCCGATGCGGCTGTCTATCACGTCACCACCGACGTGATTTGCGATCCCGAATCGTTTTCGGCACTCGCCCACCACATCGCCCACATCCACGACATCAAACTCGACCCAAACTTCGACGAGCTCATCTACTCGCGACGCCTCATGCTCCACATGCTCTTTAGCGCCGATCCGTCCACGTTCGCGCGCGTCTATACCACTAAGGATGCCGCATGAGCGTAAGGAAGCAGTCGAGCCCCCTAGGGTCAAAACATCGAAAAAGGCTCGGCGCCGTCTGTTTGGCCATCGCCTGCGCCCTTATCGCCGTCGGCCTTTACGCTTGGCAGTCAAAGCCTGTCGCCGAGACGGGTGCCTCGGTCACAGCGGCAGAGGGTAAGTCGCGTCAGGAAATCCAGGACGAGCTCGATGCCATCGTCCGCGACAACATGATGACGATCTCGGTCGCACCGGTCGCCCAGCTACAAAAAGGCGGCAAGCTGCGCATCAACGTGCAAAACGTCCAGGATAACAAGTTTCCCCAGCGTTTCCGCGTGATCCAAAACGACGAGACCATCTATGAATCGGGCGTGGTCGCGACCGGCAAGACCGTTGAGACCTGCCCTGCAGGCGACATCAAAGAAGGCGAGGCGTATATCGAGATTCAAGCGCTCGACGCCAAGACCTACGACGTCCATGGCAATCCCACGCGCGTCAAGGTGCGAGTTGCGCAGACAGAAGACTAGACCTGCCACCTGTTATGAAAATGCGCACCCGTGCCGCTTTCGTCTAACCCTCACGGAAACGGTCCGTGACGAATAGAAAGGAACGATTATGGACATCACCAGGAACTTGAATGGGGCCAGGGTGCTCGTCGTGGGCGCAGGGCTGGCGCTCGCACTCGCAATGGGCGCCGCGCCGACCACCGCCCTGGCGGAGGGACGCACTGGAACCACCAACGTGACCATCAGGACCGAAATCGACAACATCAAGTTCAAAGCCCCGACCGTCATTCCGTTCGTCGCTAAGGCAGACGGCACGCTCCAGGGCCCTTCCGAGAATACAACCACCATCGACAATCTTTCGGCCTATGGCATCCACGTTACCAACATGAAGATTGCCGCCCAGAAGTCCTGGAGCATCGTCGCCGACGCCAAGACGGGGACCGCCCAGAACTCCATCGATTTTAAGGTCGGCCCAGACAAGGCACTCCAAGACGCCCACGCCGCGACGCAGGAAGCGGGCCTCGACCTTTCCAAAAATGCATCCTTCGACATGGGCTACCAGGGCATCGCCGATGGTACGGACAAGATTAAGCTTAAGACGAGCGGCACTGTCGCCCGCGTCACGCGAGACATCTTCCATGTGACCGGCACGGGCGACCAGGTCGCAACCATTACGTGGACGGTCGAGCCCGGTGCGCACACGGCCTAAGGCAATTGTCCTTGCCGTCATCATCGGCGTTGCAACGTTTGCCCCGATCGCCGCCTTTGCCCAACAAGAGCAGGCGCAGGCTGCCACGCAGGTAACTGTCGATCTATCGGAACTCGAACGCAGTGGCCAACATGAACCCCTCGCGCAAACGAGCGACACGCGACAGCTCCTGGCAGCAGGAATCGCCACGGCAGGCGCTAGCGCCATCGGCCTTGGCCTGCACATCAAACGCAGCCGGTAGCCACACGAATCGAGACCGTCCAGCATAGGTAAGGAGAACCCATGGCATCAAAGAACCTTTTGCCCGTTGCCGCGCTCTGTAGTGCGCTTGCCACCGGCATGCCCGTTGCCGCTCTAGCGACACCCGCCGTGGACGCCCCCTTACCTGCCGTCAACTGTCTCGCCACAAACCAGATGAGCACCATCGCGCGCCAACGCTTCTCGCTTGCGCAGGCAAGCATTTCGGCCTCGGGGTGCCTCCGTCGCTGCACGAACAGCTCGATAGTCGTGGATACCGAGCACTCGAGCACAGCGGACGGCCCCCTAACGGGATGCGTTATCTGCACATGGCGCGCAGCTGCAACTGATGCCGATGGCGATTCCTGCGACGTGGAGCTGTGCCTCGACATCACCCTGTCCGATGACTCGGCGGACGGGGCAACAGTCGCCTTCGACAGCACGTTTTTCGAAAACGGAGGGGGTGTATGCCTGGGCTGCGTCCCCTCGAGCGCCGATGGCACGCAGCCCGCTATCTCATTCACCGCATCGCTGAAAATGACTAAGGCGGGCACCGACGCCACGGCAAATGGCGAGATCGCTCTAATGTTCTACGCGAGCGGCACAGAAAGCCAGGAGATTCGGGGCAAACAGCGGACCGGATCGCTCAGCCTGACGCGAGGGGCAGATCCCGGTCCTGTCGATATCAGTACCGAAACGCAAGATGTGCATCACGTCCTTGTCGATCCGGCGCTCCTCGAGATGGAATGGAGCGGAGTAGGAGCGGTCGGACTCGCCCCCTCGACAGGTGACATCGCAAGCGACTCCAGCGAGAGCAGCGGTGAAATAGCGCCTGGGGACAATGGCGCACCAGGCGGCATAACACCGCCATCGAGCGGTCCTTCAGCCACTTTCAGCGAGCCAAGCGAAACAGCCACCGCAGTGGGCGGCACGCAAACTGGCGAAAACTTGGGGTGTCCCATGCCGGCAGACATCGACGAGGGCAATTGTTGCATGATGGTCGCGCTCGACCGCACGGAAACCGTCGACGCCGCGAGCATTGAGGTCACCGCTGCCGATAAGCCCGTCCGCAAAGCAGCCATTATCGCATTCCCTAAAACCGTCGAAGTTGTTTTTCTGCCATCGGGCGAGGTCGTAGCCCCCACCTTGCTCACCTTGCTTGGGGCAAAGGGCACGGCCAACCAAATCGACAACCTCACGGTCGCCGACCCTGCGACCACCGCAAAACTGCACCTGTATGCCGTAACCTCGGACGGAGGCAAAACCGAGGAATTCGACGGTGAGAATCTCCTGAATAACCGGATACTCCATAAAATGGAAGACGTCTCGTATCAAATTGAGCTCGTGGGATTTGACCGAGCTCGAGATGCCGATATCATCGCCGCGGCCATTGAGTCCCCGCAGCGACTCATGACGCTGTGCTTCGATTACAGCCCCTATGTCGTGATGGGAGGCTGAGGCTCGGGCACCAAATGCCGTCATTAATACCACTTATATAACGTATAGGATGAGGCATGACGCACCCTGCAGCCCGTTCTGCTACGATTGCCAGGTTGGCATCAATATGGGAGGGTTCATGCCGGGTTTGGGAACGGTCATCAACGTCGCACTTTTGATTGCGGGCGGACTGCTGGGCCTTATAGGTGGACGCTTTATCACACCCCGCATCCAAGACACGCTCATGAAGGCGTCGGGGCTGTGCGTTTTGTTTATCGGACTGGGCGGCACCATGCAAAAGATGCTCGTCATTGACGGGAAAGCGCTGGAGACCACCGGCACCACCATGCTCATCGTCTCGTTTGCCCTCGGCTCGCTCATCGGCGAGGCCGTTAACCTGGAAGCCGGCATCGAAAACCTGGGCGAATGGCTCAAGCGCAAAACCGGCAGCGAGGGAGACAACGAGTTCACCAATGCCTTTGTCTCGACATCGCTGACCGTCTGCATCGGTGCCATGGCTATCGTGGGATCAATCCAAGACGGCTTGCTCGGCGACTGGTCCACGCTTGCCCTCAAGGGCGCGTTGGACTGCATCATCGTCTGCACCATGACGGCTTCGCTCGGCCGCGGCTGCATCTTCTCCGCCCTGCCCGTTGCCGTATTCCAGGGAACGATTACGCTGTTTGCCGGCGCGCTCTCCCCCATCATGACCGCCGCCGCCCTCGACAGTCTATCGCTCGTGGGCTCTATACTCATCTTCTGCGTCGGCGTCAACCTCATCCGTCCTCAGACCTTCCGCACGGCCAATATGCTCCCCTCCGTTGTCATAGCCGTCATCTACGCCCTCCTGTTCTAAATCTATCTACGTAGCGGTATCTCGAACACCTGTTTGATGCTGTGCTATGATATGAGGTCACCGAAGCTGCGTTAGGAGGGGAGAGACGGTGGCCGACCAGGACATCAAGATGCTCATCGAGCGCATTATGGCCGAGGCCCGGACCCATCAGTCTGCTCGCTTCTCAAACGAAGTCTATGCTGACGAGCCGATTCTCAAAACCGGTCGTCAGATGCAGAATTGCCTTCCCGACCAGTACCGCAAGATGCGCGAGATATCGCGCTGGCAGGATGACCCCAAAGGCGGCGCGGGTCGCTGGCTTTCGGAAGCCGAGCTTTTCTACCGCCAAGGCCTGCTGATGGCCGATTTTGAGGACGATTGCCCCTATAACGGCACCTTTAAGTCGTACTTCCCAACCTACAACGCTATGAGCGATCGCCAGCTGCGCGGGTACTTTACCTGGCGCGCCCAAGTGCGCCGCGGAACCGTCGAGGAAACGTCTACGTCCTTTGCCTTCCTGTACCTCTATGAGCTGATCTGCGGCATTGGCGTAGATGACCCACTTGATGGTTTTAAAAAGATCAAGGCTTTTTGGGATGCCTATCGTGCCTTCGAGCCCGGCATCGACCGGTTTGCACGCGTGTGGTTGCAAGATTACGCCGTGTTCCACGGGCTCGACCCCGAGCTGCTTCGCGACTCTAAAACCGTCGCATTCGACAACGCCCTCATCGAACTGCGGCGTGCGGCGCGAGGTCTTGCGCCCGCGCCGGCGCCGTCGGACCTGCCGCCTGCGCGTCGCAAGACCTCCGAGCCCACGCTCCCTCTTCCGCCCGACGAGGCAGGCGAGGAGCGACTCATGACCGCTATAAACGCCCTCTCCACGTACAACCTGAATAACTCACGGCTCGACCGTTCCCACCATCGCGACCTGCGCCACGTGGCATGCGCCGTGTATGTCCGTATGGCGCGCTACTATGACACGCACCGAAAGACCGGCATCGTAGCGAGCTTGTTTGGGGAGGAGACGGCCATGCCCTACACCATGTTTGCCTCGGCCGTGTTCTTTGCGCCCGAGCGCCACGAGGACTGCGAATATCGCCTGGACCCCATTCACATCTATCGCTGCCAAAATGGCTTTTGGGAATGCATGCGCATCCACGGCAGCAGACAAAAAAGTAGCAAGCTCGGTGAGATGATGCGCGCCTGCGACCAACGCCTGCGCCTGGCCCTAGACCCCACCCATCCCCTAAAGGAGGAGAAGGTCCCCAAATATCTGGCCAAGATCATCGATGACGAGATCGTGGCATGGCTTTCGTGGGACGCCGCGCACCAGCCTGTCAAGATCGATATCGATTTGAGTCAGCTGGGGCACATTCGGAGCGCCGCCGCGCAAACGCGTGAAGCGCTTTTGATTGATGAGGAGCGCGAGGATGATGTGTCTATGGAAGCCGAGGCGACGCTTATCGAGCAACCGAACACCGAGTCTGCGCCCAGCATGACCGCCGGACCTGGCGAGATGGCCACACGGCAAGACGAACCCGACGAGCCGACTGTCTCCACCGAAGAGTTTGGCGTCGTGGCACCGCTCCTCGTGTCTGTGCCCGCGCCCGTAACGCCCGCGTCTGCCGAAGCTGCGAACAAACTCGCGCCCGCCGCAGATGCCTTCCTTCGCGCGCTCCTCGAGCGGAACACGGCGCAGGCCACATTGGCGGCGGCACAGTCGGGCAAGAGTGAGGACATGCTCGTCGATAGCATCAACGAAGCGCTCTTTGACCTGGTGGGCGACACCGTTATTGAATTTGGCTCAGCAGGACCGCAGATTATCGAGGACTACGAAGCAGACGTGAGAGGATACCTAGACCATGAGTGATACCGCATCCGCAGCACCCCGCGTGCCCAAGCGCGTCGCCGCCGTCATTCTCAACTCGCTCAAGGGCGGCGTGGTCCCGCGCATCGGCCTTCCCTATATCACCGTGGGGCGCGAGGTCGAGATCCGTGCTCTGCTCACCGACCTGAGCCTCATCGCCGATGGCGGCGCAAGCTTCCGTTTCCTAGTCGGTCGCTACGGCGCCGGCAAGAGCTTTTTGCTCCAGACCATCCGCACGCACGCCATGGGCGAGGGATTCGTCGTCGCCGATGCCGACTTATCCCCTGAACGCCGTCTGCAGGGCGGCCAGGGACAGGGCCTTGCCACCTACCGTGAGCTCATCCGCAACATATCGACCAAGACGCGCCCCGAGGGCGGTGCGCTCAACCTTATCCTGGATCGCTGGGTCGCCTCGTGTGCCGATGCCGACGAGTCTGCCGTCAATGCCCAACTGGCCCCACTCGAGGAAATGGTCCACGGCTTCGACTTCGCCCGCATGCTCCGCCGCTACCGCGCGGCCGTATCCGAGGGCGACGAAGAAGCTATGAGCCGCGTGACCAAATGGATTCGCGGCGAGTACCGCACCAAGAGTGAGGCACGCGCCGAGCTGGGCTCCTCGACCATCATCAGCGATGACGACTGGTACGACTACGTTAAGCTCATTGCGCGCTTTTTGGTCTGCAGCGGCTACAAGGGCATGCTGGTGCTCATCGACGAGCTCGTGAATCTGTATAAGATTCCCAACGCCATCACACGCCAATACAACTACGAGAAAATCCTAACCATGTACAACGACACGCTCCAGGGCAAGGCGCAGTACCTGGGCATGATCATGGGCGGCACGCCAACCTCCATCGAAGACCGCCGCCGTGGCGTGTTCTCCTACGAAGCCCTGCGCAGCCGACTCGCTCAAGGCCGCTTTGCACGCGAGGATCTTAAGGACATGCTCGCGCCCATCATCCGCCTGCAGCCACTCACCTACGAGGAGTTGCTGGTGCTGATCGAAAAACTCATGCAGATTCATGCCGGATACTTTGGCTGGACGTCCACGCTTACCGAGAACGACTTGGTGGACTTTCTCAAGATTGAGTTTGGCCGCGTGGGAGCCGATACGCACTTGACGCCGCGTGAGGTCATCCGCGACTTTATCGAGCTGCTCGATATCCTGTGCCAGAATCCCGATGCAAATGTGGCCGAGCTGCTGCAAAGCGTCGGCGGCGACGCGTTGGCGCCGGCAGCCGCAACAGGCGACACCGGCACCGCAGACGGCGACCGCAACTTCGCCGAATTCACCATCTAACCTGCCAAAAAGGGACAGGTTTATTTTGGCAGGTTTTATCTGGGCAAACGCTGAGGCAGTAATGCAGCAAACCATTGCCAGCCGCGTTGAGAAGTTCGTATTTGAGGGGAGGTCCCGTGAACGCCTTTGACCGATATGCTCCGTTTATCCAAGACTTCATCTACTCCCACGATTGGGAGAGTCTACGCTCTATCCAGGTTGCAGCAGCTGATGCCATCTTTAACACGCAAGATAATGTGCTCTTGACGGCATCCACAGCTTCCGGCAAAACCGAGGCAGCCTTCTTTCCCATCCTGACCGAGTTTTGGGAGAACCCGCCCGCGAGCGTGGGCGCCCTCTACATCGGCCCCCTCAAAGCGCTCATCAATGATCAGTTCGTCCGCCTCAACGACCTCTGCGAAGAGGCCGATATCCCTGTCTGGCACTGGCATGGCGATGTCTCGCAGTCGCACAAGGCTAAGCTCATTAAAAAACCGAGCGGCATCTTGCAGATTACACCCGAGTCACTCGAAGCGCTTTTAATCCATAAGCACATGGCGATCCCGCGCATGTTTTGCGACCTGCGTTATGTGGTCATCGATGAGGTCCACTCGCTCATGCGCGGCGACCGTGGCGGGCAGACGCTCTGCCTTATCGAGCGACTCTCGCGCATGGCCGGCGTGCAGCCCCGCCGCATTGGCCTTTCGGCCACCATCGGCGACCCCGAGCGCACGGGCGCATTTCTCTCACAGGGAACGGGGCGCGACTGCGTTATCCCCCGCTTTGAAGAACCACGCCGCGTGTGGCGTATCTCCATGGAGCACTTCTACAACTCAGGTCCCCAGGCACAGCAGCGGGGATTCGAGAGCACGGGTCCTCAAGAGGCCGAAGTGCTTGCGTGCGAGCGCATCGAGGCAGCGGCATCCGCGGCGCTGCCCGCCGGCGCCCAAGACATGCGTCACAGCGGACAGCTCACACAAGAGGAGCGCCGTCAACGTCGTGAGCGGGCACAGGGCAAGGCCGCTCCCAAGGACCGCCAAGCTTCCTCGGCCCCCGAGGGCGAAGTCGACATCCCCCAAGCACCCGAACAGGCACTACTCAACCCCACCGATACAGCACCAGACAACGCCGACCCCGGTATGGGATATATCTTTGAGCACACGCGCGGCCGAAAGTGCTTGGTCTTTGCCAACTCGCGCGAGGAGGCAGAGGCCGTATGCTCCATGCTGCGTAGCTACTGCGAGAGCCGGCACGAGCCCGACCGCTTCCTTATCCATCACGGCAACCTCTCGGCATCGCTACGCGAGACGGCAGAAGAGCTCATGCGCGACGAGGAACAGGCACAGACAACCGTCACCACCTCCACGCTGGAGCTCGGCATTGATATCGGTCGCCTGGAGCGCGCGTTCCAGATCGATGCACCGTTTACCGTCAGCTCCTTTTTGCAGCGCATGGGGCGCACGGGACGCCGCGATCTTCCGCCCGAGATGTGGTTTGTCATGCGCGAGGAAGAGCCCGAACCGCGCACGATGATGCCTGAAACGATACCTTGGAAGCTCCTGCAGGGCATTGCGCTCGTACAACTCTATCGCGAGGAAAAGTGGGTCGAGCCGCCCGAGCTCGATCGACTCCCCTACAGTCTGCTCTATCACCAGACCATGTCGACGCTTGCCAGCACCGGAGAGCTCACGCCGGCAGAGCTTGCCCAGCGCGTGCTCACGCTCAGCTATTTCCATCGCATCTCGGCCGATGACTATCGCGTACTGCTGCGTCACCTCATTAAGATCGACCATATCCAAGTCACCGAGGGTGGCGGGCTCATCGTGGGTCTCGCGGGCGAGCGCATCATCAACAACTTTAAGTTCTACGCCGTGTTCCAGGAGAACGAGGAGTTTACCGTTCGCAGCGAATCGGCCGAGCTGGGCACGATTGTCAACCCGCCACCACCTGGCGAGCGCATCGCCATCGCGGGCCATTGCTGGATCGTCGAGGAAGTGGACTGGAAGCGTCACACCGTCTTTGCCACGCAGGTCAAGGGCCGAGTGCCGGCCTACTTTGGCGACTGCCCCGGAGACATTAACACGCATGTGCTCGAGCGCATGCGCAAGGCGCTCAACGAGCACGCGGCGTATCCGTACCTTATGGGTAACGCGCGGGCCCGTCTGGCGCAGGCTCGCCATACGGCCGAGATTTCGGGTGCGGGGACCAAGCCGCTCATTAACCTGGGCGGCGACACCTGGGTGCTCTTCCCCTGGCTGGGCAGCTACGCCTTTTTGGCACTCGAGCGCATGCTCAAGATTAAGTGTGCCGCAGAGCTGGGCCTTCGCGGACTCGACCCATCACGCCCGTACTTTATGCAGTTTAAGATGAAGGCCGACGAGGAGACGTTCTTTGAGGCGCTCGCCGCCGAGGCCGAGAAGGACTTCGACCCCATCGACCTCGTCTATCCCGGCGAGGTGCCTTACTTTGATCGGTACGACGAATTCGTTCCAGAAGAGCTCGTGCGCAAGGGCTTTGCCGAAGGCGTGCTCGACATAGAGGGCATGAAGCAGCGTGTCCGCAGCTGGAGCGACCACGCCTAAGACCCGTCTTTTTGGGACGGAGAGACTTACTTGTCGTGAAGGACGGTGCCGAGGAAGTCGGTGTCGAAGGGCACAGCTTCGGCAAAGACATAGTCGCCGTCGCTGGCGATGAGCAGGTAGTTCTCCTCGCCGCCGAACTCCGCATCGCCGCATGGGACCACCCAGGCGTGGGCGAATACCTCGAGTGCCGCGGCAACGCAATCGCGCAGGAACGTCACGTCGCTCCCCCTGTTCGCACTCACGATATTGGCAACATAGATGCCCCCGGGGTTCAGGCTGCCTCGCACCAAACGCAATGCCTCAACCGTCGCCAGCTCGCGTACGGGCTCGGCACCGCCAAAGCAATCGCTCACGACCACGTCGTAGCGACGATGGCCCACACTCGTCACGCCCAGATACGAGCGAGCCTCAGCGGTAATCACTCGCAGGCGATCGCCCACCGTGCGCTCCAGCTCGTCCAGGTAGAACCAACGGCGCGCCAGGCGCGTAATCTCGGCATCGTACTCAACGACGTCCATGCGCAAGCTCTCGTGCGACATCAGTGCAAACTTGGGATAGGCAAACCCGCCGCCGCCCAGCATGAGCATACGGTCGATACCATGCCCGTAAGCATCACGCATTGCGTCCTCAGCCTCAAACACGTCGTCAAACGCGCGATAGTACGCAAAGACGGGCTCCGCCCAACGCTCGCCAACGTAGCTTGCGCTTTGGTAAACGCCGCCTTGCACCAATACACGGACTTCGTCGCCGCCCTCATCGTGCACGCGTTTCACACGCGCCAACCCATTGCGGGTTCGCGCAACCTGCAGACAGGCAGCACGGACAGCGACAGCGGCCGCGCCAAGCGCCGCGGCCCCCAGAGCAACGCCGGCAACGACGCCGGCAGAAACACTCGGCTTGTTCATCTAGAGCTCCTTTTGCAGATAAAGGCCATGGTCATAAAATCCAAGATGACGATAGTACTCACGTGTGCCAATCGCGCTAATCACGTTGATACGCGCATAACCCGCATCCCGGGCAATCTCGCACGCACGCTCTACGAGCAAACGCCCCAACCCGTGATGCTGCGCCGCCTGGCCTTGATCGCCCACGCGCGCCGCCATGCCATACACGTGAACCTCGCGAATCATCGCCTCGTCCGACACCGTCGGCAACTCGTCCGCATGCGCGGCAACAAACGCGCGGTCGGGCAGCGACAGGCGCAAAAAGCCCGCGATTTTGCCCTGCGGTGTCACCCACTGCAAAAAGCGCTCGTGCGTCACCGGCGTCTCGTACGCCACTTCCTCGTCAAGGGTCAACTCGTCCAGGTCGGCGCCCGCCGTGCTGATCTCGCGATAGCGAATCTCACGCACCGTCGCACCGTCACCCCGAGCAGCCAGGCGGTTCTCAACGAGCTGGCGCAGGTTGGGTTTCTTGTTGCCCACCATGATGTCGTCGGAGCTAAAGTCGCGGATCATGCGACTGATGCGGCAGAACGCCGGCGTCACCACGATGTCGTCGGCCAACACATCGAGCAGCTCTTCCTCGGTATAGGGACGCCACTCGCCGCGCTCATAGCAGCCCACCAGACGCGAGCCCTCGATGAGCGCGCACGGGTAGACCTTGACCTCGTCGGGCATAAAGGCCCCTTCGGTCATAAAGCGCTCGTAGTCGCGCTTGTCCCCCTCGGGTGTGGCGCCCAGCAAGTTGAGCATAAAATGCGCGTGGATCTTAAAGCCAAACAGACGCGCAAGCGAAAACGCCCGCTCGATCTGCGCCACCGAAATGCGACGCTCGTTGATATCGAGCAGGTGCTGGTCGAGGCTCTGGATGCCCATCTGAATCTTGGTGCAGCCCAGACGACGAATGAGCGTGAGCGCCTGTGGCGTCACGGCATCGGGGCGGGTCTCGATAACGAGCCCCACCACGCGATGCTTCGCCGTCTCGTTGATGCGCTGCTGACGCTCAAGCTCCTCCATCGTTTCCGTCTGCCACTCGGCAGCCTCGCCCCATGGCGTACCGGGGCCGTACAGACGACGCACTGCGCGGTTATAGCCACCAACGACAGCATCCACACGCCCCTGCTCGTCGGCAACGCCGCTCGCAAGCTCGGCCTCGTCGGTCGCAATGCCGGCAGCCCGATAGCGCTCGCGGCGCTCTGTTACCACCGGCGGCAGGGCATCGGCGGGAGCGTCATCGAGCAGGCGCCCTGCCTCGGCACGGCTGATGCCCGGACGCGCCAACATGGGGTTTGCCGCCACACCGGCGACGGCATCGTCATTGAGCGCACGGAAAAGCTCCGACATAAACCACGTCTGATACCCTTGCGGATAGTCGCTCCAGGTACCGCCGAGCACAATGAGCTCTATCTTGTCGGTCGCATGTCCCATCTGCGAAAGCGCGGTCAGACGAGCGCTCACCTGCAGATACGGGTCGAAGCAGTTTTGCTCCGCACGGGCGCACGCCGGCTCGGCGTGCAGATAGCTTTTGGGCATGCGCAGATCGTTGGGGCAAAACAGGCAATCGCCCGAGCATGGCCAGGGCTTGGTAATGACGGTAATGGTCGCCACGCCCGAGGCCGTTCGGCGCGGCTTCATACGCAGGACCTGCAGCAGTTGACGCTCCAGATCGGAATCGACATTCCACGCAGCCCACCGAACCGGCTCCTCACGTTTAACCCGCTGGTAGAACGGCAGCAGACGGCGCTTGGCCAAATCGCGTTTGTCGGCACCCTCACGGCGCGCCTCGGCATGTATCAGTTTGACGAGCGCTTTGTCGTCCACGGTCTCGCCGCGACGCAGAGCCTCGAGTATGTTCAAGATAATCTGTTCCATGTCCCCATTGTAAAGGCAAAGGCGCCGAAGCCCGTCACGGCTCCGGCGCCTCCATCAAAGAGCATGCCTATATGTACCGATCTCCGAAAACCGCATGTCACTCCGGATCAAACGACATGTCGCCCGAACCGACCTCAAAACGATACGTAGCAGACTTATCGCCGTTATCGAATTCAAGATTCAAAATGGTCTCGCCGTCGTAGCCAAGCGGAAGGAAATCGCTCTCAAAGTCGCCGCTGCCCAAGGTGAGGCTCGCCTTAAAGCCCGTCGAGTTCGGAACCGTCATCTCCACATCGCCCGAGCCCACACTCACGTCCATCGACTTCGCGGGGGCCTGGTAGAGCTCGAACGTCACATCGCCCGAACCGACCTCGGCATTCAGGGTATCGGTCACGGTGCCCGTAAACTCAACGTCTCCAGAGTCCAAAGTCAGGTTGAGGTCATGACACGCAATGCCCGCGACCGTCAGGTCACCCGATCCTACATTCGCTGTAATGCCCACCATGTTATCGGCAACTTCGCGCGGCAGTTCGACGGTAACCGTGCGGTCAATGGCGCGCTCGTCATCGCAATCGAACTGGCGAATCTTGAGCGTAGAGCCCTTGATTTCGGCCAGGTTCTGGGTTGTCGCATCGAAGGCAACGGTCCCCGTTGCCACGCGACCGCTTTCAATTACGCGCACTGGCCCGCTGGAGACGTGTTTGACCTCGACCGTGCCCGACGTCACGTCCAAGTCAAGCGATGTGAACGCGTCGGCATCAAAGGTTTCGCTCGAAAGCTGCTGAGGCTGAGCGGAATAGTTACCGCCATCCAAAAGATCGTCCTCGTCAACCGCATCGTCCATACCAGAGAAGCCGGATACAACATCGTCGAGATCCCACGGGCCATCAAAATGAATCAAAGTCCGCGAAATGCCAAAGACAAGTCCGATGATGAGCACAAACGCTCCGATGCCAACGCCCAAGCGTACCTTGGATTCATGCGAAAGCTTCATCATTCATCACTCTCTTTGGCAATCGGCTCAGCGGTAGTCGCGGTAGCCACGTCAGCATCAGATTCCGCAGAAGTATCCTTCCCCTGGGCCTTGACCGCCACCGCCGCCGAACCAACCTGAATATCCCCGCGCGCCCAATCGCCATCGAGCGCACGCACCACCCAGTGATAGATGGGAATCGTAAAGAAGATCAGTGCGGCAAAGGGGCCGGCACCAAACAGGAACATCAGCAAAAAGAACAGCAGCCAGCACACGGCCCAATACGGGAACGACTGGAACGGGCCCTTCACCGGAGTCGAGCCAACCGCACCGCCACTCGTCGCCTGCGCCGTAGCGGCATTGGCGGCCTGTGCACTCCAGCTTGCCGCTTGCGCCGCCTTGACGGCGGCATCACTCGCCTGCGTTGCCGCCTCGGTGGCACGTGCCGCCGCCTCATGGGTGCGTGCGCGCTCTGCCGCCTCGGCCTCGCGTTGGCGAGCGCGGTCCTCGTTCTCAAACTCGATATCGTCCTCAATCTCGTCGCTCGGATTGAGCAACTCGTCCAAGCTCACGCCATAGAGTTTGGCGAGCGAGATCAGGTTCTCGGTATCGGGTGAGCTCTCCGCGCGCTCCCATTTACTGACCGCCTGGCGCGACAGCCCCAGCTTTCGCGCCAGCCCTTCTTGGCTAAAGCCTTTGCTGCGGCGAAGGTCGGCGAGCCGCTGCGCAGTTTCTACATTCATGGTTCCTCCTATGTGATGCCAGCCGTGCCGCCGGACCGTTTTTGTTCTTAAGGCGCCTTGCACAGTTAAAATTCTATCCGCCACCGCCAAAAACATGCCACCTATTCTAGTGAGATTTTTGACAACCGGCGGTTGCGGGTGCATATGAGCTGCGGAAATGTGTCCAAACAAAGCAATGACCCGTAGCTTGGTTGTCCCCGTTGCGGCGTTAACGGTAGTATGGTCGTACTGTTAATTCCGCACCGCCAACGGAGGGAGTTCCGCGCCGTGAACCGCGATTTCGCCTCATCGCTCATCCAGCTCAACAACACGTTCTATCGCGAGCACTCCGCCTCCTTCTCCGATACGCGCCAGGCCCCGTGGCCCGGCTGGGTGCGCACCATGGACATCGCGCTCGGGCAGCTCGACGTCGCCACGATCGAGCATCCCGTCCGCGTCTTCGATCTTGCCTGCGGCAATATGCGATTCGAGAATTTTGCCGCCGGCGGCGCACTTGCCGCCAAGGGCGTCGACGGCGCAAACCCCTCGGCAGATGCCAGCTGCCCGTTTGAGTTCTATGGTGTCGACTCGTGTCAAGATTTGGCTATCGATGCACATGGCCACGCCCTGCGCATTCCCAACCTGCACTTCCAGGAGCTCGACGTGCTCGACGCCCTTATGAAGCTCAACCCCGCCGAGACGCCCGACGTGCTTTTCGACGCCCCGCTCGCCGACATCTCGGTCTGCTTTGGCTTTATGCACCACGTGCCGTCGTGCGAGTACCGCGTACGCGTACTCGACGCCCTGGTGCGGCAGACGCGCCCGGGCGGCATCATCGCCATCAGCTTTTGGGAGTTTATGAACGACGAGCGCATGGCGCGCAAGGCCGTTCGCGCCGAGGCCCGCGCCGAGCTCACCCCGCCGTTTGAGGGTTACGATTCCGCGCAGTTTGAAGCCGGCGACCACCTCATTGGCTGGCAAAACGACCGCCACGCCTACCGCTATTGTCATCACTTTGACGATCAGCAGATCACCGACCTGGTGCGCGGCGTCCGTACGTTCTACAAGAGCGGCGAGGTCCCCGTGCGCGAGCTTGAGCGCTTCCATGCCGACGGTCGCAGCGGCGAGCTCAATCGCTATGTGATTCTCAAGCGCCTGTAGGCACCGACGACTCGCCGTCGAGCCGCACAGCGTCTTTCGGGCAAACTATGCCTACCCTTTTTTCAACCCATTGACGGAACGCGCAGCTATGCGTTCCATACTTATGACCAAGGAGCCTCATGGGAGCCGTCCACGTTCGCACGCCTAAGAACTTTGTGCTCGAGGAGCGCCTGGAGCGCTACGCCGATGCGATTGAGACGAACCCCGAGGCCTATGTCGGAGATTGGCGCAAGGCCTGTGCGCCCGCAGGCAGCAAGCCCTTCGAACACCTTCATCTGGATCTGGGCTGTGGCAAGGGAACCTATCTGGTCGAGCGCGCCCACCGCGAGCCCGACACCCTCTTTATCGGCATGGACCAGGAGCCCATCTGCATCGCCTATGCCGCGCAGAAAATCTGCGAACAGGGGCTATCCAACGCACTCGTCCTGCCCCGAGGCGCCGCATCGCTGCCACAGCTGTTTGCCGCAGGCGAGCTCGATGCCATCACCATTAACTTTCCCACGCCGCAGCCCAAGGCCAAGTACGCTAAAAAACGACTCGTCCATGTCGACCATCTGATGCTCTACCGCCCGCCCTTTTCAGCCGGCGCTACCGTCACACTGCGCACCGATAGCAAGCCGTTGCGCGATTACGCCCTGGGACAGTTTGCCGCGGCCGGCTACGATACGCTTTGGGTAAGCGACGACGTCCGCCGCGACCATCCCGAGCACCCCGAGACCGAATATGAATGCCGCACGCGCGAGATGGGTGCCGCTGTATATGGTATTTGCGCCACACCCGGCGCGCAGCCCAGCGATGAACAGCTCGCGGCGGGCCGCGCGCAGGAGCAAAGCCTTGCCTGCTACCTGCCCGAAAACCTCGATGAGCTCACCTACGTGCCTCTCGGCATGGAAGATGCCGTCGAGAACTTTAGAAACCGCGCCCGCAAAGGCAAGAAGCGCCTGCCGCAAGAGTCCTAGGGGCTTCTGATGGTCGCGGCGTCGGCAAACAAGCGCAAATAGGCGCTAGCGAACGGCCCTCAAGCCTAAGTGAGTAGACTTTTTTGCAATAGCCAAGCACAGCCCGCATAGCGAAACATAAAACCGCAGGTAGATCCCTTGTGCAAAAGCCATGTGCTCGCAATATCGCAAAAAGTCTACTCACTTAGCTAGCGACTACACTAAACGGCTGGGCAGAACGCCCATTTCCTGCATTTTCTCGCGCGCTGGCACCCCGCGCCGCTGCTACGCCATAATAGTTGGCGGACAAACGGCGAGAGAAAGCAACCACATGGCACAGACCACGACAGATACTTCCGCCAGCACCGTTTCTGGCGCCGGCGCCGCCAGCTCGTTCTCGGGTGGCACGGGAACCGAAGCCGAGTTCGGCTCGCTCGGCGCGCTCTCCCCCACCTGGTGGGAGCCCGAGGACGGCAGCGAGCCCGAACCATGGCTCACGCCCGATCGGGCCTTCGAACGCTTCTTTGAATGGACGAGCGATCGCGGCATTGAGCTGTGGGACCACCAGGAAGAGGCCCTCATGGACCTAGCCGCCGGAGATCACGTCATTTTGGGAACACCGACCGGATCGGGTAAATCGCTCGTCGCATTGGGCATGCTCTTTATGGGCATGGCACAGGGCAAACGCTGTTATTACACGGCCCCTATCAAGGCCCTGGTCAGCGAAAAGTTCTTCGATCTGGTACAGGTGCTCGGCCGCGATAACGTCGGCATGATCACCGGCGACACGCATATCAACACCAAGGCGCCCGTCATCTGCTGCACGGCCGAAATCCTTGCCAACGATGCGCTGCGCGAGGGTGAGGACGCCGACGTGGGCTGCGTCGCCATGGACGAGTTTCACTACTTTGCCGACCCCGACCGCGGTTGGGCCTGGCAGGTGCCGCTGCTCACCCTGCCCCACACGCAATTCATGCTCATGAGCGCCACGCTCGGCGATGTCACCGCGATCGCCGCCTCGCTCGAGGAGCACACCGGCGCTGCTTGCGACTTGGTTGTCGATGCCCCGCGTCCCGTTCCGCTGAGCTACGACTATGTGACGACCTCCCTCGAGGGCACGGTCGAGCTCGCCATGCGCCGCGGCGAGGCCCCGCTCTATATCGTGCACTTTAGCCAGGATGCCGCCCTTGCGACGGCACAGTCGCTCGCCAATTTTGGCATCGCCAGCAAGGAGCAGCGCGAGGCCATTAAGGAAGCTGCCAAGGGAACGAGCTTCTCGACGGCCTTTGGCAAGATTCTCAAGCGCCTGCTTGGATGCGGCGTCGGCGTGCACCATGCTGGCATGTTGCCGCGCTATCGCCTGCTGGTCGAGCGCTTGGCGCAGCAGGGTCTGCTGCCCGTCATCTGCGGCACCGATACGCTCGGCGTCGGCATCAACGTACCCATCCACACCGTGGTGCTCACCGCGCTCACCAAGTTCGATGGCTACAAGATGCGTCGTCTGCGCGCCCGCGAGTTCCACCAGATTGCCGGTCGCGCCGGCCGCTCGGGCTTCGACACCGAGGGCATGGTCATTGCCGAGGCGCCGGAGCATGAAATCGAGAATGCCAAACTTATGGCCAAGGCGGGCGATGACCCCAAGAAGCTCCGCAAGATCAAAAAGAAGAAGGCCCCCGAGGGCTTTGTCACCTGGAACAAGCAGACCTTTGAGCGCCTGATCGAGACGCAGCCCGAGACGCTCAAGCCGCGCCTGCGCATCACGCACTCCATGGTGATTAGCGTGGTCGAGCAGGGCGGCGATGCCCGAACCCGCGTACACGACCTCATCGAGACGAGTCTGCAGACTCCCGAGGAAAAGGCAAAGCTCGAGGTTCGTGCCGACGAAATCTTCGCCACGCTCATCGATTCCGGCGTCGTCGTTCGCACCGAGGTGCCGCCCGCGCCTGACGCTCCGGCTGACGCCGCACCAGACATCGACTATGCGCTGACGGTCGATCTGCCCGAGGACTTTGCGCTCGACCAGCCGCTCTCGCCGTTTTTGCTTGCCGCGCTGGAGCTGCTCGACCCCGAGAGTGAGACCTATACCATGGATCTGATCTCGATGGTCGAGGCAACGCTCGAGGACCCCAAGCAGGTATTGCGCGCACAGGAGCGCGCCGCGCGCGACCGCGCGATGGCCGAAATGAAGGCTGACGGCGTCGATTATGAGGAACGCCTGGAGCGCATCCAGGATGTCACCTACGAAAAGCCGCTCGAGGACTTGCTCGATGCCGCCTTCGACAAGTACTGCCAAGAAGTACCCTGGGCCAACGACTACCAGCTCTCACCCAAGAGTGTCCTGCGCGACATGTTGGAGAGCGCGAGCGACTTTAAGGGCTATATCCAAAAGCTCGGCATCGCCCGCTCCGAGGGCATTTTGCTTCGCTACCTAGCAGAGGCCTACCGTTCGCTCGACCGCACCGTGCCCATCGAGAAGCGCGACGAGCGCCTGCGCGACATCATCTCGTGGCTGGGCTTTGTGGTGCGCTCGGTGGACTCGAGCCTTGTGGACGAGTGGGAGAACGCCGGCAACCCCGCTGCACTCGACGCCGCACCGCCGCAGGGCATCGACGAGGTCGTTGCGGACCGTCGCGGCTGCACGCTGTTGGTGCGCAACGCACTCTTCCGCCGCGTGACCCTTGCCGCCCGCGAGCACGTTCGCGACTTGGGCGAGCTCGATGAGGACTGGGGCATGAGCGAGGTCCGCTGGCAAAGGGCGCTCGACGCCTATCACGAGCAACACGAGGAAATCCTCACCGACGGAGATGCCCGCAGTGCCGCGATGTTTTCCATCGATGAATCCGACGAGAAGACCGATCACGTGTGGCACGTGCACCAGATCTTTGCCGACGAAGATGGCGACCACGATTTTGGCATCATGGGCGATGTCGATCTGGACGCCACGCAAGACGGCGGCGAGGTCATCTTCAAAAACTACCGCGTCGGCTTTATCGAGGACCTGCTCGAGAACTAGCCGACCATACTGGAACGAAACGAAGCGGGGCCGCTGGCAACATCGCCAGCGGCCCCGCTTTTTGCGCGATACGCTATCCCCTACTCGGTATCCTCGACCTCATACGAATCCGCCTCGGCTGGCTCATCGTTTGTCTCTGTCGCAGCCCCGCGCGCCTCGTCAAACGCGGCCTTCATGGTCTTGTTGCCCCACGTGAGCTTGCGAATGGTAAGATCGTCGGCCTTCTTGTTGGCTAGGCGCAGATTGTTCTCGGAGGACAGCAACGCCTCCTTGGTTTTCTGCAGATGGCTAATCGTCTTGTCGATCTCATCAATCGCCGTTTGGAACTTGCGGCTCGCGATCTCGTAGTTGCGGCCGAAATCGTTCTTGAACTTTTCCATCTTGGCTTCGAAGTTCGTGACGTCGATATTCTGCTGTTTGTACTCCGCCAGCTCCTGCTTATAGCGCAGCGAACCCATGGCGGCGTTACGAAGAAGTGTAATCATGGGAATAAAGAACTGCGGACGAATCACGTACATCTTCTCATAGCGATAACTCACGTCGACGATACCCGCGTTATAGAGGTCACTCTCGGGCTCCAGCAGGGTGCAGAGCACCGCATACTCGCAGCCTTTCTGGCGACGATCGTGATCGAGTTTCTTAAAGAAATCCTCGTTCTTGTGTTTGGTCGCGGTCTCGTCGTTCTCGTTTTTCATCTCGAACATAATTGAGATGACCTCGTTGCCGCTCGCGTCGCACTCGCGGAAAATGAAGTCGCCCTTGGTGCCCTCAGACGCATCGTTATCTTTCTCGAAGTACGCGTTGGGAAACGCCGTCATGCGCAGACGGTTGAACTCGGTCTCGCAGTGCTGCTCGAGCGACTCGCCCACCATCTTGGTGGACAGGCGGACCTTCATGTCCTTAAGGCGCTCAATCTCTTCATCCTTGTAGCGAATCAGGTCATCGCTCGCGCGCTTGGCCTGCGCGAGCTCGAGCTCGTGTGCCGCCTTGGCTTGCTCCTCGCGAGAATCGCGCACCGCCAGCTCGCTCGTCAGCTTGGCACGTGCCTCATCGCGCTCTCGCTCCGCCGCGGCGACCGCCTCTGACAGGTTCATTTTTGCCATCAGTTCCTGCTCACGCAGCTGGGCACGCAGGCCCTCGGCCTCTTGCTCGGACTGAGCCTTTGCGGCGGAAAACTTCTCTTGCACCTTCGCGCGATAGTCAGTAAGCGCGCGCTCGGCCTCGCTGCGAGCGGCATCGAGCTCACGCTGCGACTCTGCCGCGGCAGCGGCAAGCGCCATCTCCTGGGCCTTGTCCGCCGCGGCGAGCCTGGCCTGCAGCTCGGCAATCTGAGCGTCGCGCGCGGACAGGTCGTTTTGAACAGCATTGCGCGCCGCCGCCTCGGCAAGCCTGGCTTCATCATCTTTGCGCCCCAACTGCGCACGCAAATTGTCGATTTCGCGCTGAAGCTCGGCGTTTTCCTTTTGAGCATCGGCGCGGGCCTCAACCGCCGCACGCTGGCTTGCACTCTCGCGCTCTGCGGCAGCGCCCTCGAGCTTGGCGCGCAGCTCGGCAAGCTCGGCATCGCGCTTGGCAACTTCTTGTGCCAGCTGCTGAGCTGCAGCGTTCTTCTGCTCGACAAGCTGGGCGTTGCGCTGAGACTCTGCCTCCTGCAAAGCGGCTGACGAACGCGAGCGCTCAAGCTCCAGCGCTTGCTCGCCCTCGCGCTGGACTGCCTTCACACGCTCGTCCAGGTCGCGCGAAAACTCGGCATCGCGTACTTGCTTGACGATATCCGCATAGCCGGATGCATCGACCTTAAAAACTTCGCCACAATGCGGGCACTTAATCTCGTTCATAGCAGCTCCTCGATGGACGCAAATTTCGACCGCCTACACTCTACCGCGCCGCACGGACAAAAAAGGCGCCGCTGCCATAATGGCAACGACGCCAGAGCCACCACAAAGGTGCCTGTCCCCTTTGTGGTGGTTCTGGCGTCCTATAACCCAAAGAAGCTAAGAATCTGATCACGGCTTACGGGCTTGTACTCGTTGGCATCGAGACCGACATCGTAGCGATAAATGGGACGCTCGCGATCGCGGTTGCGTGCGTTGGTGCGGTCACCCCTGCTGTGGATATGCCCATGCAGCATAATGGCGCCACGTGCCTTGCCGTTCCAGCTGAGCATGGGGTAGTGGCTCATAACCAGACGATGGCCCTTGGCATAGCCGGGAGCAATCTCCAGGTAATCGCGCACGTCTTCCCAAATCTGCGGTACGTCGGGATCTTCCCAGTCGCCGTCATGGTTACCACGGATGAGCGTCACGTTCTGGCATTCGATACGCTCGCGCAGGCGCACCGCCTCCGCCAGGGGCAAACGATAGGTAAAGTCACCCAGAATATAGAGGCGGTCATCCGCAGCCGCGCACTCATTGATGGCATCGATGACCTTGCGATTCATCTCCTCGACCGAGCCAAACGGCCGATTCATGTCGTGCAAGATATTCGTATCGCCCAGGTGCAGGTCGGCGGTAAACCACATCATCGTCTCTGTCCTCATTTCGCAACGTGTTCAACTCGTGCTAAGTATACAGACGCAGCGATGTGGCGGTTATCCAAAGAGCCCGCCGAACAGTCCGCGGCGGCGCTTGTCTTGCTTTTTCGAAGCGTCACCCTGGGTTTTCTTGTCCTGCCGCTTTTTACGATCCTGCTCCAACTCATCGTCATCGAGTAGCATATCCCACTCAAACGGATCGTCTGTCAGATCGAGCAGGTCGTCGTCATCATCAAACATGGCTGCCTCCATTGCCGACTAGCGAGCATCCACCACATAGAGCCCAACGCGCACCTGATGCCACGGGCTGCGCTCGGGGGCAACCTGTTGCACACGGGCCTCAAATACGTCCTCGTGGCCGTAATACATCATCAAGGACAGTGGGCCGACCTCGTTTCCTGGAACGTAGCCAAGTTTGGTCTTGCCATAGTAGATCGCAACTGCCTCGGGGTCATGGGGATTATCGCGCTCGGCACACAGTGTCAGTTTATCGCCCGCTTTAAGATCGCCCAGGACCAAAGCACCGTCGGCATATTGAAATCCTGCGATGTGAAACGACAGAAGAACACGTGAAGGCTCGTACATAGCAGCTCCCTTAACGGCCAGATAAACCGGCGCTTAACCTTATTGAGAAGTCTACGAACTCGTGCGGACACAAATTCATCCTGCCTGCGCCTTTCGACCGTTTGTCGCTACGCCATCTGATTCTAATGCACAAACATGCGCACGAATTTGTGCTTCCAGCTTGCGTAGGGCGCATACCGAAACGGCACGTCCAGCCAGGTTGCCTTGTTCACGATGCTCTTCTTGTGGCTAAACGTATCGAAGCTCTCGCGGCCATGGTACTGCCCCATACCGCTCGCGCCCATGCTGCCAAAGCCCATATGGCTCGTAGCCAAGTGCATGATGGTGTCGTTGACGCAGCCGCCGCCAAAGGGCACGTAGCGCACAAAGCGTTGCTGAACCGCACGATCCTGGCTAAAGATATACAGTGCCAGCGGCGTCGGACGATCCGTAATAAACGCTTCGGCCTCGTCTAGGCTCTCAAACGTCAGCACCGGCAAGATGGGACCGAAGATCTCCTCCTGCATCACGGCGTCATCGGGGGCCACGCCGTCCAAAATTGTCGGCTCAATCTTGAGCGAAGCCTCGCGCGCGGCACCTCCAAGCACGACCTTTTCGGGATCGATCAGCCCGCGCGCACGCGCAAAATGCTTGGCGTTGACGATATGTCCGTAATCCTCATTGTCGAGTGGATGTTCGCCAAACATGCGACGGACCTCCTCCTTGATAAGGTCCAGCAGCTCGTCGTGCACGCGCGCATCGGCCAGCAGGTAGTCGGGCGCCACGCAGGTCTGCCCCACGTTGAGCCACTTACCAAAGGCGATACGCCGTGCCGCAACCTTCAAGTTTGCCGTCGCATCCACGATACAGGGACTCTTTCCGCCCAGCTCAAGCGTCACGGGCGTAAGGTTTTTACTTGCGCGCTCCATGACGAGCTTGCCGACCGGAACGCTACCGGTAAAGAAGATCTTGTCCCAGCACTCATCGAGCAACGCTTCGTTCTCGGCGCGCCCGCCCTCGACAACCGTCACCAGGCGCGGATCAAATGTCTCTTCACAGATTTGCTTGAGCACCGCGCTCGATGCCGGAGCATAGGCACTCGGCTTGATGACCACGGTATTGCCCGCGGCAAGGGCGCCGGCGAGCGGCTCGAGTGTTAGCAAAAACGGGTAGTTCCACGGAGCCATGATGAGCGTGACGCCATAGGGCACGGCTTGCGTTTTGCACACGCTCACGGCGTTAGCGAGGTCGCACGGACGCAGGCGCGGACGACTCCATCGGGCCACATGCGCAATCTGATGTCGAATCTCGGAAAGCGATGTGCCAATCTCGCACATATAGGCCTCGTCATGCGACTTTCCCAAATCGGTCTTGAGCGCATGAGCGATATCGGCCTCGTGGGCCCGCACCGCATCGCGTAAACTCACGAGCGCGCGACGTCGAGCATCGACATCAAACGTGGCGTGCGTCTTAAAGTAGGCGCGCTGATCGCCGACGATGCGCGCAATTTCCTCGGTGTTCATGGCACCCTCCTAGTTCTCGTCCTCAAACATACCATCCGCGACGACCTCGTACATATGCTCGAGCTCCGAGCGGTCCATCAAAAGTGGAGCGGGGTACAGGGGATTGGCCTCGGCATCGGCATGGGCCGCCATTTGCGGAATATCGGAGCGGCGAATACCCGAGACATATTTGGGGATTCCCAGGGCCTCGTTCATGCGGTCGACCCAATCGAAAAAGGCCTCGGCCGCAAGACTATCCTGCGCGGTAGCCGGCGCAATGCCCGCCATGCGAGCAAGATCGGCAAGCTTGGGGCGGCGGCGTCACCATAAGCGCGAAGCATGTGCGGCAGGATGATCGCGTTGGTCAAACCGTGCGGAATTCCGTATCGGCCGCCCAGACTGTGCGCGATGGCATGCACATATCCGACATAGGAGCGGGTAAACGCAACGCCCGCCTTATACGCCGCCGAAAGCATATTGCGACGAGCGCGCATGTCGTCACCATGCTCATAGGCCTCGAGCAAATTGTCGTGGATAAGCTGCACCGCCTGTCGCGCCATCTTGCGCGTATAGGGCGTGGTGCTTCGCCCGATAAAGGCCTCAACGGCATGCGTCAGGGCGTCCATGCCCGTCTGCCCCGTAATGGAAGCGGGCAAGCCGCACGTAAACTCGGGGTCGTGGACTGCAAAACGCGGGATGAGCACAAAGTCGTTAATGGGGTATTTGTAGTGCGTCCCGTCATCGGTAATTACCGCCGCAAGCGTGACTTCGCTTCCCGTACCGGCGGTAGTGGGAACGGCGATGAGCAGCGGCAGGCGACGATGAATCCGCAGTAGGCCGCGCATCTTGTTGATGGGCTTGTTTGGCTGCGCAATGCGTGCGCCCACGCCCTTGGCACAGTCCATGGCCGAGCCACCGCCAAAGCCGATAATGGCCTGGCAGGCGCTCTCTCGATACAGGGACGCCGCTTCTTCCACGTTTGAAACCGTGGGGTTTGCACGCGTTTCGGCATAGACCGTAACGCCAATCCCCCTGCATGCGAGCGCCGTCTCGAGCGGTGCCGTGAGCCCCAGACGGGCAATGCCGGGATCCGTCACGATAAGGACCTTCTGGATCGAGCGCTTTTGAAGCACCGCGGGCACATCCTCGGCATGTTCTAAAATGCGCGGCTCGGTATAGGGCAGGATCGGCAATGCAATGCGAAAAACCGTCTGATATGTTCGGCACCAGGCACGACGGGCTAGATGCATAAAGGAAACTCCTTCATTTGTTGATAGGTCAACATTTGCTCGCCCGATTGTACTCAGCGGCGGTCAAAGACGGCCTGCCAATCGTTAATCAATCAACATCTTCATATCTCAAAATTGTTTTATTAAAAATCATTCCTAATAGGCTTCACATTTGGTTGCATTTATGGATAATAGAACTCGTCAAGACGCACGTCCGGAGAGGGCCCTTACGGGACCGGACGAGCGCGCAATCGCCATCGATCGAAAGGATCGAATCATGAAGTTTGTTTGCCCCGTTTGCGGTTATGTGGAAGAGTTCGACGGCGACCAGCTGCCCGAGGATTTTAAGTGCCCCCAGTGCGGCGTTCCCGGTTCTCGTTTCCTGAAGCAGGAGGAGGGCCAGCTCGAGTGGGCCGCCGAGCACGTCGTGGGCGTCGCCAAGATGGAGGGTGTCTCTGAGGACATCGTTGCCGACCTGCGCGCCAACTTTGAGGGCGAGTGCTCTGAGGTCGGTATGTACCTGGCCATGGCTCGCGTCGCTCATCGCGAGGGCTATCCCGAGATTGGCCTGTACTGGGAAAAGGCTGCCCACGAGGAGGCCGAGCATGCCGCCAAGTTCGCCGAGCTCCTGGGCGAGGTCGTGACCGACTCCACCAAGAAGAACCTCGAGATGCGCGTTGAGGCCGAGAACGGCGCCACCGCCGGCAAGACCGATCTTGCTAAGCGCGCCAAGGCCGCTGGCCTCGATGCCATCCACGACACCGTGCACGAGATGGCTCGCGACGAGGCCCGCCACGGCAAGGCTTTCGCCGGCCTGCTCAAGCGCTACTTTGGCTAAGCCAACCGCCTGAGACATAACCTCTAGCTTGATGAGGCCCGGACCATATTGGTTCGGGCCTTTTTCGTGCCTCACGAACTTGTTAACGCCCTGAAATAGGACCGTCTTCGGCATCGGCTTCTCGTCAAAAACTAAGTGAGTAGACTTTTTGGAACTTGCCGAGCACGCCATCCATATTGCTTTATAAAGCCGCAGGTAAATGACTTGTTTCAAAACGGCCTGGTCGCCAAAGTGCTAAAAGCCTACTCACTTAGAACCGCAGCCGTCCACGATCGAGCCATTTTGTGTCTAGCGGGCATCTTTCCGTCGATTACTCCCAATTTTGTCCAGTCAACGAATAGTTCAGACCGGAGTAATGCCTCAGCCCTTTGCTCATCTGAGCTTTTATCACGATATTCAGCATCGAGCATCCTGCATACGGTCTTAACGATCGCGCGGAATCTACCCTCATCGGATATCTGTCTGTGTGTCAGGAGAAGTACATCGTAGCCCATGGCCTGAAGGGCCGTCATGCGGTCAGCGTCACGCAAGCCATCCCCTGCGCGTCCGTGCGAGGCCTTTCCCTGACATTCAATGGCCACCTGTCGCCTACCGTCCGGTGAAGAAAGAAGTAGGTCGATATATACACGGGACTTTCCCACAATCGCTCGAGCACTTGTGTTTAGCATCACTTCAACATTAAGCTCTATGCCGCAAAACCCTTCGCCTCCCAGGGCTCGCGGCAGTCCAAGCAACAAATACGCCTCGACCTCAAAAGGCGACGCGGCACCCAATGGAACGAGTTGCGATACCGCCATAAATCTATTGCCGTAACGCATCCCACAAACATCTGAACAAAAACGGTCAAGGTCTCCGCCCAAAACCAAAGCGTCTCGACGCCATAAATTTGAAGCGGTGCCGTCCTCGGACGGGCAGCGCGCCCAACCGAACGTTGTCGAAATCGCACCCGAATCAATTGCACGCGAAAGCTCCGTCTCAAGTAACGCCGGCAGGGCACACACCGCAAACAAGCCACACATCTCCGCCAATACCAAAAGAAGCTGAAGATCCGTCAGATGCCGTGACATGATGAATGCCGTCAGTAGAGGAGACGTAATCAAAAATCCATGCTCCGTTTCCAGCACGGATTCCCTGGGGAGCTCACCAAGAAACAGCCGCTGCCTAATGCTGGCAGGACAAGTCCGTTTGTTTCTCGTCCGAACCAATGTATGCAACGGAAAACCGAGCGCGACCGCAGCCGTCGGGTTGCGGGCGAGATCATATCGCTGCCGGTCTTCTTCCGGTCGTGGAAGCGGCGGACACAAAGCGCGGACTTGAGGAGGCAAACGCCAGTACCTAAAAGCCGATATGTCACAAAGTAGATCCTTCATAGGCACAGGAGAACACGAATTTCAACCCAGTCAGTCACGCATTGGCGCGAACGCACCAAAAATGGCGCCGAACGGACTGCCAAGTTTTCAACAGCCCTCCCCAACTGGCCAAAAGCTTGTCGAGAGCTGGACGAAGCCCTGTTGAAAACCCCATTTTTTTCTCATGCAGAAGCTTTACGCGGCAAGTGAGTAGACTTTTTTGAACATTCCGAGCAGGCCGGTCTTCCTGCTTTTCAAAACCGCAGGTAGATAGCTTGTTACAAAACTGCCTGGTCGCCAAAGTGCTAAAAGTCTACTCACTTAGATTGCAGAGTGCCCCCCATTAGCTGCAATTCCAAGGTAGTTAGTACTTTTGGACTCAGGTCGTCATACTGGACAAGAATATGAGTTGAGTTTTCAGGGGCAGATGCGCCATCGGCACACCAAAAACAGTCACCGATATCGATAAAAGGGATGCTCGAGCGCGTGAGGGCCCGTGCAATAGTGCTTCCGCCCGTTCCACGCTCCGCAACCACGGTGCAGTAAAGGCCCGCGTCTGCGTGTTCGATCGAGACTTCCCCTGCCGGAAATGCCTTCCGTACAAGCGCCGCCAGGCCATCACGCGCCTCGCGAGCACGAACGCGCACGCGGTTCACATGTCGCTCGTAATCACCCGATTCCAGCAAACGCGCCAAAGCGACCTGGTCAACAGAACTCACCGACGAGGCGTAAAAACCAAGGTTGCGCCTAAACCGCTCCATTAGCTCATCGGGCAGCACCATGTACGCTAGACGCAACGCCGATGACAGGCTCTTCGAAAACGTGTTGGTGTAGATAACCGACTGGGAGGCATCGATCGACGCGAGCGCGGGAATTGGCTTGCCGGCAAGGCGAAACTCACAATCAAAGTCATCTTCGATGAGGTACCGACCTGGTCGCTCGGCGGCCCAGCTCAGCAGCGCATAGCGACGCGCAATGCTCGTCACAAGACCGGTGGGATACTGATGGGACGGCATAAGGTGAAGGACATCGGTCCCAGTTTTCTGCAGAGCGCTCAGGTCCACGCCGTCGTCATCCAACGGGATATGTCGTACTTGGCAGCCCATAGCCTGATAGATGCGCGTCAGACGCAAATAGCCCGGGTCCTCAACGGCATACACCTTGTCAGCGCCAAGCAACTGAACCAACATGGTATCGAGCAGCTGGGCGCCTGCACCGATAACAATGTTGTTGGGGTCGACATTCATGCCCCTTGTCCCACGCAGATGGTGAGCAATTGCGCGTCGCAGCCGAGCGGTGCCCTGCGCCGGTGCGGGCGAAAAGATTTCGCGCTCATCTTCGGATGCCAGCGTCGCCCGTAGTGCGCTTTGCCAAAGCCGCGCCGCCTCCAAAGCGGAAGGAGAAAGTGCATCGAACAGCTCGACCTGTCCGTTGACATCATGCGCGCTGAGGCCCACAGAGACGGTATCTCGGTCGATGCCCTGCGAAGCCAAAGGCAAAACCGGTGCATCCGGAAGCTTGCAAGCGTAGTAGCCACGACGCGGCATTGAGCAAATATAGCCCTCGGCAAGTAACTGGCTATATGCATTCTCGATGGTAATGACACTGATTCCCAGATGACTGGCAAAGGCGCGCTTAGACGGAAGATGCTCCCCCGCCACAATACGTCCAGCAACAATATCATCTCGAATTTGCTGGTAAACATACTCATAAAGCGATGCTTCGCCGCGTTTTTCCAAATTGTAGTCAAGCATGAGTTTGCCACCTGACCTTATCGAGCTGTTCAATCTGGTATTAGGCTGACATTATTATTATCTCGAAAACTGAGTATTTCGCCATACCCAGCTCCCCGATAGGATGTTCCGTCAAGCAATGCACATGCCAACCAAGGGAGCAACCATGGCAGAACAGACCAGCAAGGCCGATCGCGTCAAACTCAATCGCGAGCTCGCGCAGATGCTCAAGAGCGGCGTCATCATGGACGTCACCACGCCCGAGCAGGCACGCATCGCCGAAGAGGCAGGCGCCTGCGCCGTCATGGCACTCGAGCGCATCCCGGCCGACATCCGCGCCGCAGGCGGCGTCTCGCGCATGAGCGACCCCAAGATGATCAAGGGCATCCAAGAGGCCGTCTCCATCCCCGTCATGGCCAAGTGCCGCATCGGTCACATTGTCGAGGCGCAGGTCCTGCAGGCCATCGAGATCGATTACATCGACGAGTCCGAGGTTCTCTCCCCCGCCGATGACGTCTATCACATCGACAAGACCCAGTTTGACGTGCCGTTTGTCTGCGGCGCCCGCGATTTGGGCGAGGCGTTGCGCCGTGTTGCCGAGGGCGCCACTATGATTCGCACCAAGGGTGAGCCGGGTACGGGCGACGTCGTTCAGGCCGTGCGTCACATGCGCAAGATCCAAAAGCAGATCCGCGACGTTGTTGCCCTGCGCGACGACGAGCTCTTTGAGGCAGCCAAGCAACTGCAGGTTCCGGTCGAGCTGGTACGCGAGGTCCATGCCACGGGCAAGCTTCCCGTCGTGAACTTTGCCGCCGGCGGCGTAGCGACCCCTGCCGACGCCGCGCTGATGATGCAACTGGGCGCCGAGGGCGTCTTTGTCGGCTCGGGCATCTTTAAGAGCGGCGACCCCGCCAAGCGCGCCGCCGCCATCGTCAAGGCCGTGGCAAACTTCACCGATGCCAAGCTCATCGCCGAGCTTTCGGAGGACCTGGGCGAGGCCATGGTGGGCATCAACGCCGACGAGATCGAGATTATCATGGAAGAGCGCGGGCGCTAGTCCAGCAGAAAGGATCGCACATGAGCGATTATGCAGACCAGACGGTCGCCGTGCTGGCGGTCCAAGGCGCTTTTGCCGAGCACGAGGCAAGACTAGCTGAGCTTGGCGCACACTGTATTGAGCTGAGGCAGGCGGCTGATTTGAAGCAGGACTTTGACCGTCTGGTACTTCCCGGCGGCGAGTCCACCGTTCAGGGCAAGCTACTTGCCGAGCTCGGCATGCTCGATGAGCTTCGCACCCACATTGTTGAAGGCATGCCCGTCCTGGGCACCTGCGCCGGCCTGATTCTACTGGCTCACGACCTTGCCGCCCATGACGATAAGGGCACGCCGCGTTTGGCAACCATGGATGTACTTGTCGAGCGCAATGCCTACGGCAGGCAGCTCGGCAGCTTTCGAACCAAGGGGCAGGTAGCTGGCATCGACGGTGAAGTGCCGCTGACGTTTATCCGCGCGCCCCGCATCGTCGAGGTCCACGGCGACGCAAAGGCCTTAGCGAAAGTCGACGGCCGTATCGTCGCCGCGCGCCAGGGCAACCAGCTCGGCGTAACCTTCCACCCCGAACTCGACGACGACGTCCGCCTCCACGAGCTCTTCCTCCAAATGTAGGCAGAGTAGAAACGAGCGTGGATTTTCGGACACGCAACAAATGAGAGTGGATAATCTCCCACTTTGAGCTTGAATGCAGGCTCAAACCGGGAGATCATCCACTCTTGTTCTATGTAGTCGTTTAAGAACGTCCCCAATGACTACAAGGAGTGTCCCAAGCTGCCGGCAGAGACGATATGAGCAGGACATAAAAACATTGAGAGCCCCTGCTGCATGAAAGACCGCGGATTAGGCCGACAATGGTGAGTGTCTAATCCAGCCGTGGCGGCCACGCCGCATTCATGGAAGGGGCTCCCATGCTCGATACTACCACCTTCGTCGGCCTCGACGTCCACGCCCGCTCGATAAAGGCCGTCTCCCTCGACGTCATGACCGGGGAGGTGCGCTGCGCGACCTTCGGCTACGACGCCGGCGCCGTCGCGGAGTGGGTGCGGTCCGTGGACCCCAGGGCCAGGTGCGTGTACGAGTCCGGGGTCACGGGCTTCGACCTGCAGAAGAGGCTCTCCGGCCTCGGGGTCGACTGCGTGGTCGGCGCCGTCTCGAAGATGATCAAGCCCAGCGCGGACAGGCGCAGGAAGAACGACCGCAACGACGCCGAGTTCCTCGCCCGCATGCTGTCGGTCGGCAACGTGGTCGAGGTGTGGGTCCCCGACGACGAGTGCGAGGCCGCCCGCGACCTGACCAGGGCGCTCGAGGACGCGAGGGACGACCTCTCGCGCTCGAAGCAGCGGCTCTCCAAGTTCCTGCTCAGGCACGGGCTCGCCTTCGACGAGAGGACGCCCACCGGCCGCAGGAAGGGCAACTGGACCCGGGCGCACTGGTCCTGGATCGAGTCGATTAGGTTCGCGGAGGGGGCCGACAACGACGTGCTCGCCTACTACGTCGACGCGGTCAGGCGGGCGGCGGAGGAGAAGGCGAGGCTCGAGGGGCTCGTCGAGGCCGAGGCCCGCAAGCCCAGGTGGAGGAGGAGGGTCGACTCCCTGCGCTGCCTCAAGGGCGTCGACACCGCGACGGCCGCCGACCTCGTGTTCGAGGCCGGCGAGTTCTCGAGGTTCAGGAACGCCCGGTCGTTCGCGGCGTGGGTCGGCCTGACGCCCTCCGAGCACTCCAGCGGGGAGAGCGACCGCAGGGGCGCGATCACCAAGGCCGGCAACAAGCACCTGAGGAAGACGCTGGTCGAGGCCGCGTGGCACTACCTGACGTGCTCGGGGCGGCCGAAGGACCTCGCCAAGGGCCAGGCCCCGGACCGGGGCGCCCGGAGGCATGCCGCCAAGGGCGTGCGGAGGCTGGTCGAGAGGCGGGAGGCGCTGCTCGCGCGCGGGGTCCACGGCAACAAGGCGAACGTGGCCACGGCGCGCGAGCTCGCCTGCTGGGTATGGGCGGTCGGCCTCATGGCCGAGGAGGCGT
>UQPP01000016.1 GCA_900543025.1 uncultured Collinsella sp.
AGCGAGAGCCCGTCTGGGCGAGCAAGGTGCCTTGAAAGAGGAGGGCATTGGCCTTCTGGCCATGCCCGACGATTGAAAGGCAGATTGCCGTCCAGACGGGGTCGCAGCGTCGAGTGGTCCGCCGTTCGTTAGAACGGCGGAACCCTAATGTTCGATCCAGCAGCGAAGCGTCTCGCCGGCCTGCAGGTGACGCAGGTTCTCCGCGGCGATGTCGACCACGTTATTGAGCGTGGCGGCCAGGTGGAACCAGCCGGAGACGTGCGGCGAGATGAGCATGTTGGGCGCATCCCACAGGGGGCTTGTCTCGGGCAGCGGCTCGGGGTCGGTGACGTCGACCGCGGCGCCGGCGAGATGCCCCGACTCCAGGGCGGCAACCAGGTCGTCGGTGACCACAAGATCGCCGCGGCCGCCGTTGGCAAAGAACGCGCCCGGCTTCATCGCGGCAAAGAACTCGGCATTCGCCAAGCCACGGGTCTCGGGCGTGCTCGGCATAAAGGATGCGACGATATCGGCCTCGGCCAGGCGCTCGGACAGGGCGTCCATGCCGTCCATGTCCTCAAATACAATGGGGTAGACGAGCGGATGGCGCTTGATGCCGCGGACGTGCGCGCCCATGCTGCGGCAGAGCGTGGCAAAGTGGCCGCCGATATCGCCTGCGCCCAGCACCAGCACGTTGGCGTTTCTGAGCGAGGTGACCGGGCCCAAGTCCTCCCAGCGATGTTCGCGCTGCAGATCCTGGTAGCCGGGCAGGCGCTTCATCATAGACAACACCATGGCAAACATGTGCTCGCTCACGGCCTGGCCGTAGGCGCCCACCGAGCAAGACAGTTTGGCGTTGGCCGGCACGGTGCCGGCGGCAAGGTAGTCGTCATAGCCGGCGGTCTGCAATTGCAACAGCTGGAGATGCTCGCATGCCGTGAGCATGTCAGGGTCGATGTTGCCCAAGATCACGTCGGCATCGGCGACCTGTTCACGTGTGGCGGCGTCGGCGCTCGTGTAGATAAAGTCCTCGCCCGGAGCACTCGACTCAAGAATTGCGCGATGGCGGTCATTGACGGGCAGCAAAACCAGGATGTTCACTAGCAGTCCTCTCCGCTCGACCTGCCAAAAAGGGACAGGTTTATTTTGGCAGGTTTTATCAGGCAAAACGTTCAAATAAAACGCCGGATGCAAGACGGGCGTGCCCGTTAGCATCCGGCGTCCGCACGGTTACCAGCTGAGCAGCTCGTAGCCGTCCTCGGTCACTACGAGCTGTACCTCGCACTGAGCCGAATCGCTGCCGTCCTTGGTGCGCACGCACCAACCGTCACCCTTGCTGATCGTGATGTCGGGCGCTCCGGCATTGACCATGGGCTCGATGGTGAAGACCATGCCCGGGGCCATGATGGTGTCCACATCGGGCGCCTCGGTGGTAAAGCCCACAAACGGGTCCTCGTGGAACTCCTTACCGATGCCGTGCCCGCCGTACTCGCGCACCACGCTATAACCGGCGTCCTCGACCGTCTTTTGCACGGCCTCGGCCATCACGGAGAGCGGTAGCCACGGCTTGACGGCGGCCAGACCCGCCTCCACGCTGGCGCGAGTGACGTCGACCAGGCGCTGACGCTCGGCCGAGACCTCGCCGATGCAGAACATGCGGCTCGAATCACTAAAGTAACCGTCCAGGATCGTGGAACAGTCCACGTTGATGATGTCGCCCTCGTGCAGCACATCAGCATCGCAGGGGATGCCGTGGCAGACCACATCATTGATCGAGGTGCATACGCTCTTGGGGTAGCCCTCGTAGTTGAGGTCGGCCGGCGTGCCACCGTGCTCGACGGTGTAGTCGTAGATCATCTGGTCGATCTGGTTGGTGGTCATGCCCGCGGCGATATGCTCGCCCACATAATCGAGCACGCCCACGTTGATAGCGGCCGAGCGCTTGATGCCTTCGATATCGGCGGGCGTCTTGTAGAGCGTGCGGGGCAGAACCTCCCAGCCCTCTTCCCACAAGCGCTCGAGGCGCTCATCAAAGGCGCTATGGCATTTCTTGTATTTCTTGCCGCTGCCGCACCAGCAAGCGTCGTTGCGGCCAGGCACGGGTCCTTTGTCATACATGGCTAACTTCCTTTCATCCGCAGCTAGTATAGCCCACTCACGCGTCCATAAAGTTGCGGTGATATAGTTCCGATTTAAGCGGTTTAACAGCATAAATAGGAACTATATCACCGCAACTGATGGAGCGGGGTGGCGGGCACTAGCTGCTGCGTGGTTTTGCTAGTAGCTCACCTGGCAGGGAATGCCGAGGGCTTGGACGCGCGCGGCGATGGCGTCGAGCACCTCGGGCGCTGCTTTGGCAAGGCCGGCGATCGGTGTCTCGCGCGCTACCGTGTAGATGGTCGCTTCTTGTGGGCGAATGCGCTCAAGCGCCGCGAGCCAGGGGGCAACGTACTCCTCGCCGGTGTTGTCGATGAGCTTGCCCTGATACTCGCCGGTCAAAAAGATCGTCTGGATAATAACGTGACCGTCAAAGCTTGCGAACGTCTTGATCTGGTGCTCGACGTCGTAGGGGCCAACAGGCTGGTCGAGCAGCTGGATAAACGCCGGGTCGACGGTATCGAGCTTAAGAATGTTGTCGTCGACCATCATGAGCGCGTCGTGCACCTCGGGGCGGTCGGCGCGCGTACCGTTGGAGAGCACGGCGATCTTGGAGTTTGGGGCAAGCTCGTCGCGCAGCGCGACGGCGCCGGCGATGGCCTGCGGAAACTCCGGTGCGGCGGTGGGCTCGCCGTTGCCTGCGAAGGTGATCACATCGGGGAGCTCGCCCTCGGCTGCCATCTCGCGCAGCTTTGCCTCGAGCGCGTCGAGTACCACGGCAGCTGTGTTGTACGGCTCATGACAGGGGCGCTCGGCGTTGAGGCCGTTTTCGCAGTAAATGCAGTCGAACGTGCAGATTTTGCCGCTCGCCGGCATCATGTTGACGCCGAGCGAGAGACCAAGGCGACGGCTGCGAACGGGCCCAAAGATGGGGCTGGCATTCAAAAACGTAGACATAGGCATATGCTCCTCAAGACAATTGTGCCTAAGCATAGCATCGGCTCCAAAGCAAGGTGCGGGCCCTTGCTTTACAAGTTTCGTTTTTTCACGTCGCTCATTATGCGGTGCCATGAAAAGCCTCGGGTCGGGTACAGTTAATCTGTTAACAAGGCGTAAGGCAATGCGGGTCCATCCAACCGCACTGACGTGCAACTGGATGAGCATTGATGATGGGGGCACAACATGGATTTTACGGTCGAGAATGCGGGCACCACGATTGCCTGTCGCGAATATGCCGGCCCGGATGTGCCGCCTGATGCTCCTGCCTTGGTGTGCGTGCACGGTGCTTGTGTCGACGGCACATTTTTCGACGGCATCGCTTGTGAGCTCAGCCGCAACTACCGCGTAATTGCCTACGACCGCCGCGGCTGCGGTGGCAGTAGCGATGCGGCAGACGGCAGCTATGATCTTGCCGCTCAGGCCGCCGACCTGCAGGCCGTGATCGAACACGTTGGCGCTCCGGCAAATGTGCTTGCGCATAGCGCCGGTACGTTGGTGGCGCTGGAGCTTCTTCGCACCGAACCCCATCTCGTCGCCCGTGCGATTCTGCATGAGCCGGCTGTGTCGGCCGAAGGCGTCGGCATGGGCGCAGCTCCGGTTTTGCTCGATATGATTGCGGCTGGAAAGGTTTCAAGGGCGCTCCGGCTTTTCTTGGGAGCCCTCGGTGACTTGGACCCCGAGGCTCCTGGGACGACCGAAGCGGAAGCCAAACATGCCCTGCGTAATGGTCGTTGCTTCATGGCCAATGAATACGGAACAAATATGACTTACGTTCCCAATTGGGATAGTGTCCGCGCATCGAAGTCCGTTGCTGCTGTGCTTCTCGGCGAGCTTTCGGTCGGTACACCCCGCGAGGCTGGTACGCGAGCGGCTGCCGAATATCTCGATTGCCCCCTTGTGACGATCCCGGGCGCGCATAACGGTTTGCGCGATCGCCCCGTTACGGCGGCAAACGCCGTTCACGATGTCTTGGAGCGTTAGCACGCTCGATGACCTGCGGGGAGGGGGACTGTTGGCGTTTCGTCATTGTTAACGAATGCGCCAATAACCACGCGCCCGCGGTTCCATTACCACCGTTTGCCAGGTCATAAAAATGTAACAGCATTCACGTGCTTACCTGCATCGGCAAGGTGTTACCCTTGTAGCATTTGGAACCCACCGCTACCATGCGAAACTATCGAAAGGGCCCCATATGCTCAATAATCACGAGGTCAATCTAACCGACGAGGAGGCTGCCGCCGAGGTCGCCCGCGTCGCGAAGACCTACCCCGTGGTGCGTTTGCTGTCGGCCGATCAGATTAAGAGCGAGCCTAACTGCCTGCTCGCCGGCAATCGGTGCCCTTGTTTGCGTCAGTCGAGTCTTGAGGCCTTGGCAGATTCCGATGAGGTGTCGGAGCAACTGCTCAACGATGGTGTTGAGTACCGCGCCCGCCTGCGCCCTCTGAAGGTCGAGGGCGAGCCTCATGTCTTACTGATGGTGCGTCCGATCGATGAGCAAGAGGCTGCAGAAGAGGACCTTGTCTACACCGACGTGCTGACGAGCGTGCGCAATCGCCGATATTACGAGGAAAAGCTCCGCAACGCCCGCATGAATGCCGGCGTTGCGGTGATCGACCTTGATGATTTTAGGGTCTTCAACGATACGTGTGGCCGTCATGCCGGCGACCTTGCACTCGGTGCTGTGGCGACGGCCATACGCAGCGGAATTCGTTCGACTGACGAGCTTGTGCGCTATGGCTGCGACAAGTTTGTGGTCGTCATGCCCAATATTCCCTCCGATGACTTCACCCGTCGCCTGCATCAGGTATCCGACGCCGTTCATGCCACGATTATTCCGGGCCATGAGTACGTGAGCTTGACGGCATGTGTTGGTGGCGTTCGCATTCATGGCGAGACGGTCGATGAGGGCGTTGGCCGCGCTGTCCAGTTATTGAGCCGCGCTAAGGCAAAAGCCGGTACGGTCGTGACCGATGCCGATTCCATCGAGGCCTTCCAAAGCGAAAAGCCTTTGGTGCTTATTGTCGATGACTCCGAGATGAACCGAGCCATTCTCAGCGAGATGCTCAAGGACGAGTATTGCATCCTCGAGGCCGACCACGGTCGTGCGGCGCTCGACATGGTCGACCGCTATGGCGATGAGTTGTCGCTCGTGCTGCTGGATATTGTCATGCCGGGCGTAAGCGGCTTTGAGGTGCTGGCCGATCTGTCGCGCCGATCGGTTAGTGACAATCTGCCCGTCATCATGATTTCGAGCGAAGATTCCGATGATATGGTTTTGCGCGCGTACGAGCTGGGCGCCTCGGACTATATCAACCGCCCGTTTGACTCCCGTGTCGTGCGCCGCCGTGTAAGCAACACCATCCGCCTATACGCCAAACAGCGCCGCCTGACGAACCTGCTGTCCCAGCAGTACAACGAGCGCGTCAAGAACAGTCGCATGCTCATCGATATCATGGCCGGTGTCATGGAGCTTCGCAACGGCGAGAGCGGCAGGCACGTTACGAACATCGAGAAGCTGACCGAGCTGCTGCTTGGCTGTCTGGTCCAGCGTAGCGGCACGATCTCCCTCGACAATGAGGAACGCTCCACGATCGCCCTGGCTTCGGCGCTGCACGATATCGGCAAGATGTCGATTGACGATGCGATTCTCAACAAACCTGGGCGCCTTACGCCCGAGGAGTTCGAGATTATGAAGACGCATACCACGATCGGCGCCGACATGCTGCGTGAGCTGGGTAGCCATCACGCCGGCAATGCGCTTATGGAATATGCGTACCAGATCGCGCGTTGGCACCACGAGCGCTGGGACGGCAAGGGTTATCCCGATGGCCTTAAGGGCGACGAAATTCCCATTGCCGCACAGGTGGTTTCGGTGGCCGACGTGTACGATGCCCTGACGAGCGTGCGCGTGTACAAGGACGCTATCCCGCACGAGGAAGCGATTCAGATGATTCTGGACGGTAAGTGCGGCACCTTTAACCCGTTGCTGCTCGACTGTTTGCTCGAGGTGCAAGACCAAATTGCCGAGACGTTGGCACGCCCCGCCGATGTCGTCGCGTTTCCCACGATTTAGTTTGACCAAAGGAGTTTTTAATCCATGATTTCCATGCGTGAGGCGTATGAGAAGATCGGCGCTAATTATGAAGACGCGTGCGCTCGGCTGATGGGCGAGGAGATGCTTAGCCGCTTTGCCCTCAAGTTTTTGGATGACGAGAGCATGGACAAGCTGGAGGCCGCCATGGCGGCGGGAGACGCCGAGGGTGCGTTTATGGCAGCGCATACGCTCAAGGGCGTGAGCCAGAACCTGGGATTCGATAATCTGTACGAGCCGGCGGTCGTGGTGACCGAGGCGCTGCGCGGCGCCGATGCCGTTGACGGCGCTCGCGAGGGAATGCATGCGCTGCAGCAGCAATATGCGGCAACGATGTCGGCCCTGCGCGAGGCGGCCGAGTAATAGCTTGCGAGCTTTGATGACTATGAGAGTGGATAATCTCCCGTTTTAGGCCCGGTGGCGGCCTCAAAGTGGGAGATTATCCACTCTCGTTCGATACGTGTCCAAAAATCCACTCTCACCCCTTCTGATTAGTGAATGGCCTATGCGCACTGGCGGGGCTTTCCGCATGCAATCCATATCGTTGTTCGATAAACTGTTCGAATAACGATAGAGTCGATGAGGGTGAGTGTATGTCCAACAGCGTTCAGCGTATGGCCAAGGCGGGCGAAAATATCAGGAAGCTTGGTTTTTGCATGGCAGCCGTTTTTGCAGGGATGCTCGTCGCTTTTGCCGCGTTGGTTGTTTACGTGATCTGGTATGCGGTTACAAACGTTGCTTCTGTCGATTCTTTCGGTGTCGTGACGTTTCTCAATGGCGGGTGCGTCGTTATCCCAAGCGGACTGTGCCTGGCACTCGTCGTGGGTATTTCGCTTGTCGTTTTGTGCGGGATCAGCCGTAATATCTCTCGGGGCGTCTCGCCCTTTACCAAGACGCATGTGCGGCTTATCCGTGTTCTCGCGCTTGCCTTTGCTGTTAACGCCGCGGTTTCGCTTGTTGGTGCCTATGGATCGGTCAATCTCACCATTGGCGGACTGGAGCTTTACATCGTGCCTCATTCCTTCGTTATCGAGATTTGCCAAGGCGCTACCTTTGATGCGGGGTCGTTTATCGGAGCAGTTGTCTGTTTGTTTATCTCGGCGATCTGGAGTTATGCTTCGCTGCTCCAAGAGCAGTCTGACGAGCTTGTGTAGGAGGAAACATGAGCTATCTCATCATCGAGCTTGAGACGCAGCTGCTTAAGACCGGAAAGACCAGCGCCGATCTGATTCGGGCGACGGGGCATACTCCGGCTAATATTTCAAAGCTTAGAAACGGAAAGATAAAAGCTATTCGCCTAAAGACGCTTCTCGATATCTGTGATGAGCTTGATTGTCAACCGGGAGATATTATTCAGCGCGTGAGTGAGAAAGAGCTTGAGGAGCTTATTGTTGAGCGGGCAAAAAATGTCGTGAGGCAGATGCGGGACGGCGGAGGCAATGAGGCGTCGCTTCCGACATCAGTCTTTGCTGTCGATTTGAGTGACGAGTAGCTTAAGGCGAACAACTAAAACGAAATATCAGCGTGAAGGGACCCGTGTCTAACACGGGTTCTTTCTTTTAGATTATCTTGACAAATATGAGTTATCGAAAAACAATAACAACTATGGAAAACGATAAAGGAAAGAAGGAACGATATGAGCGGTTTTGCTATCAAGCAGAACGGGAGGCCAATGAACGCATCAGCGATAAAGCTATCAAAAGTATCAAAGCGCTACGGGAAACGGCGCGTTTTGCATGACGTTTCCTTCGAGGTACATTAGTCTGAGCTCTGTGCCCTTGTCGGTGCAAACGGTGCGGGCAAAAGCACGCTTATTAAAATCGTCTTGGGCATCTGTGAGCCATCGCCGGGGAGCGTGGAGCTCTTTGGAGGCAAGTCGAAAAAAGAGCTGAGCCTGGTGCGGACGCATGTCGGCTATGTGCCAGATTCCAGTGGAGCATACCAATCTCTCAGCGCGGTTGAGAATCTTCAAATCCGATGTGCGGAATGGGGGCTTGATGAGAAGCGTGAGATTCCTCGCGTTTTGAGCCTAGTCGGGCTGGACATCGATGAGAAAAAGAGCGTAGGCAGTTTTTCTCTGGGAATGAAACGGCGGCTGGATATAGCTACAGCTTTATTGGGTGACACTGATCTGCTTATTTTTGATGAGCCAGCAAACGGGTTGGACCCGCTGGGCATCGAGAGTATATGGGCCCTTATCGGTCGATTGAATCGAGAACAGGGTACGACCATGCTCATCTCTAGCCATGATTTGGATGAGCTGGAATCGGTTGCAACAAGCTGCCTGTTTATTCATGACGGCGAACTGCTAAAAAAGGAATCGATGGACGTCATAAGGGATGAGGCGTCGTCCCTAAAAGAGTATTACAGGTGCTTGATGAAGGCGGTCTCGCTATGAAGCGGGCGATCCATCCCATAAAGGCAGATATGATACGTTTGCACAGGATATTTCCGGCGAAGTTTGGTCTTGCGCTTATGCTGGCGTTCGGCCTTCTCTTCGGCATCTTTCTGAAAAACGGAACAACGTTGCTCGCCTTTGGTAATAGCGTTTTTGGGGAGGATATTGGCTTCTGCTGGAATGTAATCGATCCTACTGCGCCTGATGAGTCTCTTGTGCGCAGTGCTTTTGCCGGTACCTCCCTGTTCGTTCCACTCATCGTTTGCCTGGCGATTTTACAGGAGCGCGGCTATGAAGAGGGATACCGAATTTCTTCAGCAAGAGGTCTTACCCGCTTTAATGGGGCCCTAGCACATGTGCTTTCGTCTGCTTTAATAATTGGCGCAGCATATAGTGCGCTTTGCCTTCTTCTGTTTGCAATAGCGATAACACGTGGAGGGCAAAACTGTGCGCATAGCATGCTGACTGCATTTTTGCCCGCAATGATGATTAACGCCGTATTGGTGATATCGATTGCGCTGGAGACGGTGACCATCTATCGGATTACAAGCAGCGCCGTATTGAGCGGGGCTGTGGTAATAATCGGATTTGTCATGAGCTTGACGCTCTACGGAACTTACCTTCAGACGCCCATACCGTCCTTGCGATGGATTTTCTTTCTTCCGGGGCCGTACCTTGGAGTCGGATGTGCCCTTGGGTATAGCGATATGGGGCAGCTGACGCTTCTGGGATATGGCGTGGCAGCCAGCTGTCTATCGGTATTGATTTACGCTCTCTTGAGCTTTCGCGCTGGGGGTGTGCTCAATGGCTCGTCAGACTAAAAGATTCCTCCATTCAGAATGGAAGCATGTGAGTAAATGGACGTATGCCTTAATCCTGATAATTTATACGTGCATGGTGGTATTGCAGCTTAATTCTTTCCCGATGTGGTTCTGTAGCCTCCGTGAGAACAGTTTCTTGGGCTTTTTCCCAGACCCGACGCTTCGGTTATCGGCGGAGGATGTCCTTCTATTTGGTAATGCAGAGGTTTTTCGCGGTCTGCTGTTCAACGTAGCCCCGTTGGCTCATGCATTGTTCTTTCCGTTCATCGCGGCCTGCATTGTACCGCGCTTTGTCAGTTCGGGCTTTATTGAGGAACCGTGGGGGTTGTCGGAGGCTCGGGGAGGGAAGCGTGTGTGCGCTATCGTTGCGCGAGTGGTGCTGTCTTCTTTTGCCCTTTTGGGCGCGTTTATCCTGACGAGTGCCGTTTTGTACTGTCTTAACTGCGCAATCGTTTTGGATGCTCAGCAGTATTTCAACCTGAATATTTTTTGCTATCGACTTGTTCTTGCTGCCGCTGCCTGCCTTGCATACGTGGTCTCTTGCGTAATCGTTGTTTCCTATTTTGGGTCCGGCTTCGGTCCGATTGGCATGCTGCTGCTTGTCAATGTTGTAGCGATCTACATACAGCTCGGGGCAAATTCCATGCTTCCGCTTCCAGCCTCGATGCTCATGTGGATTTGCGGCGTGACCCCGTTGGGGATTGGTCAATGCGTTTGGATTTTAATTGACTGCCTAATAAACGTAGCAAGCATTTTTGCCATTTGCTTTGCTGTCGACCGATTGCGGCCGAGATTTCTCTGATTGTTTGTGAGGGATGATCATACCGAGCATATCAAATACAGGGGGGCGGGCACCGTGGCTGGTGTCCGCCCCCCCCTGGCTTAGGAGGCTTTAACTTGTGTAGCTTGCGAGCTAGCGGGCCTGCTTTACCTTGGCCGCCGCCTCGACAAACGACTTCCACAGATTAAAGTCGGTCTCGAGCGTCTGCCAGGTGTACTCGGGATGCCATTGCACGCCCAGGCAGAAAGGCTGGCCTTCGACTTCGATGCACTCGGGCACGCCGTCGGTTGCCTTGGCGACCAAGCGCGTGCTTTTACCCAGACGATCGACACAGCAGTGGTGTGCCGAGTTAGTCTGGATCAGCCTGTGCCCGCCAACCGCGCGCTCCAGCAGCGAGCCCGGCATGACCTCGACAGGGTGCACGGGGTCGTTGAGCACGTGGGTGTGGCGCCACTGCGTGCGGCCCTCGCGCGCACCCAGGCTCGGCACGTCCATGCACAGGGTGCCGCCGGTGGCGACGTTGAGCAGCTGCGTGCCGCGGCAGGTGGTAAAGAGCGGCTTTTTGGCGCGGAGTACCTCGTCGACCAGCTTAAACTCAAAACTATCGCGGATCTCGCAGCAGAGGGTGGGGTCGTAGGGTCGATCATCGCCCCAACGTTTGGGATTGACATCGGGGCCGCCAGGAATGGCGATGCCGTCGGCGATATCGACGTAATGACGGATAACATCGACGTCTTCGGTAATAGACATCTGCAGCGGCAGGCCGCCGGCGGCAAGAATGGCATCGACAAAGACGCTTGCGATTTCCTCGTTGGGGGAGAGCGTCTCGCTCAAATAGGGTTTCGCTTCTTCCCAGCGTGGTGCGACTAGGATAAGCGGGCGGTCGGCGGGATCGACGTCGACGTGTGGGGTGAAGGATGATGAGGTTCGGGTTCCGATCATAGGTGTAACTTTCGAGTTTTGATGGTCATGGCGAGCGACAATGGCAATTGGGTTAGTGGCCCTTGATGGAGTTGAGGAAGTCCTGGGCGCGCTTGGTCTGGGGATGGTCGAAGAACTCGTCGGGCGTGCCGGTCTCCACGATCTGGCCGTCGGCCATAAAGACGACGCGATCGGCCACGCGGCGGGCAAAGTTCATCTCGTGGGTGATGACAATCATCGTCATGCCCTGCTGGGCCAGACGGACCATGACCTCGAGCACCTCGTTGATCATTTCGGGATCGAGGGCGCTTGTGGGCTCGTCAAAGAGCATAGCCTTGGGCTGCATGGCGAGTGAACGAGCGATGGCCACGCGCTGCTGCTGGCCGCCCGAAAGCTGCGCGGGCACCTTGTCGGCCTGCTCGGCCACGCCCACGCGGCTCAGCAGGTCCATGGCGCGCTCACGGGCCTCGTCCTTGGACACGCCCAGCACGTCGACCGGCCCCAGCATGACGTTCTGCAGTACGGTCATATGTGCGAACAGGTTGAACTGTTGAAACACCATGCCCAGCTCGGCACGCATGCGGGCAAGATCCTTGCCTTCCTGCGGCAGGGGCTCGCCCTCGATGAGGATCTCGCCCGAGTCGATGGTTTCCAGGCGGTTGATGGTGCGGCACATGGTCGACTTGCCCGAGCCCGAGGGGCCAATTACCACGACGACCTCGCCGCGGTCGACCGACAGATTGATGTCGTTGAGGACGTGCAGATCGCCATAGTGCTTATCGACGTGTCTGAGCTCGATCAGCGGCTGATTGCCGGTGGAAGAGGTGCTCTGTGCCATGGTGCTCGGCTCCTTATGACTCGAAATGGTAAAGCGTTAGCGGATGATGGTCGCGCCGGTCTTGTGCGAAACATAGACAGCGGCCTTGTTGATCGCGACGTTGATGAGGATGTAGATGACTGCGATCACCAGGTAGACCGACACGAGGGCGTCGTAGTTGGTAATGAGCACGCGGGCGTTTTGCATGAGGTCGGGGTAGCTCACTACATAGGCGACGGTGGTGTCTTTGACTACGACCACGAGCTGCGAAATCAACGACGGAATGATAAACCGAATAGCCTGCGGCAACACGATTTTAAAGGTGATTTTGGCCTTGGAGAGACCGAGCGCCTGGGCTGCCTCGACCTGACCGCGCGGCACGGCATTGACGCCGGCGCGGAAAATCTCGGCCAGCACGCCGGCCGCAGCGAGCGCGACAGGCAACGTGAGCATCCAAAACGACGGCAGCGAGATCTTGTACTGGGGCAGCACCAAAAAGAAGAAGTAGATAAACAGCAGGCTCGGCACACCGCGGAAGAAGTCGGTAAGCACGCGGCAGACCAGCTGCAGCGGCTTAATGTCGCTGGTGCGGCCGAGCATAAGGGCTAAGCCCAGCACCAGCGCGATGGCGCCAGCGGTGAGTGCGACTTTAACGGTGCCCTCAAAGCCGGCAAGCAAGAACTTCCAGGTGGTGAGGTGCGTAAAGAAATACCAATAGTGGACCGAAAGCTGGCCGGTCACATAAAAGCGCTGCAGTACCAGGACGGCGAGTGCGGCCACGGCAACAAGCGAGATGGCGGTGCCGATGCGAATCTTGGCGCGCATCTTGGGACCGGGAGCCTCGTAGAGCGCATCGCGCATGGTAAGTGCAGGGGAGGAGTGCTTGCTCATCGGAGGATCCTCACCTTCTTATCGATATAGTTGCCAATGTGGCTCACCACAAAGGCCGTGCCCAGGTAGCCGAGCGCCGAGATAAAGAACGCGGCGACGCCGCCGAGCGAGCGCGTGTTGATATAGCTCACCACGCCGGTGAGCTCTTGCGGCTTAAGCGGCACCTGGCTGCCGAGTGCGGTAGTGAGCATGACGGCGATAAAGAGGTTGGTCATGGGCAGCACGCTCGAGCGCAGCGCCTGCGGAATCACGATCTTGGCGAGGATGCGGTTAAAGCTCATGCCGAGCGAACGTGCAGCTTCCACTTGGCCGACGCCGACGGTGTTGATGCCGCTCATAAAGTTCTCGGAACCAAAGGCCGAGCCCAAAAGGACCGTGGCGACGATAACGCAGGTGCGGTAGGGCAGAACGACCTTGAGCGGCGGCAGCGCATAGACGACGATGATGAGCAGCGCGATGCCGGGGATGTTACGGAAGACCTGGACATACAGGTCGCCAAAGACGCGCAGTGGCTTGAGCGGCGACACGCGCATCACGGTGACGGCGACGGCCAGTACCATGGCGATGGCAAACGACTCAAGCGTCATGCCCCAGGTTGCTAGCAGCGCGTCGATATAGTTCTGGCCATAGAGCGACCAGAGTTCGGAGAGACTCATGCGGACCTCCCGCCGATAAGGAAAGGGGCTCCCGTGTGTACGGAAGCCCCGACAACTCAGTGAGGAAACAGTTTACCGCAATAAAGCGCATCATGCGTTTCCGTATGGTTTCGTTGCGGCCGTTACCAGGCCCGCTGCCTAGGCGCCGATCTCGGGCAGCTCGGGAACATTGGTGTCGCCCGTACGGTCGCCGATGCAGATCTGCCACAGCTCGGTCCAGGTGCCGTCGTCCTCGATCTTCTTAAGGAAGTCGTTGACAAAGGCGACGCCGTCGGAATCGAGCGGCAGGCCGATGCCGTAGGGCTCCTTGCTGCCGAAGGGCTTGCCGGCGATCTTGTACTTACCAGGCTCGCGGACCAGGGCGCTCTGCTGCATGTTGTTATCGATGACGTAGGCGTCAACGCGGCCCTGCTGGAGTGCCTGGCGGGCCTCCTCGTCGGTCTTGAACTCCTGCTGGCTGGCCTTGGGAGCGAGCTCCTCCAGGATGGCGGGGCCGTTGGAGCCGGACTGGACGGCAACGCTCTTGTCGGCCAGGTCGTCGACGCTCTTGATGTCGTCGTTATCGGCGAGCACCAGGATAGCCTGCTGGGTGTAGTAGTAGGGACCGGCAAAGGAGACGAGCTTCTTGCGCTCGTCAGTGATGGTGTAGGTGGCAAAGACGGCGTCGACCTGGCCGTTCTGCAGGACGGACTCTCGCGTGTCCGAGGTCACCTGGGTGATCTCGACCCTGTTCTCGCCCAGGATGTAGTTGGACAGGAGCTGTGCGATACCGGCATCGAAGCCGCGGGTCTGGCCGTCTTTCTCGTTGAGGAGGGAGAAGAGCGTTGAGGTCTGAACGCCGCCGATCTTAAAGACGCCGGCGTCCTTGACAGCCGTGGCCCAGGTGCTGGCGGCGATGGCATCGTCATCGGCCTTGGGGCCGTTGTCGACGAGCTTGTCGAATGCCTTGGCATCGAGCGTGGCGGAAACTTCGGTATCCTCGGAGCTCTTGGAGGAGCCGGCGGCGGAACCCTTGTCGGCCTCGGCGCTGGTGTCAGAGCAGCCGGCAAGACCAAGGCCGGCGACGGTTGCGAAGGTGGCGGCAACGAAGCCGCGGCGGTCGAGAACGACCTGCTGGGAGAGGTTCTTGCTCATGGTAGAACACCTTTCTCAATAAAATCCCTAGCGGTTGAGTAGAGTTATACCCTATCGCGCTCAAATGGGGCAACACGAAATAACTCAGAAACATACTTGCCTTATGGGTTATTCTACCTACCAAAAAGGGACAGGCACCTTTGTGGTGGTTCTTGCAGATGTGGTGGCCTGTCTCGCTGCTTTGTCTCAATCTGTAACAGTTAGACGAGGAAATGGGTTCTACCTGTTACAGATCGAGATTTTCACTTCAGGGGAATTCGAATGTCTCGATCTGTAACATCTGGATGGCTAAAAGGTCTCTATCTGTTACAGATTGAGACAAAGGTCAGGGACTAAGACGTCTTGTCTAGATCTGTAACAGTTAGACGGGAATTCGGGCCTTGGATGTTACAGATTGAGATAATCGCGTCGCGAAAACAAAAACCTCCGCAGGGATGCTTTCCTTGCGGAGGTTTTTTACTCGTTGAGTAGCCTTACGGCTTCGGCGGCCATGTTCTCGACCGTCATGCCGTTCTGAGCGAGCAGCTCGTTGGGGTCGTAGCGGTCGGGGAAGCCCTTGGCGATGCCGAAGGTGCGCGTGCGCAACGGCGTGCATGCCAGATAGCATGCCACGCGCTCGCCCCAGCCGCCGTCCAAGATGCCGTCCTCGAGGGTGACGACAACGCGATGCTCGGCGGCAAGACTGTCGAGGAACTCGCGGTCGAGCTCGGTTGCAAAGCGCGGGTTGACGAGCGTGGCCTCGATGCCGTACTCGGCAGTCAGACGGTTTGCCACGCGCTCACCCAGCTCAAAGAAATCGCCAAGCGCGAGCACGGCAACGTCGCGGCCCTGACGCACCACGTTGTAGCGAACGGCGCTGTAGTCGGTGTCTTCGGCGGGCGCAAGGTCGGGGCGGCTTACCAGGCCGATGCCCGGTACGCGGATTGCCACGGGATGCTCGCGGTGGTCGAGCGACCAGCTCAGCATGGACAGATATTCCTCCATGCAGGCCGGCGCCAAGTAGTGCATGTTGGGAAGACCGCCCAGCATGGAAATATCAAAGAACGAAAGATGCGTCTCGGACGTGGTGCCAAAGATTGACGCACCAAACACCAAAATGGTTGCGGGGGCGTCGTTGAGGCACAGGTCGTGCCACAGCTCGTCGTAGGCGCGCTGCAAAAACGTACCGTACACACCAAAGACTGGCTTGGCGCCCGAGCGCGCAAGCGCGGTGGCAAAGGTCACGGCGTGCTCCTCGGCAATGCCCACATCGACGAACTGTTTGCCGGCGGCAGCGCGAAGCTCGGGTGTAAAGCCCATGATGTAGGGCGTGGCGGCCGTGATGCCAACGACCTGTGGATCGCGCTCGATGGCGGCGCTGAGCGCCTCGCCCGTAATGTCAGCATAGGTGCGCGGCGCGGGCTCGCTCGGATGGCCCGGGCAAAGCTTGCGCCCAGTCGCCATGTCAAACGGACCCACGTGGTGCCAGCGTTCGGGGTCGCTCTGGGCCGGCTCAAAGCCCTTGCCCTTGGCGGTGGAGACGTGCAGCACGATGGGATGATCGATATTGCGCAGTTCCTGCAGCGCGTCGACCAGGGCCAACACGTCGTTGCCGGCGTCCAAATAACGGTAGTCGAGTCCCATCGCGCGGAAAACGTTGCGCTCACAGGTGCCGTTGCTGGTGCGCAGCTCGGCCAGATTGCGATAGAGGCCACCGTGGTTCTCGGCGATGGACTGGTCGTTATCGTTGACGATGATGATCAGGTTGCTGTCGAGTTCGGCGGCATTGTTGAAGCCCTCAAACGCCAAGCCGCCCGAAAGCGAGCCGTCGCCAATGATGGTGATGACGTTGTAGCTGTCGCCCGCCAGATCGCGGGCGTGTGCCAAGCCGCAGCCCAGGCTCACCGACGTGGAGGTGTGGCCCATGGCGAACAGGTCGTGCTCGGACTCGTCGGGATTGGCAAAGCCAGAAGCCTCGCCAAAACGTTCCTGATCGATATAGGTATACGCGCGCCCGGTCAGCGCCTTGTGGGCGTAGGTCTGGTGCGAAACGTCAAAGACAATCTTGTCGATAGGGGAGTTAAACACGCGATGAAGCGCAACCGTAAGCTCAACGACGCCCAGGTTGGGGGCAACGTGTCCGCCGACAGCGGCGGAGCTTTCGAGGATGGCGTGGCGAATCTCGCCGCAGAGCAGCGGAAGCTCGGCGCGGTCGAGAGCCTTGACGTCCTCGGGCGTTGTCGTTTGCGTAAGCAGCATCGTTGTGGGTTACTCCATGCGAATCGAGCGCCGGCGCTCCCTCGGCCGACACAATTGCACAAGACAGTCTCGCACATTTTGGCGTTTGATATGTGACGGCGGCGCGGTAATTCGACAACTGGTGGGGCAAAACGTTTTGTCCGATGCCATACTGATAGATTCGATGATGATTTTTTCAATACGTGCAGGCCGTGGCTTGCCGCCGTGAGCCGCTGGAAGGAGGCAGCATGTCCGATGCCGTTCGTGCCGAGAAAATCGCGCACGAGGTCGACGATGCCGCCCGCCAGCTCGCCCAGGCGGGCCGCTTGGACCTGACGCGCGAGTTTATCCAGCATGGCGACGTGACGGTCTATGCACATGTGACCTCGGTGGCACGGGCAAGTCTGTCCTTTGCCGAGCACTTGGGCCGTGCTGGCATTTCGATCGACCGTGCCTCGCTGCTGCGCGGGGCCTTGCTGCACGACTACTTTCTCTATGATTGGCACGACCCCGACCCGAGCCATCGACTGCACGGATTTCGACATCCGTTTTTTGCCCTGGCGCGTGCCGAGGAAGATTTTGAGCTGACGCCGCGAGAGCGGAATATTATCGTGCGGCATATGTTTCCGCTGGTGCCGGTGCCGCCGACGTGTCGCGAGGCGTGGATTGTTTGTCTGGCGGATAAATGGTGTGCTCTGCGTGAGACGGTCGCCGGCCGCCTGCCGCGCAAGGACGAGACGGACGATAGCGTGAGTAAAGCATCGAGTGAAAAGAGGAGAGGGTAGACGGTGGAAACCGCGATTGATATGGCGTTTGGCGGCGCGACGCTTGCCGCCTGCCCACTCTCGGCACTGGTGCTCTCGTTTGCCTTTTACGGGTTTTGCGGTTGGGTATGGGAGTCGACAGTATGCGCCATGCTCAATCACGGACGATTTGCCAACAGTGGCTTTTTGCTGGGGCCGTGTTGTCCTATCTATGGTGTGGGCGGCATTGCCTGCTGGCTTTTGCTGCGCGGGATTCCGGATGCCTCGAGCCAGTTTGTCGCCGCGGCGCTTGTATGTAGCGCAATCGAGTACAGCGTGGGCCTTCTATTGGAAAAAACAACAGGCGCGCGCTTTTGGGATTACTCGCACCTGCCGTTTAACCTGCATGGACGCATCTGCCTGTACTGGGCCTGCGCGTTTGGCTTGGGTGCGCTGTGCATTTGCCGTTTAGTGGAGCCGGCATTGCTGGGGCTGCTTGGCCATCTGCCGGTGCTGATTGTGCGGCTGTCCGCCTTTATCGCCGCGGTCGCGATGATGGTCGACGCGGTGTGCTCTTTGGCCAGCTGGCGTCGCCTGTTCGATCAGCTGGAGCGTGTGCGCGCTGACCTTGCCGACCGCATCAATGAGTCGCTTGCCGATGCGTCCGACTCCATGCTCGAACGTATTCCCGATTCGGCGATCGACTCGGTGGCACAGACGCATATCCGTAGCCGTGCCGTTAACGCGTGGCTGGCCGAGCTGGGCGACGCGACGCTCGATGCCCTTCGTGAGAAGGCTTCGATGCCGACGTTTATCTCGGATGGTGCTCGCGGCTTGGCGCTCGCTGCCCGCCGCGTGGCCGATGCCGCGCCGAGCATGCCGCGTCCGTCGCTCGGTCGTCGCCTTGCCGGCAAGCGCATGAGCCGTCCGGTGCCAAGCGTGTCGCTCAGCCGCCGCGACCTACGCTTCTTTAACGCCTTCCCGCGTCTGCGCATCAATCGCTACGAAGGCGTCATCCGAGCTACCGACCTCCGTGACCGAGCCCGCGAGCTGTTCCGCCACTAGCCGGGACGGGCACGCTCACGGCTTCCTTGCTCGCGTATTTCCCGTCCGTTTCGCGTCCGTTGCCGCGCCGTTTCCAAGATTGCGGCACCGTCGGCGACGGCAAGATTTGGGTCGAGCCGGTCGAGGAAGTCATCCGCATCCGTACCGGCGAACACGGCCCCGCCGCGGTGTAGAACAATCTTTCGCCTGACGGGCGTGCCTCTCTTGGGGTGCGCCCGTTCTCGTCTACAATATCGTGCAGACGAAGGAGAGGCATGCCCATGATCAAGATGTTTGCGAGTGACTTAGACGGAACGCTGCTGAATGCCCTACACGAGGCCGACGGAACCATCCGCCGCGCCATTCGCGAGCTGACCGAAGCCGGGCTGCATGTGGTTCCCGCGACCGGACGCTCGACGCTGCCGATCGGCGAGCATGGCTTCACAGGTCTGGCACTCGACGCCTGCTGCTCCAACGGATCCATCGTGCGCGACAGCCATGGTGAGGTGCTCAAGACCTGGACCATCGACCCGCAGGTTACCGAGGAGCTGCTCAAAGCGTTCCCGGACATTTGCTTCGACTGCTCCACGCCCGACGGCATGTTCTCGAGCGGTTCGTTCGAGATGCACCAGGCGGGCTTTAAAAAGGACAGTCCTATCAAGCGCATCGTGATGCGCGGCATGCGTGCACGTGGCGGGTATCACGAGGAACAGTATTTCGACCAGTCGATCGGTGACATCCTGCGTCATGACGTGTGCAAAATCAACTGCCGCGTGACCTCGCCCGAGCTGGAGCGCGACCTTAAGGCATATTTGGCTGAGCGATCGGACCGCGTGGTCAACGCGCCGTTCGATCCGGTGATGTTCGAGATCACGGACGTGGCGTGCAACAAGGGCGAGAGCGTGGCGTGGCTGGCGGGCTATTACGGTATTGCCGAGGACGAGGTCGCGGTCTACGGCGACGGCGGCAACGACATTGCCATGCTCAAACGCTTCCGCCACAGCTACGCGACCAAAAACGCAAGCGATGCCGCCAAGGCCGCCGCGAGCGCGACCATCGGCAGCTGCATGGTCCACGCCGTCCCCAAACACATGCTCGCCACCATGCACAAGCAAAATTCCCGCACCGTCATCGAATAATGTGACAAAGGGACAGCCCCTTTTTCACGAGAACCCTGCACCTTTGGCATGCGAACATATATTCGTATATATAACTAAGTTTTGATAGAATCGGTATCGTTGACGGCAGCTCCATGTGTCGGGCAGCGCCCTCCATCTGATGGGAGGTGATGCCCATGACCGATTTGATTGATTTCGTGAGACTTCTGACCGCTTTGGTCTCGTTCTTCACGGCACTTGTCGGCCTTTCCGAGGCACTCAAGCAGCGTTCGAAGCGCAACAGAAGGGGTCGCCGCCGCTAAGGCGTTGACCCCCTAATGCAAACAACGGCGCTGCCCAGCTTTCCAGAACTTGGGCTGCCGTCGACACTATTCTACCCACGAATGACATTTTGAACAATCGGCAATGCCGCTTCAAAAGCCAGGCACAACTGGCACAACCTAGGCGGTCGCTGAATGTGACAAAGGGACCGTCCCTTTGTCACAACCCAAATATTGCCTTTACGTGTTGATGCACACGGTGTGCAATAATACTCACACTGTGCAATAGCGCACAGGTTGAGTAACAAGGAGGACGCTTGTCCCAGCTCGAGAAATGCGATCGCCGGTCCCTTCGCTCGCAGCGTGCCCTTCGCCAGGCGCTTGCCAGCGAGCTTGCCGAAAGCGGCGACCTTTCGCGCATTAACGTCGCGTCGCTCACCGAGCGCGCCGGTCTTACGCGCCGAACGTTCTATTCGCACTACCGCGATATTCCTGACTTTATCAGCCAGATCGAGGACGGCCTGCTTGCCGAGATTCGCGAGCGGGTGGAGCTTATCACCGCAGCTCAATTACCCGATCTTTACCGCAATATCGACGAGCTCGAGCCGGCACCCGGTTCGGTTGAGCTGCTTCGCTACCTTGCGGCTAATCGCGACCTTATCGGGGCCCTGCTGGGCCCGGGCGGCGACCCCGCCTTTATTAAAAAGATCATCGACACCGCGCGTGAGGCCGTGGTGCCTCGTGCGCAGACGGGCATTTTGGGCCTGGCGCTGGGGACGTTCTTTGACTACTACGTTACCTACGTCGTGAGTGCCGAGGTCGGCCTGATTCAGCGTTGGTTTGAGCGTGGGCTCACCGAATCGCCCGAAGCCATGGCGCGCATTATGACGGTTATCGCCTTTGTGCGTCCCGGCGACCTATATGGCCAACCCATCGATATCAACGTGCCGGAATACGGCATGAAGCTATTGAATCTGCAGCTCGAGGACGCGGTCGACACCGCCGCAACCGTCGAGTCCAACTACTAAGAGGAGAAACAGATGAGCAAACTCGTCGAGGGCATTAAAGACCGTGTGGTCGCTGCCGCACGCGAGGCCGCGCCCGCCGTGGTGGACGCCGCGCAGAAGGCCGCGACCGCGGCTGCCGAGAAAGTTGCCGAGGCGGTTGCCGAGGCCAAGAACGCGGCAGAGGAGACGTCCGTCGTCAGCGAGCCCGCCACCGCCGCCGAGCCCGTAGCCGCCGCCCAGGCCCCCGAAGGCGCGATCTTCAACCCCGAGGCCGCCCGCGGCAACCTGCACCTGGGCATCGACGTGGGCTCCACCACCGTTAAGCTCGCTGTGCTCAACGACGACAACCAGATCGTCTACGCTAAGTACCAGCGCCACCACACCGACGTTCGCGCCTGCGCCCGCGACCTGTTCGAGGGCGCTGCGACCGTGCTGCCGACGGCCCAGATGACCTGCGCCATTACCGGCTCGGGCGGCCTGCTGCTGTCCCAGTGGCTCGACCTGGAGTTTGTCCAGGAGGTCATCGCCAGCAAACGCGCCGTCGAGACCCTTATCCCGGCCACCGATGTCGCCATCGAGCTGGGTGGCGAGGACGCCAAGATCATCTACTTCGACAATGGCATCGAGCAGCGCATGAACGGCACCTGCGCCGGCGGCACGGGCGCGTTCATCGACCAGATGGCCACTCTGCTGCACACCGACGCTAGCGGCCTTAACGAACTCGCGGCCAACGCCACCACCATCTATCCCATCGCCAGCCGCTGCGGCGTTTTTGCCAAGACCGACGTCCAGCCGCTGCTCAACGAGGGCGCCCGCCCCGAGGACGTGGCTGCCTCCATCTTCCAGGCTGTCGTGACCCAGACCATCTCGGGCCTGGCATGCGGCCGTCCCATCCGCGGCAACGTCGCCTTCCTGGGCGGCCCGCTGCAGTACCTCTCCGAGCTGCGCCACCGCTTCTACCTCACGCTCAACCTGGACGAGGAGCACCGTATCGTGCCCCAAAACGCTCACCTGTTTGTGGCGAGCGGCGCCGCCATGGCGCACGAGTCCAACAAGCTCAGCACGTTCCCGCAGCTCATCGGGGCCATCGATGCCCTGGGTGACACGCAGGGTGCCGAGGTTGAGCGTCTGGATCCGCTCTTTGCCACCGACGAGGACTTTGCCGAGTTCAAGGGCCGCCACGACACCGAGGTCGTCCCCAAGGGCAAGCTCGAAGGCTACACCGGCCGCGTGTTCATCGGCATCGACGCCGGTTCCACCACCATGAAGGCCGCGCTCGTGGGCGAGGACGGTCAGCTGCTGCACACCTGGTACGGCAACAACAACGGCGACATCCTGGGCACGGCCAAGGTCATCATGGCCGATTTCTACAACCACATTCCTGCCGGCTGTACCATCGGCCACGTGACCACCACGGGCTACGGTGAGGCGCTTCTCATTGAGGCCCTCAAGGCCGATTCCGGCGAGATCGAGACCGTCGCGCACCTGCGCGGCGCCAAGGCGTTCCTGCCCGGCGTCGAGTTCATTCTGGACATTGGCGGACAGGACATGAAGTGCCTGCGCGTCAAGGACGGCGTCATCGAGCACATCATGCTCAACGAGGCCTGCTCGTCGGGCTGCGGCAGCTTTATCGAGAGCTTCGCGGTCTCTATGAACATGGACGTGCGCGCGTTCGCCGATGCCGCCATCCATGCTAAGGCTCCCGTCGACCTGGGCAGCCGCTGCACGGTCTTTATGAACTCGCGCGTCAAGCAGGCGCAAAAGGAAGGCGCCACGGTGGGCGACATCGCGGCCGGCCTGTCCTATTCCGTCATCAAGAATGCCCTGTTCAAGGTCATTAAGCTGCGCGACCCCAAGGAGATCGGCAACCAGGTGATCGTCCAGGGCGGCACCTTTATGTCCGATGCCACGCTACGCGCGTTTGAGCAACTCACCGGCGTTCACGCCGTGCGCCCCGACATTGCCGGCTGCATGGGCGCCTACGGTGCGGCCCTGCTCGCCCGCGATCGCGCCGGTGCCGACGGCACCTCGACCATCCTCTCGGCCGAGGACATCGCGCACCTCACCGTGACGCAAAAACACGTCCGCTGCGGTCGTTGCTCTAACAACTGCCAGCTTACCGTCAACGACTTTGGCGGCGGCAGGCGCTTCATTACCGGCAATCGCTGCGAGAAGGGCGCCGGCCACAAAAAGCAGAAGACCGAGGCGCCCAACCTCTTCAAAAAGAAAAACGAGCTGCTCTTTAACCGCGAGGTGCTGAGCCCCGACGAGGCCCCGCGCGGCACCGTGGGTATCCCTCGCGCACTCAACATGTACGAGAACTACCCCTTCTGGCACGCGTTCTTTACGCGCCTGGGCTTTAGCGTGCAGCTGTCCGACCAGTCGAGCAAAAAGACCTACCAGGCGGGCATCGAGTCCATGCCGTCCGAGAGCGTGTGCTACCCGGCAAAGATGAGCCACGGCCATGTGATGAACCTTATCGACCGCGATGTCGACTTCATTTGGATGCCGTGCGTGCGCTGGGAGCGCAAGGAGGATCCGACCGCCGGCAACTGCTATAACTGTCCCATCGTCATGAGCTACCCCACGGCGCTGGCGCTCAATATCGACGAGATCCGCGAGCAGAATATCGAGTTCCTGTACCCGTTTGTGCCCTATCACGACAAGACCGAGCTCAAGCGCCGCCTGTATCAGGTGCTCGCCGTCGACCGTGTGGCCGATGCCGAGGCTGGTCGCGGCCGCGTGCGTGGTCCCAAGATCACGCGCTCCGAGGTCGATGCTGCCGTCAACGCCGCCTTCGAGACCGATGCACGCTTCCACGAGGATATCCAGACCATGGGCGAGGAGGCTCTTAAGTGGGTCGAGGACCACGGCGGCCACGGCATCGTACTCGCCGGTCGTCCCTACCACAACGACCCCGAGATCAACCACGCCCTGCCCGAGCTTATCTCGAGTTTTGGCTTTGCGGTCTTTACCGAGGATTCGCTCGCGCATCTCGTGAAGCCCGAGCGCCCCATCCGCGTCGTCGACCAGTGGATGTACCACAGCCGCCTGTACGCCGTCGCCCGTTTTGTGACGATGCGCAACGATCTGGACCTGATTCAGCTCAACTCCTTCGGCTGCGGCCTGGACGCCCTGACCACCGATCAGGTGCAGGAGATTCTGGAAGCCAGCGGCAAGATCTACACCGTGCTCAAGATCGACGAGGTGTCCAACCTGGGCGCCGCGCGCATCCGCATCCGCTCACTCATGGCGGCGCTTAAGGACCAGGAGGCCGAACGCTTGGCCGAGGCCACGGCCGCGGGCGAGGCCTACGAGCAGGGCGATGCCGCGCCGGTGGCGCCCTCCAAGGATGCCCCCGCGTTCGCGAGCCGCAAGTACACGTTCGAGGCGCAGCGCGAGAGTGCATCGACCGCGTGGCCCAAGGTGCCCTTCACCGAGCAGATGCGCGACGAGGGCTACACCATCCTGTGCCCGCAGATGGCGCCGATCCACTTTGACCTGGTCAAAGAGGTGTTCCGTGGTGCTGGCTACAACTTGGAGCTGCTGCCCTCGACCGATCACGACGCCGTCGAGGCCGGCCTGCGCTACGTGAACAATGACATTTGCTATCCGTCCATTTTGGTGACCGGCCAGATTATGGAGGCCATCGAGAGCGGTCGGTACGACCTGTCCAAGACGGCCGTGGTTATCAGCCAGACCGGCGGCGGCTGCCGTGCCACCAATTACATCGCGCTCATCCGCAAGGCCCTGCGCGAGAGCGGCCATCCTGAGATCCCGGTGATCTCGCTTTCGGCCGTGGCGCTCGGCGAGGACAACCCCGGCTTTAAGATTACGCCGGCGCTGCTCAAGCAGGCAGTCTACGCGGTGCTCTTTGGCGACGTGATGATGCAGATGCTCTACCGCTGCCGCCCGTACGAGGCAACGCCCGGTGCCGCCAACGCGCTCTACGAGGAGTACATGGCGCGCGCCCGCAAGCTGGCGCCTAAGTTCAACAGGCATAACTACACCAAGCTGTGCCGCGAGGCCATCCGCGCGTTCGACACCATGCCGCTCGTGGGCGAGGGTACCAAGCCGCGCGTGGGCGTGGTCGGTGAGATCTTGGTCAAGTTCCACCCTACGGCCAACAACCACGTGGTCGACGTGATCGAGCGCGAGGGCTGCGAGGCTGTGGTGCCGGGCCTGCTCGATTTCTTCCTGTACTCCATGAGTAATGCCGAGCTGCAGAAGGACGAGCTGGGAAGCTCTGCCACTACGCGCGCGGGCATGCAGGCGCTCATTAAGCTGGTGGACTGGATGCGTACGCCGGTGGAGGAGATGCTCGAGAAGTCCCGCCGCTTTGAGGCGCCCGAGCGCATCGGCACCATGGCCGACAAGGCCCGCACGGTGCTTTCGGTGTGCAACAACATGGGCGAGGGCTGGCTGCTCACGGCCGAGATGCTCGACCTGATCGACCACGGCGCACCCAACATCATCTGCACGCAGCCCTTCGCGTGCCTGCCCAACCACGTGGTGGGTAAGGCTGTGATCAAGGAGCTGCGCCGTCAGCACCCCGAGAGCAACATTGTCGCGGTGGACTACGACCCCGGCGCGTCCGAGGTCAACCAGCTCAACCGTATTAAGCTCATGATCAGCGTGGCCAAGGAAAACATGCGCGCCGGTAAAGGCTTTAAGCTCGAGAAGGTGGCGCCGCTCGCGATGGACGAGGTCACCGGCCAGATGCGTGCCCATGATGGCTGCGTGAGCTGTGGACCGGCCAGTGAGGAGGCCGTTGCATCGGTCGCCAAGCGTCTGGGGCGCGGTATTAAGAAGTAGTTGGCCTACTTCGAGCCGGATATAAGACAAACGGGTGGTAGTCGTACCGGCTACCACCCGTTTTTGCTGGACATATGTTGCGCAAATGATCTCGCTGCAGCCTTCCGTGGGCTTGCCCGATTTTTGGGCTGGCTCGGGCTTTGAAGACAAGTTATTGCAGGCCCAGGGCGATTTCTCGCTCAATGCAGGCCAGCACAGCGTGACGTATCTGCCGAGTTCTGACACGGCAGCGACTGGTCGCTACCAGGTGCTGCTATACGACAACAACTTTGGTGCGGCCGAGAGCTACCCCAAATTCGACTGGGGCCAGCTGGGCGCCGCGGTGGTGACCGACTACAGCCGCCGCTCGCATTCGTTTGGGCGCATCTTTACGGTGGACGAGATGGCGCGCACCTACGAGCTCGAAGACCAGATCGCGGTGCCGTTCTCGGGCTACGTTAGCAGTGCGCAGCGCGTCGGCGATTCGAACAGCATACTCGTGGCATCGGGCATGGCCAAGACCTTTGCCGAGTACGATCGCTATGGACTGCCCATCGCCACCTACGAAATGGAAGCCGAGAAGTACATCTACCGCGTGTACAAGTACGAGCTGTAGCGCTGCGCTTGGCTGTGCCTGCGCCCCGCGGCTGCGCTCTCGTGCCGGGCCCACCTCGCGTCCCGCATCACTTTACGTCAAACTCCACACGATCGAGTTCGGGCACATTGAGGTTGATGAGCTTGCGGGCGACGTGGCGGTCGTGCGCCCCGAGCGCCTCGCTTGTCGTCACGTGGGCGACAACCTCGCGCTCGACGATGCCCTCTTCCTCGCCCTCGGCAGCCGAGGTCTCGACGGCGACGGTGTAATCCTTAAAGCCCGGCAGCACCGCGGCAAGTTCGCGCGTAGTTTCGGTGACGCCATAGCCGTCCTGCACGCCGGCCTGCGCCGAGCCAATAGACCCCGCGGTCATAACGATGCAGGGGATGGCAAAGATGGCCGTTCCCACGATGATGCGGCGGCGCACTTTGCGTGACAGCTCGTCGACCTCGGCGTCTTCCTCGGCGGTCACAATGCCGTCGCCGTTGAGGTCGCGCTTGAGCGGCACGTGCAAAAGAAGCAGCACGGCTTCGGCAGCCAGTGCGATAAAGATCACGTTGATGCCAAACTCGTAAAGCGCTGAGAGAAATAGCGACCCGCTTGCGATGGCGATGCCGTAGCCCGCCGCGCACAGGGGTGGCATGAGCGCGGTCGCCACGGCCACGCCGGCGATGAGCGTGGCGGGTTCCTGATCGCGCGAGTTGCCCAACCCGCCCGCAAAGCCGCCCGCGAGCGCGACGGCAAGGTCCCACACAGTCGGTGTCGAATTGTCGATGATGGCCGCCGTGGTGGTGCCAAGGGGCGAGAGCTTAAAGTACAGCGTGGACGTGACCAGGCAAAAGACCATCTGCAGTGCGAGGCTGGCAATGGCCTCGACGGTGATCTCGCGGTCGAGCGTTGCAATACCGTATGCCATGGCAAGGACCGAGCCCATAAGCGGGCAGATGAGCATGGCGCCCACGATGGCAATGTCCGAATCGATATCGAGGCCGATGCTTGCGATGAGCATGGCGATGATGAGGATACACAGGTGAGAGCCAGTCAGACGCGCGCCGTTTACAAAACGCTTGCGAATCACGTGGTAGGGCGCGCGACCCTCGCGAATGTTGAATGCGCGCTTGAGGAAGCGGGTGATGTTTTCCATGGCTTCGCTATGAGCGGGGCGGATGCCGTGACGCCGATGATGACGCTCGCGCAGTCGCTTGATCTGTTGTTTGTCGAGTTCCATGTCCACCTCGTTCCAGCGCGGTCCGCGCAACGCGCCCGTTGTCCTAACTCTACACCGTGGCGGGCGGGGTGTCTGTTGGATGCGGAATCCGATAGGGCGGATGACGCGGGAGCAAATGCAAATTACAGGCTCAATTCGATCCCGCGAGAATATGATGCACCAGCTCCTTCAAATGTGACGAAACTGTGAAGTACGAGAGCGTGAATTTCAAAAAATACGCTGGTCGCCAATGTTGCGCAACAGAATTCAAAAATCAGCTCCTACATTTTGAAGCGTATGGATACATCCGTGTCAAAGGGAGAAAGCCATGGCAAACTACAGTCCACAACACTTTGAGCCTCGGGCCAAGACTGTCAACGTCAAGGGCGTTGCTAACCGCGCCGTCGCAACCGTTTTGACGGCGGGCCTCATCGCTCAGCCGCTCATGTCGCCGCTGGCGGCAATCGCCGCACCGTCAACCGATAACGGCGATTCTGTTCAGGGGGGGTAGTTCTGTAGAGAATACCGTTGCCGCCGGTAACCAAGCGGTCGTAAAGACGGCTGCCCAGCTGGCCGAGGAGTCGGCAAAGCAGCTCAAGGACGCTCAGGCCGCCTACGATGCCGCCCAGAAGAAGGCCGACGCGGCGGGCCAGTCTCAAAAGCAGGCGCAGCAGCAAAAGAATCAGGCCTCGCAGGCTGTGAGCGACAACGAAATCGAGCAGAACGCAGCAGAAGTCGCCGCGCTCCAGGAGAAGATTGACGAGCTCAAAGCCGCCGTCGAAAAGACCGAGCAGCAGCAGAAGAAGCTGGGCGACCTGAACGATCAGCTCGATCAAGCCAACAAGAGTGTCGAGGATAAGACCCAGGCGCTCAAGGACGCCAAGGCAAAGCAGGATGAGGCCAAGAAGGCCCTCGACGATGCCCAGGCCAAGCTCGAGGCCATGGGTATGGACGAGTACGAGGCCGCCAAGAAGGCCGTCGAGGACGCGCAGGCAAAGCTCGATGACGCCAATAAGGCCGTTGCTACTGCACAGGCCAATCTGGACCAGGCCAAGGCTGCCGAGGCCAGCGCCCAGCAGGAAAAGAAGGACACTGAGGCCGCTCTGACTTCCGCCCAGGCCAAGAAGCAGGAGACTGCCGCTGCTCTCGCCGCTGCGACCACCGCGCGCGATAACGCCCAGCAGAAGTTCAACCAGGCGCAGGCCGCGCTCGATGCCGCGACCTCGGGCACGGGTATCGATCTGAACGCGCTCGAGGCTGCCAAGGTCACTGCCGCCAGCGAGCTCGCGACCGCGCAGACTGCACTCGATGACGCGACGGCTGCCGACGCCACCGCCCAGGCGAACCTGCAGGCGGCCCAGAATACCGCCACCGCCGCGCAGGAGAAGGCCAACGCCGCCAATGCCGCTGTGGCATCTGCCCAGTCTGCATATGATGCGGCAAACAAGGAGTACAAGGACGCGGCCAGTAAGCGTGACGCCGCGAAGACGGCATACGAGCAGGCCCAGCAGACCGAGGCCGACAAGAAGGCGGAGTACGACCGTCTCGTCGAGATCCGTCAGCAGAAGCACAACGAGTTCAATCAGGCTCGTGCTGAAGTAACAGATGCGAAAAATGCATACGATGCCGCAACCGCCGAGGTCGAGAAGCTTAACCAGCAGATTGCCGACCTCAAGTCGAACATGACCGTAGACCAGAATGTAATCAGCCAGGGTATGCTCGGCTTCATGAACTACATCATCGACGGCAGCCAGTTCACAGCCACGCAGAAAAAGAACGCCCGGGAAGCCGTATCGATGCTGACCGGTGCCGCTGACAAGGCCGAATGGTATGACCAGTACGTCGATCATGACATGTCTCGCGACACCAACCCGCTCTCCCTGGAGCAGATGCGCAACGCCTTGACATATCTCGACACCCAGAACAACCTCCGCAAGGCGAACGGCCAGTCGGCGCTCAGCGTCAGCCTCCGCATGACTGCGGCAGCCGCCCTTAATGTATCGTATTCATCGAACATCTGGGGACACTCGGGCTGCTACTGGGATAACGGTGAAAATCTTGCCGGCGGTGGCGGTGCGTATACCGGCGGCGAGACCGAGGATACCCTCGGTTGGCCCTATACCGGCCTCTACACCCAGGAGAAAGAGGCATTCGATAAGTACGCCAAGAAGAATGGTGACCTTGAAAACCATCGATATGATTCCAACTATATCTCCCGGCACTACAAAAGCATCTCCCAGGAGTGCGGGCACTATCTCAACATCATCGATGCCGGCACGCAGGCTATCGGCATCGCGACCGGTAGCGGTAAGAACACCGATTCCGAGGTAACAATCTTCGATTACAGCTCTTTTGACAGTGAGGCTGATTTCACTGTCTCCGAGTTCAAGAAGCTCCTGAACGACTACATCGATTCCGCATACAACGCAGGCGGCACGCAGGAGCAGAAGGAGCAGCTGAAGCAGCTGCAGAATGAGCTGGCAGAAGCGCAGAAGAACTTCGGGACTGCTGGAACGGCTTATTCTAACGCATTGGATAAGCAAGAAAGCGCGCGCGACGCCTATACCGCAGCCGACACTAACGCGAACACCGCCAAGGGCGAGTACGAGAAGTCCAAGTCAGGCACCGCCGCCGCGAAGACGGTATACGACGCCGCCGAAGCCAAACTCAAGGGTATCGACGTCAAGACGCCCCAGACCAAGCTCAACGCCGCCAAGGGCGAGGCCGCTACTGCCCAGGCAGCTCTCGATAAGGCAAACGCCACGCTTGCTGACAGTAAGACGAAGGCAGCCGATGCCGCTGCTCACAAGGCGAAGGCTCGCAGTGCCCGCGACGCCGCCAAGGTAAAGTCCGATCAAGCCAACGAGGCGTATGACAACGCCACGGCTTCGGTCAAGGATCTTACCGCCAAATGCGATGCCGCCAATAGAGATCTTAAGAACAAGCAGGGCTCGCTTGACGAGGCAAAGAAGGCCGACGATGCCGCCCAGGCTGGTGTAGACAAGGCCCAGGCCGCAGATGTCCAGGCCGCGACTGCTCTTTCGGACGCCAAGCAGGCGGTTGCCGCCAAGGCGCAGGCTGTGTCCGACGCGCAGACCAAGGCCAAGGCTGCCGAGGGCGAACTGGCCACCGCGAACAAGGCCTTCGAGCTCTTCGCTGGAGCCCAGAAAGCGGTCGACGACGCCAAGGCCGCCTATGACGCTGCCGTCGCCGGTGTCGCCGATGCCCAGAAGCAGCTCGAGGCCGCCAACGAAGCCGTCGTCGATGCGAACTTCGAGATCGTCAAGGCCAAGGCTGAGCTTGCCAGCGATGAGGCACTCAAGGCCGATCTTGAGGCTGTCGACCACAAGGCATCCCTTGCCGCGGGCACGACGGGCAACGAGAAGCTGGTCAAGCTGAACGCTGCCTACGCTCGCTATAAGGCTGCTGTCGATGCTGCCGCTGGTCTCAAGGCTGCCCTGAGCGATGCCGATGCCAAGCTGTCCGACGCCAACGACGCCTATGCCGCTGCACTGGCCGAGCTCGGAGATGCCAAGGATGCCTTGGCTGCCGCTCAGGCCGAGTACGACAAGTATCATCCCAAGGCTGAGCCGCAGGCCAAGCCTCAGGTTGCGCAGGCTGCTGCAAAGGCCCCCGTTGCCAAGAAACAGGCTGCGCCTGCCGCGCTCGCCCAGACCGGTGATGACTCCGCGCTTGCGGGCGAGGTCTTCGTTATCGGCGGTATTACGCTCGTGGCTGCGGGCGTGACGCTGGGCGATCGTCGTCGCAAGCACATGTAGTGATTCGAGCGTCGGCTCTGCAACGAACTCCAATTCATAACGGGACCGTCTCGTTAGCCAAACGATAAGGCCGGCGCGCTGTTAAACGCAGCGCGCCGGCCTTTCTTTGTTTCGATATCAAAAAGCCCGGTCAGCAGCCGCAGAAGCTACCGACCGGGCAAGCCGTAGGCAATATGGTTGCTGTCGAGCAGCTGCTCAGCTTAGCCCAGCAGGCTTAAGCCCACGGAGACAAACGCCAGGATAACGCCGACGATGGACTCGCCACCGAGCAGGCCGCTGGCAACGACCAGACCCTGTTCCTGGAAGGCGGCGTCCTTGGCAGCCCTCTCCTCGTCGGAAAGACCAGCGGTGGCGTCGCGGTGGGCTGCCCACTTGTCGTAGGCGAGCTTGACGCAGGAGCCTAGGAAGGCCGTGAGTGACATGTAGAACGGCAGGTACACGCCCAGGCCGATCATCATGGCCGGAATGCCGAGCCAGTACATGACGATGCCGGCGATAAAGCCGCCAACGAACCACGGCACGCTCGGGATGCCCGAGACCATGGTGGCGACCACGCTTGCCTGCGCGGCAACAAAGCTCTTGTCGGGGCCAAAGGCGTCCGGGCCATAGGCGGTGACGAGCGCGACCATGACGGCTGCGGCGACCAGGGCGCCCACGATGCCGCCAATGGCTTGGCCGATCCATTGCGCACGCGGGTTGGTGCCCAGCACGGCGCCGGCCTTAAAGTCGTTCATGACGTCGCCCGCAAGGCCGCACGCTACGGCCACGATGCCGGCGATAAAGAACAGCTTGACCTGGGCAATCTGTGCAAAGGCTGCCACGATGAGCATAACGATGAGGCCAAAGATCTCCATGGGGTCGATGCCCGTCTGGCCGCAGCTCTGTGCGCTCATGATGGTGGTGACAAAGGTGAACAGCGTCACGATGACGGCCGGAACGGGGCCAAGGTCAAGCACGATGGCGATGATCACGGCGATGGCGGCAGCACCCAGGCCGATGATACCGGCGTCGAGCTTAAGGGAGCCCGAGATGAGCGACTGCTCGTCGGTGTCGGTGGAGCTGTCGGCGGCAAGACCGCGGACGATGCCGGCGACCTGCGGCAGGATGTCCTTGAGGACGACGGCGACGCCAAAGCCCATCATAAGGCCCATACCCAGGGACTTGACGATACCCTGCGCAGTCACAACGTCGAACAGACCGGCAGCGGTGCCACCCACGATGATGCCAAAGTTGCCCAGCAGCGCGCCGGCAAACCAGAAGGCGACGGGGGCGAAGCCCACGAGGAAGCCGACGGAGAGCAGCATGGGCGAGTTGTAGATGCCAAAGGTCACGCCGGGGATGTTGAGTGTGCATAGCATGCTGGGCACCACGCCCAGGGCGTCGCGCAGCACGCCATAGATGCCGGCGATGGCCATGGAACCAAAGAGCTGCTTGCCGGTTTTGCCGCCAGCCTCGGTCGCGCGCAGGGTCTGAGCTGCGGCGTTGCCGGTGGGGAACTCAAGCGCGGCATCCACGATAAAGTGACGGTGGATGAGCGCTGTCGCCAGCAGGCCCAGGATGGTGCCGGCGAGCGCCACGATAAACATGTCGAGCCAGCTGATCTGGTCGGCATAGCCCAGCATCCAGGCGCCCGGGATGGTAAACGCCAAGCCGCCGGCGACCATGGCGCCCGCGGACATGATGGTGTGGGTGACGTTGGCCTCGTTGAGGCTGGCGTTGCCCATGAGCTTAAGGAAGAACAGCGAGATGACGGCAGCGAAGACGATCGGCCAGGGGAGTGCGCCCATCTTGAGGGCGGTGTAGGCCGAGCTTGCCGTGATGATCACGCAGCCAAGGACGCCGATGACGACACCGCGCAGCGTGAGTTGCCCGCGCATCGAAGCGCGGTTCGAGGGATTGCTCATATAGAACTCCTTTGCGTATATCCGCTTCCCCCGGGAGCGCCGTTACGGATACGGCGCGGGAAGTCGGGTTACCAAGGGCCGCCGCGTGAGCTCGCGCGCGACCGCGCACCAGTATAGCCGTAAGCTAGTCATTTTGGGATGACTGGTTTAGGTAGGCGATATACTGCTGGGCAGACGAAAGGAGCGCCGACGATGCTTAATGGGTGCGCATATATATTGACGGTCGACGTGGGCAACACGTTCATTCGCTTTGGTCTGTTTGCCGAGGATTCGGCCGCGGCGCAGGAATGCCCGCTTGCGACGTGCGAGATCACGACGCCATCGAGCATTACGGCCGACGAAGCGCGTATGCGTCTCGCTCAAGTCATGGCCGCGCTGGCGGCCGATGCGGGCATGCCCGGCGCGCTCGCGCCCACGGCGGCAGTGCTGAGCTGCGTGGTGCCGGCGCTCGAGCGCCCGTGGAAGGCGGCGCTTTCCCGCATCTGCACGGGGCGCGTGCTCACGGTGGGGCCGGGCCTCAAGACCGGCATGCCCGTCCACTACGACGACCCGGCCGAGATCGGCCCCGACCGCATCGCCGACGCCGTGGCGGCCCGGGCCGTTTACGGCTCTCCGTGCATCGTGATCGACCTGGGCACTACGACCAATATCGAGGTCATCGATACGCACGGAACCTTTGTCGGCGGCGTCATCGCGCCGGGTCTGGCACTTGGCGCCCGCTCGCTTTCGGCCGCTGCGGCACGCCTGCCGCAGGTTGAGCCCTCGGCGCCGACACACGTCATCGGCCGCAACACGCGTGAGGCCATGCGCTCGGGCGTGGTTTTGGGCGAGGTGGCCCGCATCGACGGCATGCTCGACATGGTGCTTGCCGAGATGCGCGCGACCAAGGCCGCGGGGGAGGGCAGCGTGCCCATCGTCATTACCGGCGACGATGCCGAGGCACTCGCGTCGCTGGTCGGTCACAGTCTGACGGTCGACGATGCGCTGACGTTGCGGGGTCTCGCCGAGCTCTATCGCATCAACCAAAAGCCCCGCCGCGTGTAAAGGTGAGGGCGCCGGTGGGATAAACGCCCCCACCTTTCACCTGCTACAATGGGTCAAACTATTGCGATTACGGAGGTGTCTGCCATGTCGGATGATCTTCATCAAACTTCGTCAGGCAAGCGCTTGGACGTCATTAGCTGGGACGAGTTCTTTATGAGCGTGGCCATCGCCGCGCAGCGCCGCAGCAAGGACCCCAACACGCAGGTGGGTGCGTGCATCGCCAACACCAACCACCGCATCCTTTCGGTGGGCTACAACGGTACACCCTCGGCGCTCAACGACGACTTTTTTCCGTGGGGTACGAGCGACGACCCGCTGCAGGACAAGCACAACTACGTGGTCCATGCCGAGGCCAACGCCGTGCTCAACTACCGTGGCTCGCTCAAGGACCTCGAGGGTTCCACGGTCTACGTCACGCTGTTCCCGTGCCATGACTGCGCCAAGATTTTGGCGCAGGTGGGCGTGGGCGAGGTTGTCTACCTGGACAACAAGTACGCCGACACCGATGATGGGCGCATCAGCCGCCGCATCCTCGACTCCTGTGGCATCAGCTACCGCCAGGTTATCGTCGATGTTCACATCGGCACCGAGGGACAGGCTCAGCAGTAGCGCGTGGCAACGCCAGTTGGCAACAAAAGGCAGCTCAAAGAGTCCCGTCCCAAATTGACTACTCGTGAAAGTCGCGTCTGCGCGCATGGACGGCTCGTGAGCGGGTACATGGCTGTAGTAACATAGCTTCTGTCCGCGGGCGCGCCCGCGTTATTGTGAGAAAGGAGCCCCTGTGGCTGTTAACGAAGAGCTGCTTAAGAAGGTTCTTGAAGAGATTCGCCCCAACCTGCAGGCCGACGGCGGCGATATGGAGTATGTGGGCGTCGACGACGAGGGTGTCGTCAAACTGGAGCTGCAGGGCGCTTGCGCCGGCTGCCCCATGAGCTCGCTGACCCTGTCCATGGGCATTGAGCGTATCCTGAAGGAGCATGTGCCCGGCGTTACCCGCGTTGAGCAGGTCAATGCTTCCGGCGAGGCCGAGGACCTGTACGACGAGTACGCGCCGTTCTAAGATGCGAAAGCTGCGGACGGCATACTCCGCATAGACGTTACGCCCAAATATGCGGCTGCGAGCGCAAGGCCCGCGGCCGCATTTGTATGTAGGGAGTAGGAGGGTCGACATGCTCAACGACTTCTACCATATGCTTGATCCTGTCGCGATCTCGGCGGGCCCCATCACCATCTACTGGTACGGCCTGGCCTACGTGGTCGGCGCTCTGCTCACGGCGGTCGTCATGTACCGCACGCAGCGTCGCTGGGGTTTTAACATCACGATTGACGACCTGACGAGTGTCGTGGTCGGCGTGGTCTTTGGCCTCATTATCGGTGCGCGCCTGTTCTACGTCGTCTTTTACGGTGATGGCTACTACTGGGCGCACCCGCTCGAGATCTTTGCTACCAATGAAGGCGGCATGAGCTTCCATGGCGGCCTGGTGGGCGGCATCATCGGCGGCGTGCTCGTGTGCCGCATGTACAAGCTCGACGCCTGGACCATCGCCGACCTTGCCGTTATCGGTGCTCCGCTGGCCTTATGTCTGGGACGCTGCGCCAACTTTGTCAACGGCGAGCTGTGGGGCAAGCCGACCGATCTGCCCTGGGGCGTGATCTTTGGCGGCACCGCGGGCGATATGCCGCGTCACCCCTCCCAGCTCTACGAGGCATTTCTTGAGGGCATCGTGCTCTTTTGCATTCTGCAGGTGCTCAGCCGCAAAAAGCCGCTACTGCCCCAAGGCACGTTTATGGGCGTGTTTGTGATGGGTTACGGCATCGTCCGCTTCCTCATTGAGTTTGTGCGCGTGCCCGATGCGCAGCTGGGCTATCTGCTGGGCGGCGTCATCACCATGGGTCAGCTGTTGAGTCTGCCACTCGTAATCGCGGGCCTGGCGCTCATCATCTTTGCTCGTCGCCGCAACCAGCTCCAGCGCATCTACCTCGACGCCTAACCACCGCAAAGGGGACAGGCACCTTTGTGGTGGTTCGCTGGGCAACGATGACAGAACCGTAACGTTTCCCCAGATAAAACCTGCCAAAATAAACCTGTCCCTTTTTGGTAGGTTTCTAGAAAGGCTTTCGGACTGTGAAGGATTCCGACCTCTCCACAACGGCTGCGCGTGACGCCGCCCGCATTGTCTGGTTTAAGCGCTACCCCGCCAAGCAGACGCTCATCGCATTTTTGCTCGCGCTGTTGGCGACCACGGCGTTTTCCATCGATCCCGCCCCGGTGTCGAGCAACGCAGTCTTGGCGATTGACCCCAAAGCCTCGGGCATGCTGTACGTGTGCTACGAGGTGCTTCTCTCGTTTGCCGGCCATACCGACGCGGTCATGCTGCTTGCGCTTGCCTGCCTGCTCACCTTGCCGTTTCGCTACGTGTTCTTTGGCCGTGGCGACACCTGGCGTCCATCGATCATTCTGCCGTCGCTGTTCTTCGCCATCTGCATGGTGTTCGGCCGCAGCTACGATCTCACCGACTCGGCCGAGATTGTCCTTGGCGACAAAGCCCGCATCATCTGCGCCTGGATTGGCGGCGCGGGCTGGATGCTCTTGGCGGTCGTTGCCTTCTACCTTGCCTTTGAGTGTCTAGATTGGCTGAGCTCTCGGCGCATTCCGTTTTCCGAGGCGCACTTTGGCCGCGTATGGCGTGTGGCTCACGCCGTGCTCTCGGTCCATCCCTTTGCCGGGCCCTTCCTGGTGCTTATGATCGCCTGGACGCCCACGCTCATCGCTTCGCTGCCCGGCCTTTTTATGGGAGATACGGGCGCGCAGATTCGCCAGTGGTTCAACTATCCCAACGGCACGAGCGACTACCTGCGCCTACTCAACCCCAACGTGCTGCTCAACGGGCATCATCCCGTAGTGCACACGGCCATTATCGGCTCGTGCGTTCAGCTGGGGCTTTCGCTGTTCAACAGCGCTAACGCGGGTCTTGCCATCTACACCTGCGCTCAATTTGTCATCACGGCTGCCTGCATGGCCTATTCCATTTCGTCGCTGCGCAAATTGGGCGTGAGCCTGCCGGTTCGCGGTGCGATCCTGCTGTTCTTTGCGTTTATGCCGATGTTCTCTAACTACGCGGCGTTGCTCACCAAAGACGTGCTCTTTGCCGACGCGTTCTTGGTGCTGCTGGTACAGACCGTCAAGCTCGTGGCATGTGGCCTGCCCCGTCGTGATGCCAATGCCGAGCGTGCGGGCGAACAGAGGCCCGTGCTCTTTGCGCGACATGACTGGCTGCTGCTCACTCTGGGCGCCATGGGTTCCACGTTTCTGCGCAACGGCGGCCTGGTGTTTCCCCTGGCGGCATGCGTAATCGCGGCGGCGTTTTGCGCATGGGACGCGCATGTGGCTCATCGTGCAGCCAAGCAGGCTGGTGCTGCGCCTTCGGGCGGCATCCCGCGTTTCCGCTGGGTGGGAGTTCTTGCGGTGCTTGCACTCTGCCTTGCCTCTAATATGTACTTCACCAAGGTCTTTATGCCAGCGCACGACATCACGCCTGGTTCCAAGCGCGAAATCCTTTCGATTCCGTTCCAACAGACGGCTCGTTTCGTCCAAAAGCACGACGGCCTTAACTCGGGCGTCAACCCTACGGTTAAGGAGGACGGCACCATCGTGGAAGCTCCTTGCGACGGTTCGGTGACCGACGAAGAGCGTGCCGTGATCGATCGTGTACTCAAGTACGAGAACCTGGGCCGCCGCTACAACCCCGACAAGTCCGATGCCGTCAAGAACTGCTTTAACGAGTACGCCTCGCAGGAGGACATCGATGCCTATTTTGAGGTATGGGCTCAGATGTTTAAGAAGGATCCCGAGTGCTATATTTCGGCGCTTATCAATAACTACTATGGTTATTTTTATCCGAGCGCGCGCGATGCCTGGGTCTACAGCACGGCGCGTAGTGCCGAGATCATGGCGCGTCCCGACAACCTCAAGTACTTCGACTTCCATCCGGTCGATAGCAACGTAGTGCGCTGGTGCGACCACCTGATCAATCTGTACCGTGTGGCGGTGCAGCGCATCCCGTTTATTTCGCTCACCATGAGCTCGGCCACCTATGTGTGGATCATGATCGCCGTGGTGGTCTATCTGCTACGTCGTCATTCGTGGCGTGCGCTGGCGATCTGGGTGCCGCTGCTGGGCGTGCTCGCCGTGTGCCTGATCGGTCCCTGCAACGGCTCGACCTACATGCGCTACCTGTATCCGGTCATCGCCTGCATGCCCTTTGCCATCGGCGCCACCATCACCCGCAGCGATCTCCTCTGGTCCTAACTTGGTGCATTGGGGTCAGGTTTCTTTGCACCAAAGGGGGGCATCATCACGACGCCTTCATTTTGGGGTTTATCTCGCAGGCCAGTAGGTATATCATAACGACGTTTGTTTATATTGCCCGAGCATCTGCGCTGGGCTTTAGGTCGAAACCGATAGGAGACACGTATGTCCGGACACTCTAAGTGGGCCACAACCAAGCATCGTAAGGGCGCGCAGGACGCCAAGCGTTCCGCCCTCTTCTCCAAGCTCAGCCGCAACATTACCGTTGCTGCCCGTCTCGGCGGCGACCCGCTGCCCGAGAACAACGCCAGCCTCGCCGCTGCCGTTGCCAAGGCCAAGGCTCAGTCCATGCCTAAGGACAAGATCAAGTCCGCTATCGACAAGGCTTTTGGTTCGGGTGCCGATGCCGCCGTCTACGAGAATATCGTGTACGAGGGCTACGGTCCCGCCGGTGTCGCCGTCTACGTCGACTGCCTGACCGACAACCGCAACCGTACCGCTGCTGATGTCCGTTCCGCCTTCTCCCACGCTGGTGGCAACCTGGGCACCTCCGGCTCCGTCGCCTTCCAGTTTGAGCGCAAGGGCCAGATCGTCGTCGCCAAGGAGATCCTGGACGAGAACGCCAAGAAGGAGACCATGATCGCCAACGGTGCTGCCGGTGACGAGGATGAGTTCATGATGGCCATCGCCGAGGCCGGCGGCGAGGACTACGAGGACGCCGGCGAGGAGTGGATCGTCTGGACTACTGCCAACGAGGTCATGGCTGTCTCCAAGGCGCTCGAGGAGCAGGGCGTCCAGGTCAAGGGCTCCGAGACCACCATGGTCCCGACCACCCCGACCGAGGTCTCCGGCGCCGACGCCAAGAAGGTTCAGCGCCTCATCGACCGTCTTGAGGAGCTCGACGACGTCCAGGATGTTTACAGCACCATGGACATGACCGACGAGGTCATCGCTGCCCTCGAGGAGGAGTAGCGCCCGCACGGGTTAAGCCGTGCATATCTGGGCATAATGAAGCGAGCATGCAAGCCTCGTGGAATAGATGAGCCGGATCCGCGTGCGTAGAGCACCGGACCCGGCTCTTTTATAATGATGCGAACCGTTTTGCATTTCGAGAGCCGAGATTTGAAGGGAGCGCCGCGTGCGCGTACTCAAACGAGCCCTAGCGATCGTGTATCTTGCCGCCACCATCGTGGCGCTGGGTACGCTTGTCTGCCAGTTTTGGGGGCCGTATACGTATCGCTTTATGCTGCTGATGCGCGACCCCATGCCGCGCATTGTCGTGACGGCATGCGGCGGAGTTGTGGCGATTGGCGTGCTGGTAAGCTTCTTCCGCCTGATGTTTGCTCGTCGCGAGCCGTCCTGCGTGCATCCGGCGGGGGAGCGCAATATCGAGGTCACGCTCGCGGCGCTTTCTTCGTGCGCCAGGGCTGCTGCAGAGCGCGACGATCGCGTGATGATCGAGCATGTCGAGGCCCGCGTCCAAGGTTCCGACGATTCGCATGTCCGTTTTAAGGTCGAGGCTATCGCGCTTGACGATAAGGACGTGGCATCTCTGGCTACCGCGATGCAGCAGCGCATCGAGGAAGCTTGCGACACCATGCTCGGCACGCCGGGTACGACCACGCGCGTCCGTTTTTTGCCGTCCAAGACTACCGTCCAGACCGTGGAGGTTTCCGGTGAGTGATACCAATCAAGATAAGACCGCTCGTACGCCGCGCCTGACGATTGACCAGAGCGCCACGCCGGCGAACGAACCTGTTGATTCCAAAGCAGAGGCAACTGAGTTACAAGACGCAGCGGCCGCGGATTTTGACGAGGCTATGGGTCTCATCAAGGGTACGGGCGCTGCCATCTGGAGCTATGCTGTGCGTCATCCCAACACCACGCTCGGTGCCGTCGCTGGCTTTATCCTTGCCGTGTTGGTGCTCACGCTCGGCCTGTGGGACACGCTCGTCATTGCATTCTTCGTGCTGATCGGCGCCGTGATCGGCCAAATTCGCGACGGCGAAAACGGGATCGTCAACTTCTTCGGCCGTCTGTTTAGCGGCCGCTAATATGTATTCGACTGTCGCATCCGCGGCAGGCATAAGGAGGAACCATGGCTTTTAATACGAAGGTCGATGTGGCCGATACCGAGCTCGAGGAGAACGAGGCGGCCGTCGCCGAAGCCGAGGATGTGACGCTCGAGGATGAGGCGCTCGTCGAGGCCGAGTCCGCCGATGACGCGGACGAGGATGATGAGGAAACAGACGAGTCCGAGGACTCGCTGACCTATTCCAACGGTGTGATCGAGAAGATCGTCGCCATGGCCACCCGCGAGGTGCCGCACGTCCTGGGCATGAAGGGTAACCTTATGCACTTTGTGCAGGAGCAGTTTGGTGCCGAGAATCTGACCAAGGGCGTGACGGTTGAGGTCACCGATGACAATCGCGTGGTCGTCAACATCTCCGTCATTATCGAGTACGGCGCCTATGCGCCCGCGATCTTCGACGATGTCAAGGCACGTGTCACCGAGCGCCTTGCCGCGATGACCGGCCTTGAGGTGGCGGGCGTCAACCTGCGCATCGAGGACTTCATCACCCCCGAGGAGTACGAGCACCGCACCAGCCAGCACGAGTAACCTTCCAAAAAGGGACAGGTTTGTTTTGGCAGGCTTTATCTGCGAAAACGTTAAACGGCCGACCGCGCAAGCAAAAGCGTGGCCGGCCGTTATTTGTATGCCCCCCGATGTGGGCATACCGCTCGTCTAACTAGGGGTTGCAATCGTCGCGTTCCGCGTTACCCTAATGGGCGCATTGTTTCCAAATTGTTAACGAGGGGTTGCCGTAATGGCCGACGAGCACGAAACAGAAAGCAAGGCATGGGCGATTGAGGCCGCCGCGGCAGAGGCGGCATCGCGTGCTGCCGAGGAGGTGCATCGTCCTCCCGTGGTGCCGATGGAGCGCGTGGTTGATCGCACCGATATCGAGCGCGGCGAGCGTGTCGGTCAAAAGCGCAGCCAGGAGCCGGGCTTCCCGCGCTTTTTTGCCGAGCTCAATCTGGGCCTGATTCTTACGGCCTTCGCCATCGTTGCGTTTAAAACCCCTAATCACTTTGCTTTTGGCGGCACCTCGGGCGTGTCGGTCATTCTGTCCACGCTGTTCCCGACCCTGCCCGTCGGCGTTTTTATGTGGATTATCAACGCGGTTCTCGTCGTCTTGGGCTTTATCTTTTTGGAGCGCAATGCAATCCTGTGGAGCGTCTTCGCCTCGTTTGCGCTTTCGGCCTATGTTTCGCTGTTTGAGCTTTTTATTCCGACCGATGTCTCTCTGACGGGTGATATGTGGCTCGACCTGTGCTTTGCCGTCATCTTGCCGGCGCTCGGCAGCGCTATTGTCTTTGATATTGGCGCCTCGACGGGCGGCACGGACATTCTTGCCATGATCCTCAAGCGCCGCACGACGCTCGAGATTGGCCGCGCGCTGCTGCTGGTCGATATCGGCATCGTGGCCATCGCGGCCTTTTTGTATGGCCCGCGTGTCGGTCTGTACTGCGTGCTCGGCCTGTTTGCCAAGACGCTTGTGGTCGATAAAGCCATTGAGAGCATTCACCTGCGCAAAGTCTGCACGGTCATTTGCTCCGAGCCGCGCAAAGTCGAGGAGTTTATCGTCAAGCATCTCAACCGCACAGCGACCATCAGTCGCGGCTACGGTGCCTTCTCGGGCAAGTGCGTGACGGTGATCATGAGCGTGCTGAGCCGTCGCGAGGCCGTGCAACTACGCCGCTATGCGCGCGAAGTCGATCCGGGTGCCTTTATCACGATCGTCGACAGCTCCGAGATCGTCGGCAAGGGCTTCCGCGGAACGAACTAGCACAGACATATTCAACGAACCGCCTGCTGGCGCCGCGTACCTTGCAAATCGGTCATCTTTGAGTATTTGACCCCACATTGGGCAATAATGATGCTAAAGACATCGTTTGCGATCCAAGTGATTCGTTCAAGATACGAAGGGATGATTCTATGTTCTGCTCGCAGTGTGGCGCCCCCATGGGCGATAACGACAAGTTCTGCGGCGTGTGTGGTGCTCCTAATGCCGGTGCCTCTGGCCCCGCTCCCCAGGGACAGCCTCAGCCCCAGCAGTTTGTTCCGCAACCGCCCGTGGCGAATGCGCCAAAGGGCTGTGTGGCTCAGGCGTTCCAAGATATGACCAAGACTCCGGGCGTGCTTCAGCGTGTATGCCAAATCGCGTTTTTGCCGGCGCTGATTTGCGTTGTGTCGGTGCTCGTGTTGTTTATTCCCGTTATTGGCGGCATTGCGGCTGCCATCGGCTTTTTGGCAGCTTGCATTGCGAGTGTGTGTGGTTCCGGCTTTGGTATCGAGTGGGGCCGTGATCTTTCGCTCAAGGTCGATGACGGCATGGACCGTCCACTCATGCGTTCCACGTCGTTTGGTCTCGGAGTCTTTTCGAGCGTTATTTCGGTCGTGCTCGAGGTTATCGCTGCCATTCCCGTTATCGGTGTAGTGCTTTCGCTGGTGGAGGGCGTGGTAATTGGCGCCGCGGGCTCGTATTCTTATTACGGCTCCTATGCACTCGAGGCTGCGCTGTTCGGTTCGCTCGGCCTGCTTGTCCTGGCGCTAATTGCCTCGGCGATTCTGGGTGTCTTCTTTAAGATGTTCGCCGACATCGCCGTGATGCACTTTGCGGTGACCGGGCGCGTCGAGAGCGCGTTTTCGCTCGATAAGGTCTGGGCGGCCTTTAAGCACAACAAGACCAAGCTGTTCTGTGCTTCGTTCCTTCCCGAGTTTTTGACGGGCCTGGTTGCCAACGTTGTCACATGGATCTTGACGGTCGTCTTTGGCGCCATTGCCTCTGTCGGTATGTATAGCTACTACTATCGTCCTACGGGTATTGAGGCAATCGTTACCGGCGGTGGCGTCACGCTCGCGCTGTTCCTGGTGCTGGTCGCTTTCTTCACCGTATTTCTTACGGTCTTTGGCAAGATGCTCAAGCACCGTGCCGTTGGCTATTGGGCCGCACGCTATGCAAGCGAGTGGGCCGATGAGGATAAGGAC
>UQPP01000017.1 GCA_900543025.1 uncultured Collinsella sp.
GCGTTCCCACTCGCCGCGTCGGCGGTCGGAAGGGTCTCCGTCTCGCAATCAGCGACCTTGTAACCGTATCTGTCGAGCCAGGCGGCAAGCACGTCCCAATCGACGCGCTTCCAGTCGCCGCCCGGCGCGTGCTGCATCACGAGGCCTCCGGCGACCATGAGCGCGTGGATATGCCCTCCTTGCAGGCCAGCGACGATCCCGCCGGTGCATACGATGCCAGGTCGCTGTGCCGGCATGGCGCAAACGTATTGGCCTTTGTGCCCCTTTTGGCAACTTTAGCATGGCTGTAGGTTAAACCAACCCACAGCCATGAGCACGTTAACGTAGTACTATGCTAATTACACGGATAAGGCAGGGGTATTTTTCTTTGGCGAATAAATTTGTATTTTATGGCAAGGGGAGTGGCGTTAAGGTTTTCATCGCTATATCAGTTGCCGTGTTCGCATTCTCTGCGCTATTTCTAAAAGTGGAGTGTTGCCAAAAAGATAGCGGAGGTGACTATTCACATTTGTGGTTCGTGAGCGGATTGGTGTTGAACGTTGACAGCTCTGGCGATTTTACCATGTCGGTCGAAAGCGAAGATCCATATAACGACGGGTCTGATCGTCTGACCATTCTGGTTGATTCAGAACATACGCGCTATGTAAGCGATAGCCCCGTGAGCGTTGAGTCTAAAGTCAAGGTAGGCTATTTTCTCGATTCCCGAAAGAAAAATACGATTCGCTGCTCTTCTGTGGATGTGTTGGAATAATTTTGAGTAACTATCAGTAAAAAGCTGCGAGCAAAGGCCGCTCCACGTGGGGCGGCCTTTTTGGTGGATAGACGTTGCGGAGGATGATTGATTGACGTTTTTACTCTGCATGGAAATCGAGTGAGGATTCTGTTCCGCGAGGGGCGTGTTTTGAGGCTCTTGGCGGTACGTAATTCTCGTTCGGCGTCTTGACGGGACAAAACCCTCGGTTGACTTTTTGAAGCGTCCCTAGAATCAGCTGTTACGATAAAAACGGGGGGGGGTAACTCCGCGGACACGGCCTAGCGCGCTGCCATCCAGTGCCGATTCTGCCATACTCGCAATTCGGCGAGGATGAGGAGTATGAATTGATCGGGGCTTATAGGACAAAATGTGTGTCCTATAAGCCCCAAGGATGACGATTCCAATACGGATGACGACACCAAAACCGGCATCGACGGTTCCATGGACGATTCGGATTCCAAATAGGCCCTGTTATTTTATCTACTTCTTTGCCGGTGTCGTATACGAAACCGCTATACCCGCGGCAATTGCCATGAGACAGCTCGCGATGAATCCGAACTCATACTTCAAAACGTTTGTTGCGGTCAGGGCGATAATCAACACGGTCGCAATTTGCAGAATTATCATTATTGCGAAGAGATTGATTCCTTGTTTGGCCGAAGTCGCTGAGTGAGTTTGGCTTTGTTGATTCAGGTTGTAGCTGACAACAAAAGCGACCAGTTCGCTTGATACGGGGCCGACTACATAGAAAAAGATTGCGTCAATGAAGCCTATAGTGTTGTAAGTTGTTTCGCCGGAAAAAACAGCGTATAAAGCATATCCAAATCTTGGCTGATTCATGTATGAGTACGAAAAGACGAAGAGCGTCAATATTGCTACTACCAGAAGTGCATTCAGGACAAATCGTTTGCTTTTCATCGATCGCTCCTTCTGGGTGACTCTTATTTGTAATTCTACAGCATCCATTTGTTTTTCAAAGAATTTGACTGTCCTAAATAACATGCACTTTCGCTGGAGGGTCGCTGTTTGGCGGCCCTCTTTTTTGCACAGGCGCGGTGGGATGGTAATAATCGGGCGGGAGTCAGCCGCTCTGATAGAATCGTCCTTGCTGTCGGCAGCCCTCGTGCCGGGCAGAGCCCTCCATCCGATGGGAGGTGATGCCCATGACCGATTTCACTGAGCTCGTGAAGCTCCTGACTGCTATGGTCTCGCTCCTCACGGCCCTTGTCGTCCTTTCCAAGGCACTCAAGCAGGGTTCGAAGCCCAAAAAGAAAGGCCACCGTCGCTAAGACGATGACCCAACTTCATTAAGCAACGGCTCTGCCCAGCTCTCTACAACTTGGGCTGCCGTCGGCACCATTTTACCCTCCTGACGAGGAATTCGTCCATATTTCAAAAACCAAATTGCGTTTGCTATCGAAGCCTTGATTATCAACTTCATCCGAACACCTCCCACATTCATCCGCACATGTGCGGATGAATGTGGGAACCCGATACCCTGAGGGCCGGACCGGCCGGCACCTGGAGATCGGAGGACGGCCGGTCCGGAAAGAGGAAGAAGGGTTCCGCGGAGGCGGCCCCGAGGGCCTACGGCAGGCTCACCAGGCACGAGCGGGACACGGTCCAGAGGATGCTGGAGCGCAGGGCCTCGTGCAGGGAGATCGCCAGGGAGCTGTGCAGGTCGCCCTCGGCGGTGAGCGCCGAGGTGGCGTCGCACAGGTTCGTGACGGCGCCGAAGTCCAGGCGCGGCGAGCGCGTCGACGGCTCGGCCGACCTGTCGGCGGCCTGCCCGCGCCTGGCGGCGTGGCCGCGCTGCTGCAACGGGTGCGGCCGGTACCGTGCGATCGGCTGCAAGCGCCGCCCGCACGTATTCTGTGTTTCGTCAAGAGGATTTGAGCAAAAAGAGCATCGGAAATTGAGCAGTCGCAGCATCGGAAGCGCGCACGCTTTTTGAGCGGCTAGCCCTCCTGCATGAGGGCATGGCGGACGCGGTAGGACTCGCCGCGGAACTGGACGAGCCTCCCGTGGTGGACGATGCGGTCGATCAGGGCGGCGGCCATCTGGTCGTCCCCGAACACCGCCCACACCTGCTGAACTCCAGGTTCGTGGTGAATACCACCGACTGCCTCTCGTATGCGTCGGCGAGGACCTGGAAGAGCAGCCTCGCCCCGTCCGCGTCGAGCGGGAGAAACCCGAGCTCGTCGATGACGAGCAGGCGGGCCTTGCCGATGATTGCGGCCTCCCGGTCGAGCCTCCCGTCGTCGCGGGCGCGCCTCAGGCGCATCACGAGCGAGGACGCCGTGAAGAAGCGCGCCTCGAGCCTCCTCTCGCACGCCAGCGCGCAGAGGGCCGACGCCATGTGCGTCTTGCCGGTGCCGACGTCGCCCATGAGCACGAGGTCCTCCCTGCGCTCGACGAAGTCGAGCGCGAGCAGCGACTCGCGCCCCATGCCCTCCGGCCACGACACGGCCGACCAGTCGTAGCCGTCGAAGGTCTTGGGCGCCGGCAGCGCGCAGCGCCTGAGCAGCGTCGCGCGCTTCGAGGCCTCGCGGCTGGACCTCTCCGCCTCGAGGTAGCCCGCCAGGTACTCCACCTGCTTCGGGGTGCCGAGCCTCGACCACTCCTCCAGGACGGCGGTGGTGAGCGAGCACGACCGCCCGGCCTCCACGACCCTGCGGGCCAGCTCCTCGCTAGCTGCCATCGGCGACCGCCCCCTTCAGGAACCCGTCGTAGACCGACAGGTCGGCCCCGCCGGCCCCGCCGAGAGGGCGCGCGCAGAGAGGGGCGATGCCCCGCTGGCCTAGCCTAAGGGCGAAAACGGAATAGACGGACCGACCGTCCGGCTGAGTCTGGGAAGAGGTGCCGGGCGGCGGGCGGAGCATGGCCACCGGACCCATCGAAACACATCTCCACCGTTCCTTCAACTGGGAAAACGACGCCCCGTGGCCTGAATTGGGGCCTCGGGGGCGTTCGGCTAACTGCGGGAACGGCCTATCCGCTCAATGTGTTCGGCTGAGATCGGAAATCAACCATATTATGGGCACAGTCGGCAATTGGGTTGGATAGCCTCGCACCGGAGGAATCAACATGAGTACAAGTAGCTACAAACCGCAAAAAGGCCGTGGCCTCCCGTGGCCTTTAGACACGGACGCTCCATCGGTTGCCGATCAGGCCGAGACGCCTAGCGAGATGGAGGCGGCGCTTGACGTTCGACAGGATGAGATTGCAAAGAGCGAGATCCTGAGTGGAATCAACAGGCCATCCTACGACTCATTATTTGCGGTCGCGAAGAATCGCGTCCAGCTTGCGATTCTGATCATGATTTGCTCCTTCCAGACGTCCAAAGGGCCTAATAGGAAGGATGCCAACGGAAAAGAACTTACAAAAGGTCTTTTCATGCGTCAGGACAAGCTCGAAAAAAAGTCTGTTCGACTCAACCGACTGTATCGAAAGCTCTGGGCGAGCTGGCTCATCGAGGCATCATCATGAAGACCGATGGGGTGTGGGTCATCGTTTGGGCTCAGATCGATATTCAAGCGCGTGAGGCCGGATGGGATCCGCGCGCGGACGCGGGCGGCGAGGTCGGACGTGAAAGCCGGACCGCAGAGGTATCGAGCGCACGCGGCCAGGGCCTCGAGGGCGCCTGGCGGGTAGGGAGATCCGAGCATGAGGCAGGACAACGCGCAGGCCCGCGAAAGGTTCACGAGCTCCCCCGCGACGCGGCTGGACCCTCGGCTGCCCCTCGTAAAGAATGCAGAAGACACGGTCGAGGTCCGACGGTTCGACCAGGCTGTACCGGTAGTCCGCGTACAGTGCGCAGCCCCTCCCGCGCGGGTCGCCGTCCGAGTCCTCATCCGGCTCATGATGGCGCACCTCAACCCAAAGGCCCTCCAACACGTCGTCGAACCCGAAATCGAGCTCCGCCTGGACGCTCTCGCCGAGCGCATCGCCCAGGGCGAGCTCCGGCACCTTCGTCACACGGCCGTCCAGCCACTCAATCTCTGTCATCGCGCGCATGGTGCAAGCCCCTTCCGACACGGGATTGTCAGCTCAACCCGACCCTTACCCATACGGACGAACATAACTCGCCAGGGGGAAGCCCCTGAAGGCCGTGCGCCACAACATGAGGCCGAATCCGCCCCCCGGCTGGACAGGCCAACAACGAAGGAGCACACGGAACCGGCGCGGCGTTACAACCGTCCCGGCAAGCGTGTCACTTGGCCAAGCCATGATGCCGACAAACCCGGAAATGCTCCAACGGAGCGCCGAACGAGCGTAACAATATAAAGCCGTGCAACACGAGCTGGACGACCGGAACATCCCAAACAAAGGCCTGCCGGTCCCACCTTCAAGCCCAATAGCAAAATGTGCATCAGCGGATTTGCAGCGATACAAGTCTCAACCGTCACCATCACACCGCAGCGCGCCTAGTCCCACTCATCCTACTGCAAATGTCCCAGAACGAGAAAACAACCAGCCTAACATGCCAACCTTTATATCCGCACGCGCGTAATTCAACTCATAAGGACCGGCTATCCCTTGCCTGTGACACAATCTCAAACGCACAGAACAGAATCATCAGTCCAATCATCGCATAAGAGGCAGCCGAACCTTCAAGCACTATTCCACAAAGAACAATCTCCGCGCCGCCAATAAGAACTGTTATCAGGCGCTCTGCCTTTTTGCTCTCGCCGCTCGCATAAAAAGGCGGCAAAGCGCACAAGATCAAATATAGCCCGGGAAGGGAATAAAGGATCGATAGTCCAGGCCCCCCATCAACCGCAGTGCTTTGCGTAAGAATCAACTGAACCCAAACGGCAATTATCACTGAGCAGGTTGTCGATAAAAGAAGACTAGAAATATAGCACGCAACAAAGTCCCGTCGCATTCGAGCAGAGAAATCCGCGAACTCTCTTCGCCGCGTGGAAACAATAAGGTACACAGAAATTGCAATAGAACCAATCAGAGAAAACAGCGGAACAACCAGCAATTCAAGCTTATTACCCCATCGATCAACCACACCCCCACTCCAATGAGCGGGAATTGTATCAGGGAGGACTGACCAAGCCGCCCATAGAATCAGAAATGGAAGAATAGAGAGGATGAAAGATGATAACACTGCAGTAGTTTTTTTTGAGACTCTCATCGATTCCGCATCTCCTTGCGCGCCCACATTCCACTCCGCCTTAAATCAAGTATACGTTTTGGAACGGGATGTCACTCCGAACGCCTTACCCTCTTAGTGTGAATGCCGCTGCGGCATTGTTGACTCATCCTTAGTAATCGCGTCTATCCTCTGCAGCATCAGCCAAAGCAATCCGAGAGGAGCCGCACATGCATGCAGCGGAAATTCCTTTCGGGGGGGGGTATCTCCCAGATTTACCCGCCGCCCGAAGGGGCAGTCGACAGTCGAGTACGTACTGATCATCGCGATCATCGTCCTGGTGGTGCTGATCGCGGGACCGTGGGTCTCGTCGGCGATCACAAACCAGTTCAACACGGTGGCGGGGACGCTCGGCAACGGAATCTCAAAGGGGAGCTGGGAGTCGGGCGGCACGGGCGGCGGCAACGGGTCGTTGACCGACGCCGACATCGTGGACCCCGTTCACGGGATAGCGTTCGCCGTGTACTCGGAGGACGACCACAGCCTCATGTTCTACAAGCGCCGCGGGGTCCCCAGAGTCGGTGACATGCTCAACAGCCGCCGCGTGACGGCGGTGTATACGGGGTTCGAAAATGGATACGCCACCGCGACCGTGGGAAACGACGGCAAGACGACTGCCCCCTGGTGGCCTAACAGAAATAATATCGTGGCCGTAAAGGCCATTGACGATGGCATAGAAATCCACTCGTTGGCATTTTGCTTTCAGTACATGGAGAACTGCAAGAGCTTTGATCTGGCAAAGTTCGACATGTCGAACTGCACAAATCTGCAGCACGCATTCGCGTATTGCGGCAATGCGACTTCCTTCAGTATTTCAAGCTGGGATACGTCCTCGGTCGTCGAATTCGACTCGGCGCTCAAAAACCTTTACAAGGTCGAGGAGATTGACATCTCCGGATGGTCGACGCGGAAAGCCGGCGATTTACGTCTCCTTTTTTCCACCGACAGTTCGCTGAAAAGCGTGAAATTTGGACCAGGGTGGAAGACCTCAGATGTTATGGATATGCTCGGCATGTTTAGCTATTGCAAAAATCTAAACCTCGACTGTTCCGATTGGAATGTCCCAACCTATGCCAATCATAGTGACTTCAATCACTGCGCCCCCGGCGTTATCCTCCCGAAGGCGTGGCAGTAGGTCTGAAGAAACAAAACGGCAAGCAGTTTATGTGGCGCGGGCACCCGTGCCGCCGTTGCCTCAGCGGCACGTTACGGGCTAGTCGGTTCGCTTTAACGTACGCTCTGCATGCAATATCAATCCCCATGCGAAGGGAGTGTCGCATATGCATGCAGCGGCAATTAACCTTCGGGGGGTGGGTATCTCCTAGGAATACCCGCCCCCGAGGCCAAGGAGCCATCGAGTACGTTCTGGTCATCGCGATTATCGTCCTGGTTGTGATGATAGCCGGCCCTTGGGTCTCGTCGGCAATCAGGAACCAGTTCAACACGGTGGCGGGAGTATTGGTAAACGGGACAGCAGGTGGGACTTGGGAACCGAGCGGTTCCGGCAGCGGTAACGGCGCGGGTTCCGCGACCGTCCAGGCGGCGCTCGCCAAGGACGCGAAGGACACGCGAAGGACTGGACCCTCGGTGAGCAGAAGGCAGTTGCCGAGGACATCGCCGCCAAGGGCGAGGCGTCGCCCGCCTACGCCAAGGCGAAGGCCGCGATGGATGCCGGCACCGAGTTCTCGATGAAGCTCACCGATGGCAAGACGCTGACTTACCGCATTATCGGCATCAATCATGATGACCCTGCAGGCGGATCCGGCAAGGCGGGCCTCACGTTCCTCACCACCACGACGGGCATTTGGTCCCCCATGAACGCGATTGACACCAACGCCGGCGGTTGGGAGAAGTCTGAACTCCGTCAGAAAATGAACTCCGGCAAGATCTGGAATCTGATGCCCTCCGATTTCCAGTCCAAGGTGAAGGCCGTCAAAAAGCTATCGAACAATGTCGGGGGCGGTGATGAGAACAAGAACGCCGCCGTGACGGCTACCTCGGACAAGCTGTTCCTGCTCAGCTACTCTGAGATCGCCCCCCACCTCCTATTGGGTATCCTATCCCTGGACTTCCTCCGAGGGCACCCAGTACGAGGCCTTCAAAGGCAAGGTGACGGAGAACTATAATCCCAACTCTGCCATTGCCATTGGCAGCGGTTGGTGGGAGCGTTCGGTGTTTCCGAACGCCTCGAAGGGCTTCCTCCATGTCGACAGCAGCGGCAATCCGTCGGACAGCAACTCCGCGCCGGGCTGGTTTTGCGTCTCCCCCGCCTGGTGCTTCTAGCTTGTCTAGCGCAAAGCCCGCGTTACCCCGCGCGTGCTTTCTTTTGGCGACCGAACGAACGGCTTCAGGTTCATGGCACGGGTAGTCGGATTGAAGAGAAATGGGGTCATACAGCGGCTCTCAGAGCGCCTGCCGCACTCCCCCGCCATTACCTCTGCTGCGTCCTCGTATAGAGTCCATCCTGCTTGGTGTTTCGAGTTCGGGGCGTATACGGTGGGTGGATAATGGATTCACTTCGATGACGGCGTTTACGGGAGCGACCATGGCGATGCGCGAGATCGCGGTCAAGTTCGATGAGGGCGAAATGGCCTTGATTCAGGGCCATGCGGACGCCACGGGCATGACCTTTTCCGAGTTCGTGAGAAGGGCCGCGTTCGAGAAGGCTGAGGACATGGCGGACATCGAGGCCTACAACGAGGCTTTGGACGGGGACGGCGGCACTCGCTACCCGATGGAAGAGGTCGTGCGCATGGCGGTGGAGGCTGAGTGATTGTCCACACGCGTTGTCTGTCTCGGCTCTAAAGGCTTCTCTTGGGCGGGGTTCGGCTTATAGCCGGGTCCCGCTTTTTTGCGGCTTTCAGTTGTCTTTCTGAAGGTATGAAATGGCTGCCTCGATATGAATACGGTCGGCATTCGAAGCGGACGTTATAGCCGCGCTAATAGCGCATGACTTTCTCCCCTGCCGTCATCGTTGCCGCAGCGGCAAGACCGTTGCAAATACTTGGAATAGCCCTACGCTCGGCTCGTATTGCAAACCCCGAGTGAAGGGAGCCGTATATGCATGCAGCGGCAATTAACCTTCGGGGGGGAGGTCGCTCCTGAAACGACCCGCTTCCGAGGGCAATCAATTATCGAGTACGTCCTGATCATTGCCGTCATCGGCCTGGTGATCGTGTTCGCGGGACCCGGCGTGGCTGGAGCCATCCGCAACCAGTTCAACCTGGTCGGCAACACGGTCAACAATGGTACAACGGGCGGCACCGAGGGAGGCGTGTCCGGTGGCGGCTCCACAGGAGTCGATTCCGCGACCGTCCAGGCGGCTATCGCCAAGGACGCCAAGGGATGGACTCTCGAGGAGCAGAAGGCCGTGGCCGAGGACATCGCCGCGAAAGGCGAGGCCTCGCCGGCATATTCCAAGGCCAAGGCCGCCATGGATGCGGGGACGACCTGGTCGGTCAAGCTGACGAACGGCGAAACCATGACCTACCGTATCATCGGCATCAACCACGACGATTTGGCCGATGGTTCCGGCAAGGCGGGCCTGACGTTCCTCACCACCTCGACAGAGCTTTCGTCCAGCATGAACGCCGGTCACACCAATGTAGGCGGATGGGAGAAGTCCGAACTCCGCCAGAAGATGAATTTCGGCGAGATCTGGAGCCTCATGCCGTCCGATTTCCAGACCAAGGTGAAATCGGTCAGGAAGCTCACGAACAACGTCGACGGCGAGCGGGCGAACAAGGATGCCGCCGTGACGGCTACCACCGACAAGCTGTTCCTGCTCAGCTACTCCGAGATCGTCGAGACCCCATATAGCGGTTGGTCTGAATACTCTTGGATTGGCAAGGAAGGTGTCCAGTACGAGGCATTCAAGGGCAAAGTGACGGAGAACTATTTATTCATACAACTCCACCATTGCCATTGGCCGCCTTTGGTGGGAACGTTCGATGCTTCCGGACAACTCTGCGTACTTCCTCTTAGTCGATTCTCGCGGCTTTCCGTCCTCCGGCGATGGTGCCGCGTACTCGGAATGCGTCTGTCCCGCCTGGTGCTTCTAGCCCGTCTAGTGCAAAGCCCGTGCGACCCTGCGCGGGCTTTTCTTTTGGCGATTACTCGAACAATTTGAGGTTCATTGTACAGGTAATCGGGTTGAGGAGAAATGGGGTCATACAGCGGCTCTCAGAGCGCCTGCCGCACTTCCCCGCCATTACCTTTGCGGCATCCTCGTATGGAGTCCATCCTGGTTGGCGTTTTGTTGTAACCGCTCACTTGTCCACAGATCAAGTGAACTGCTGGAATAAATACAGCGACACACTAGTTCGTTACAGTCGCCATATCTGCGTAAATCGCCGCGATAAATACAGCCTGTACTCGTCTGTATACCAGCAACGCGTATGTAGATTCATATCGCGTTATTAAATCGGCTCAAGCGTGTGCAAAACGCGAAAGTAGCCGCAAAAGGTGATTATCGCACAGGTAGATTTTTGGCATCTTGTTGATTAATCAAAATTAAGCAATTGCTTAAAACAAAAAAGGTCAGGCACTAGGTGCCTGACCTGCAAACTTCTGGTCGGGACGACTGGATTCGAACCAGCGACCCCTTGACCCCCAGTCAAGTGCGCTACCAAGCTGCGCCACGTCCCGAAGCTTTTGTTTGTTGCTCTGCTCTCGCTCGCAACAGGGAATATATTAACCCGAAACTTTGGACTTGTGCAAGAACTTTTTTAATTATTTTTGAGCAAGTCTAAAATTGTATCTGCGAGCTGGGGTTTTGTTAGCACGGGAAGTTCCTGTGTACCCGCTGTGCTCACGATCCAAGCCTTGTTGGTATCGGTTCCAAAGCCCGAATCGGCGCGCGAGACATCGTTGGCGATAATGGCATCACAACCCTTGCGGACAAGTTTGCGCTCAGCGTACTCCACGACGTTATCGGTCTCGGCTGCAAATCCGATCACACGGCGCTCGCCCTTCTGGCGCGAGAGCTCAGCCAAAATATCAACGGTCTCGACGAGCTCGATGCGATCGAGGCGTTCATTGGCCTTTTTGAGCTTATGGTCGGCAGGGGCCGCGGGTGTGTAGTCGGCGACAGCCGCCGCGCAAATGGCCGCATCGGCCGTCTGGAAGGCGCTCAGCGCCGCCTGTAGCATCTCTGCGGCGGTCTGCACGCGCACGCACTCCATGCCGCGACCCACGTCGAGTGACGTCGGCCCCAACACGAGCGTGACCGCAGCACCGCGGCGAGCGGCCTCCCCCGCCAGGGCGATGCCCATCTTGCCCGATGACCGGTTGCCGATAAAGCGTACGGGGTCGATCGGCTCGTGCGTGGGGCCGGCGGTAATCACGATGCGCTTACCTGCCAGGTCCTGAGGCGCGGGGTCGAGTACCTCGCAGACGGTCTCGACGATGTCCTCGGGCTCGCTCATGCGTCCCGTGTCCACGTCGCCGCAGGCAAGGTAGCCGCTGCCGGGTCCCACCACATGGACACCACGTTCGCGCAGCGCGGCCATATTGGCCTGCGTCGCCGGCGCCTTCCACATGCCGTTGTTCATGGCAGGGGCGATCACGATGGGTCGCGGCGTGGCAAGCAGCGTGGTGGAGATGAGGTCATCGGCGATGCCGTTTGCCATCTTGGCGATGATATTGGCCGTCGCGGGCGCCACGACCACCAGATCGGGCTCCTGTGCCAGCGAAATGTGGTGGATGGGGTCGGAGGGGTCGTCGAAAAGGCCCACCGCGACCGGTTCGTTGGTGAGCGCGCGGAAGGTGAGCGGCCCCACAAACTCGGTGGCATGCTCGCTCATAACGACCTTGACGCGCGCGCCGTGCTTTTGCAGCAGGCGCACGATATTGCACGACTTATAGGCGGCGATCCCGCCGGTAATGCCCAGCAGGATCGTTTTTCCCTCAAGTTGCATTGAATTGTTGGATGCCGCCGTCATAATTTAAGCTTCCTTGCTGGGAAGCACCAGCAGACGGTGGCAATACGGGCAGTGCGCGATCTCGCTACCGTCGTGGTTGAGGTCGCTCATGGACGATGCCTGGAGCGCGGTGTGGCAGATGGTGGGAATGTTGCCCTTGATGGTCTCGACAGCCAGGCCGCGGAACTGCTTGAGCAGGCGCTCGTAGTCGGTGAGCACGTCGGTCGGCAGCGTGGCGGCAAGCGCGGTGCGCTCCTTAGTGGCGGCGTCAATCTGTGCCTGGAGGTCGGCGGCCTTGGCGCGGGCGGCCTTGGTGTCGGCCTTCACACCCTCCTCGAACTTGGCGATGATTGCCTGCGCGCGGGCCTCGCGGTCGAGCGCCTCCTTATGGGCGACAAGAACATCCTTGCGGGTGTGCTCGATCTTGTCCAGACGCTTTGCCAGGGTGGCAAGCTCATTCTCCAGGTCCTGCACCTCGCGGTAATCAGAACCATCGACGTGACGCTTTTTGGCAGCCTCGATAGCGTTGTTGGTCTGGATCTCGGTGGTGTTGAGGTCGTCGAGCTCAATATCCAGGTCTTTGCGCTGGGCGTAGAGCTTGGTCATCTCGGCCTTGAGCTTAACGTAGGTCTTACGCTTGGAAGCGAGCTCCTTGAGCTCCGGCATATTGGCAAGTTCGCTCTTGTTGCGGGCGAGCTCCAAATCGATCTGTTGCAGCTTGAGTAGCGTAGCGCCGGCGCTCATAAGTTCTCTCCTTTTGTCACAGTCCACCATTGGCAAGGGTTCAGTATTTTAATCGCATGACGGGGGTCGACCCCGGCATCAACTGCAGAGTTCATCAATATATCAACGAACGGCTCCTCGGAGCGGTCGTGGCCGAGCAAGATTACCGGTAGCCCGCGCAAGGCCAGGTCCTGCGCCACGTGGTAGCCCGTCTCGCCCGTCACGACAACGTCTGCGCCCGCGGCGATGGCGAGCTCTCCGAAGTCGCCTAGGGAGCCGCCCAAAATGGCGACGGTCCTGCACGGGCGATTGGCCTCGCCCCACACGCGGGGGTCACTGCCAAACGCCGTAGCGGCGCGCGCGGCAAGGTCGCGCAGGCTGCAGGGGTCGTTGAACGCCGCAAGGGCGCCCAGGCCGCAAGCCTCGGGGTCGTCCACATGCTCCAGCGAGCTCATGGGCTCAGCGCCCAGCAACTTACTTAGGCGAACACGCGCTTCGTGCGAGCGGTCCAGGTTGGTGTGAAGCGAGATGATGCTCACGCCGCAACGAGCTGCCTCGTACAGCGCAGCGCTGCACTGGGGTCGCGCGGAATCGGCCGGACAAAAGGCCTCGGGCGCCTTGATATAGATGGGATGATGCGTCAGCAGCACGTTAGCGCCGGCCTCGAGAGCGCGATGCACGTTGGCCTCGGTCGCGTCGAGTGCGCAGGTAACACCGGTGATCTTGGCAGCAGGGTCTCCCACAGATAGCCCAACATGATCCCAGCCCTCGGCGTACGCCTTGGGGTAGCGCGCCAGCAGGGCACGTTCAAGCTCGGAGACGATCATGCGGCACCTACGATCGAGAGCAGCGTCTGGGCAAATTCGTCCAGATCGGCCGGATTCACGCGGTCATCGAAGGAGATACGCAGTGCGCCCAGAGCCTGCTCGCGACCGATGCCCATCGCGCTCAAAACGTGGCTGGGGTCCATGCTGCCACTCGAGCATGCCGAGCCTGCCGATACCTCAAAGCCGGCGGCGTCAAGCTTGATGATGAGCTCCTCGGAGTCCATGCCGTCAATGTAGATCGATACCATGCCGGGCAGACGGTCGGCCTGTGCGTAGTCGCCCATGGTGGCGTGAATGCGCGGATGGGCCGTAAGCATGGTGTAGAGCTTGTCGGAAAGGGCTTGCAGCTTCTCGCGCTCCTGGGCCACATGGGGCGCGAGCGTGCGAGCGGAAGCGGCAAAGGCCAGCTGTGTGCGCAGGTCCTGCGTGCCGGCGCGACGTCCGGCTTCCTGTCCGCCGCCAAAGATGCGGGGGCGCAGCGGCGTGCGGGTCTTAACGTAGAGCGCGCCGGAGGCAACGGGACCGCCAATTTTGTGGGCTGCGACGGACATGGCGTCGACGCCCAGCTGGGTGACATCGAGCGGAATATGCAGATAGCCCTGGATGGCATCGGTATGGAACAGTGCGTCCACGGTATGCGCGGCGGCGGCAAGCTCGCGGATGGGCTGCACCACGCCGGTCTCGTTGTTGGCGACCATGATGCTCACGAGCGCCACGTCGTCGCCGAGCAAGTCACTCAGTGCGTCAGGCTCGATGTAGCCCGCGCGGCAGGGCTGCACCAGGTCGACGGTAAAGCCGGCGGCACGCAGCAGCGGCAGGTTGTCCAGGATCGAATCGTGCTCGATGGCAGATACGATAACGCGGTTACGCTTGCGGTCGCGCTGACGAGCGCCCTCGGCAAGACCGAGGAGCGCCAGCTGGTTGGCCTCGGTGCCGCCGTTGGTCAGGACGATCTCGGACGGGCGAACGCGTGCGCCAAAGCTGCGGGCGATCTCGCGACGTGCGGCCTCCAGGCGCGCGGCGGCCTTGCGACCGAGCGAGTGCAGCGAGTTGGGGTTGACGCCCGCAAGCTCACTATCGTCGTATTCGCGCTGCGCAAGGAGCGCCTCGGCGCGCATGGGCGTCGAGGCGGCATAGTCAAGATTCACGGGTATGCGGTTTTGACCTGCGGTCATAAGGATTTATGCCTCCTGTGCAGCCTCATTGCCCAGCTTCTGCAGCAGCGCAACTTCGGCGGCGGGATCTTCGGACTTAAATACAGCGGAGCCGGCCACGAGGACGTTGGCGCCGGCCTTGACGACCTCGGCAATGTTCTTGGAAGAAATGCCGCCGTCGACCTCGATGAGGGGCGAAACGCCGTGACGCTCGCACATGGCCTTGAGCTCGTGCAGTTTGGCGATGGTACCGGGGATAAAGCTCTGGCCGCCAAAGCCGGGGTTCACGCTCATGAGCAGTACCATGTCGACAACGTCGATGATGCTCTCGAGCACGCAGACGGGCGTGGCGGGGTTGAGCACCACACCGGCCTTGACGCCGCGCTGCTGCAGATGGGTGAGCGTGCGGTGCAGGTGCGTGGAGGCCTCGTAGTGAACGGTGATCATATCGGCACCGGCGTCGGCATACCAATCGACGGTCTCGTCGGGGTTCGACACCATGAGGTGCGCGTCGACCGGCACGTCGGTGGAGCGCTTGACGGCCTTGAGGATATCGACGCCAAAGGTGAGGTTGCCGGTAAAGTGACCGTCCATGACATCGAAGTGCACAAAGTCGGCACCGGCGATCTTGTCGAGGTCGCCCTTAAGGTTGGCCATATCGGCCGAAAGGATGGACGGAGCGATTTTAATGGAACCCATGGTAGTAGCCTTTCTGCACTAGTCGGTGAGTCCGTAGAACTCTTGCGATGGGACGCGGTCGGTGAGAATTTCGAGCGCCCTATCCAAAGTAACACCGTTGTAGAGCGTTTGCTCCACGGCAAAGGTGAGCGGAATGTCTACGCCCAGTGAACGGGCGAGCTCGCTGACGCTGCGGGCCGCAACGGCGCCCTCGACCACCATGTGCGTGCGTGCCTGGTACTCGTCGAGCGACACGCCGTGGGCAAACTCGTAGCCAAAGGTGCGGTTGCGCGAATGCTCGGAGGTGCAGGTGGCAATGAGGTCACCCATGCCGGCAAGGCCCATGCAAGTCATGGCCTGCCCGCCGCGGGCATGCACCAGTCGGCTGATCTCGGCCAGGCCGCGCGTCATGATAAGGGCGAGTGTGTTGTCGCCCGCACCGGTACCGGCGGAGATGCCGCACACGATGGCGATGACGTTTTTCATGGCGCCGCATACCTCGACGCCGGTCATGTCCTGCGACAGGTAGATGCGGAAGGCCGTGGATAGAAGCAGGTCCTTAAAGGTCTCCCCTATCTGCGGGTCTTCGCTGGCGATGACGGCGGCAGAAAGTCCGCCGTGGCAGATCTCCTCGGCATGGTTGGGTCCCGAGAGCGCCGCCACGCGCCGCTCGTTGCCGATCTCGCTGGCGATGACCTCGCTCATGAGCAGGCCGGACTCGGGCTCAATGCCCTTGGTGAGGCAGAGCACCGGGGTGTAGGCGGCGATGAAGGGTGCTGCCTGATGGCATACGCTGCGCAGGTGCGTGGAGGGCACGGCAAAGATGACGGCCTCGGCGCCGTCGAGCGCCTGCGTCAGGTCCGTCGTGGCGACGACGTTGCCGGGCAGCTCGTAGTCCACCAGATAACGGGGGTTACGGTGCTCGCCATTGATGCCGGCGGCCGTCTGCTCGCTATGGGCCCACATGATCACGCGCTCGGCTCGTGCGGCAGCAAGGCCGGCGACGGCGGTTCCCCAGGAGCCGGAGCCAATCAGCGCAACATTCATGACTCTCTCCTACTTATCGTCGGGCACGGTCACGCGCTTGGTAAACGAGAGCTTGGACTCCTTGCCCGTCATGAGCTTTTTGATGTTCGCACGATGGGCCCACACCACGGTGATGCCGATCAGCGCCATGCAAAATTTGAGACCCAGGCTGCAGTACGGAAAGACCGCGCAGACGGCGATGGGAAGACCGATGGCCGCGGCAAGCGAGCCCACCGACACAAACTTGGTGATGGCGACGGCCACGATAAACATGCCCAACAGCGAAAGTCCGATGGGCCAGTACCAGGCGAGGATGACGCCCAGGCCCACGGCGATACCCTTGCCGCCATGGAAATTGAGGTAGGGCGAGAAGATGTGGCCCCATACCGCAGCCAGGCAGATGACGCCGAGCATCCAGTCGCCGGGGGCTCCAGGCGCCATGATGCTCACAGGGAAGCCATAGCCCACGCCCGCGATGAGCGGACGGGCGATAAGGACGCAGATAGCGCCCTTAAGGCAGTCGAGCAGCAGCGTGAGCGCGGCCACCTTGGGGCCGGCTACGCGCAGGGCGTTGGTGGTGCCGATGTTGCCGGAGCCCGCCTTGCGAATGTCGGTGTGGTTGAACACGCGGCCCAGGATCAGGCCAAACGGAATCGCTCCGATAAAGAACGAGACCACGGCACAGATGGCGGTCAGCAGAATCGGATTATGCATCCTTTTGCTCCTTCTTCCTAAAGAAGAGTCGAATGGGCGTGCCGGAAAAATCGAAGGTCGAGCGCATACGGTTCTCCACGTAGCGCTGGTAGGTGTCGTTGACCAGGTCGCTGTGGTTGACGAAGAACGTGAACGTCGGCGGGTTGACGCCCGTCTGGGTCACGTAGTGCATGCGCAGGCGGCGCTTGCCGTCCACCACGATGTGGCCAAACTCGCGCAGGTCGGTGAGGAAGGTGTTGAGGCGCGAGGTGGTGATCTTTTGCGAGCGCGTCTTTTCGGCCGCGTCGACCATCGCCCAGATCTTCTCGACGCTGCGGCCCGTGAGGGCAGAGATGCGCAGGTACTGGGCCCAGGGAGCCATGACGCCCAGACGGCGATCGACGGTCTCCATGCAGGCCTCGCGCTTGCGGTCGTCGTCGAGCAGGTCCCACTTGTTGAGCAGCACCACGATGGCGCAGCCGCGCTCGATGGCCAAGCCCATGACCTTCTGATCCTGCTCGGTGACGCCCACGGAGGCGTCGACGACGAGCAGCGCCACGTCGGCACGGTCGATGGCGCGCAGGCCGCGGACCATGGAGTAGTACTCAATGTTCTCATACACGGTGCTCTTCTTGCGAATGCCCGCGGTATCGACCATGCGGTAGTGCTTGCCGTTGCGCTCGACGACGGTATCGATGGCGTCGCGCGTGGTGCCGGCGATGTTCGACACGATGGAGCGGTCGGCGCCCAGGATGCGGTTGAACAGTGAGGACTTACCGGCGTTGGGGCGGCCGATGATGGCCACATTCAGCGCATCGGGGAACGCGTCGGCGACCTCGTCCTCCTCCTCGGGCAACAGGGCCACGATGTCGTCGAGCAGGTCGCCCGTGCCGTGGCCGTGCAGGGCCGAGAGCGGCGTGGGCTCGCCGATGCCGAGCGAATAGAACTCCCAGATGTTGTCGTTCTCGCGATCGGGGTTGTCGAGCTTGTTCACCAGTAGAAAGACCGGCTTGTCGCAGCGCTTGAGCATGCGGGCGACCGACTCGTCCTCCTCAGTGACGCCGGTGCGGCCGTCGACCACAAACAGGATGACGGCGGCTTCCTCGGCGGCGGCGAGGGCCTGGTCACGGATGGATGTGGCAAAGACGTCATCGCTCTTGAGCGGCTCGATGCCGCCCGTGTCGACGATGGTGAACTCGCGGCCGTTCCAATCGGCCGTGTGATACGAGCGGTCGCGAGTGACGCCGCGGGACTCATGGACGATGGCGTCCGAGGTCTGGGCCAGGCGGTTAACGAGCGTGGACTTGCCCACGTTGGGACGTCCGACGACGGCGACGATAGGTTTCATCTGCTCTCCTTTAATGGGTAGGGTCAGCGGGAATAGTTGAATTGGCGGGCGTTATGCCAAGGATGTGCTCCAGGGTATCGAGCAGCTCATGCGGCATGGTCGATACCACATGAACCTCGGCGCCGCGACAGGTAAGGCTTGCGAGTAATTCGTCACGATGATACTCGTCAAGGGTCATACCGTCGGCGTTGAACATGAGCTTAGGCACAAAGAGCATAACCCCCGACAGGTCCTGCGGCAGTTGCTCCAAGATGTCGCAGGCGACGATGAGGCCGGTCACGTCCACGTTGCCGCCAAAATAGCGGTTTTTGATGGCCGTGACGGTGCCGGAAAGGCCCTGTGGAGACTCCACAAAACGCGCGACTGTATCTCGCGCGCTGGCGCCCGAAAGACATACCAGGCGCTGGTTGCGGGCGGTAATGGCCTTTCGAACGCGGGCAAGGCGCTCGGCGTCGGTGGCAAGCGCGTCGTCGGTCTCGTCCAGATACGAGCGGATCATGCCGATGCCGTCGTAGTACTGCGGGTAGCCGTCGTAGAAATCGGCCTCGGGTGGCTCGATGCCGGCGTCCAGATAGAACTCGTCACTCATCTGAAACGTGTGGCGGCCAAAGCGCTCGAAGGCGCGGTCCTGGTAGGGACGGATCATGGCGATGGTTTCGCGCGCCAGCTCGGGCTTGTCGCTGTATGACCAGCTAAAGCGGTTCTGGTGCTTGGTAAATCCGAGCGGCACGATACCCAGGCTCGTGATCTGCTCGTGCTCCTCGCAAAAGCGCAGGGTCTTTTCCAGCTCCTCACCGTCATTCATGCCAGGGCACAGCACAATCTGCGCATGAATCTCGATGCCGGCGGCCATGATGGCCTCGAGCACGTCCATGCCGCGCTGGGCGTTGCGGCCCATCATGCGGCGGCGGACGTCGGGGCTCACGGCATGGACCGACACGTTCATCGGACTCATGTTGCGATTGATAACGTTTTGCACGTCCTCGTCGGAAAGGTTCGTGAGCGTGACAAAGTTACCCTGTAAAAAGCTCAGGCGATAGTCGTCGTCGCGAATGTAGAGCGTGGAGCGGCCGCCCTTGGGCAGCATCGTCATAAAGCAGAACACGCAGGCGTTTACACAGGTACGCATGCCGTCAAAGATGGGGCCGTCAAACTCAAGACCCCAATCCTCGCCGGGAAAACGGTCGAGCTCCACGGGGGTGACAGTGCCGTCGCGCGGATCGAATACCTCCAGCTCGACGGTATCGTCGTCTGCTTCCCAAAGCCAGACGATCATGTCGGTGAGTTGCTCGCCGTTGACCGTGAGCACGCGCATGCCCGGCTCGATACCCACATCCCATGCGGGCGATTCGGGACGCACGTTCTTAACGAGCGCGCCCTCACCCGGCTCGGGGTCGCGGCTGCGCCCGTAATCGGCCACCTCGGCGGCGTATGCGGGTACGGTCTGGTCCATGATTAGCGGCAAAGCTCCTTGATGCGCGCAACGGCGCGTTCGATGTGTTCTTGCGGGGTGGAGGCTCCGGCAGTGATGCCAATGTGGCGTGCGCTGGCAAACCATGCGGCCTCAAGCTCGGAAGCTTCCTCGATGTGATGCGTGTGCTCGCAGACATCGGCACAAATCTGCGCCAGACGGCGCGTGTTGCCCGAATTTTTGCCGCCCACGACGACCATGCAATCACAGCGGTTGGCGAGGGTTGCCGCCGCTTGCTGGCGCTCGCTCGTGGCGGCGCAGATGGTGTTGATCACGCGCAGTTCCTGCACGCGCGGGGTGATGGAGGCCACAACCTCGGCCAGGTTCTGCGCGGTTTGGGTGGTCTGCACAACCAGGCCCACCTTGCCCTTGAGCGACAGCGCGTCCGCATCGGCAGCGCAGCTCACGACCTGCGCGTCATCGCCGGCGTGGCCTAGAATGCCCTCGACTTCGGGATGGCCCGGCTCGCCCACGACGATCACACGGTAGCCCTCACGCACCAGGCGCTCGGCGGCCACATGAACCTTCTTCACGTAGGGGCAGGTGGCATCGACCACGGTAAGGCCGCGTTCGCGAGCGGCATCGATGACCTGCGGCACCACACCGTGGGCGCGAATGATCACGGTGCCCGATGCGGCATCGTCCAAGGTGTCGGCCAGACCGACGCCTGCCTCGGCGAGCTCACGCACCACGATGGGGTTATGGATGAGCGGACCCAGCGTGTGGACCTGAGTGCTCTCCCCCGCCTGCGGGGCGGCCGCCAATGCCATATCGAGTGCACGCTGCACGCCGTAGCAGGTGCCGGCGTGGGCAGCGATTTCGATGGTGGGGATAGCCTCCTCAGCGGCGGTCGCGGCGGTATTCAAGACGTTCTCACCCATGGCTAGAACCTGCCCGGGTGCTCGGCGCACAGGTCGTCGCGCATGGCGTAGACGCGGTTCATGGCCTCTGACTCAAACCATGCCAGGCGCTCTTTACGCTTGAGCTCGGCCGGAGCGTCGGATAGCGAGATGGCCTTGCCGGCGCGGATCCAGCACTTTTTGGGGCGCATGAGCTTTTTGCCCGCAGGCGTAATATCGGACCAGCCGCAGATGGCGAGCGGGTTGACGGGTGCCTTGCCCATCTGGGCGATGAGCGCAAAGCCGCCGTGGACCTCGGGCTTGATCTCGCGTGAGCGGATTCGCGTGCCCTCGGGGAAGATCAGGACGTCCTCACCGCGCTGTAGCGCATGCTGGGCGGCGCGCAGGCACTTCATGTCGGCGGTGCCACGCTCGACGGGAATACCACCCACGCGACTAAAGGCCCAGCGTACGATCTTGCTCTTGGCAAACTCGGACTTAAAGATGGGGCGAATGCGGCGGCCGCCAAAGAACAACGCCGTCTCTACAGCCAGGAGCTCGGCCATCGAGGTGTGGTTGCAGATGACCACTCTGCCGCGGCCCTCCTTGCGCTCAAACAGTAAGTCGGCGTCTTCGACCTTCCAGCGCCACATGAGTTTGGAGAAGACCCACAGAATAGCCATGACCACGACGACGGTGCCGCGGATGAGCGCCGGGAACTCGGCGTACGGGGCGTTGTAGTAATCCTCGGGCGTCTGCTTAAACAGGCGCATGGGCTACCTCCTTTGGTTGATGAGGTCCTCGATTATCGAGACGACCTCGTCGATGGTGTGGGCGGTGGAGTCGACGTGCACTGCGTCCTCAGCGGGCACAAGCGGCGCGACCTCGCGGCTGCTGTCGAGCTTGTCGCGCTGCTTGAGGGCATCGAGGGTTTCGTCGACCTCGGCCTCGAGCTGCTCGGTGGTGAGCGGCTGCGCATCGTTCTGGTGGCGCTGCAGCACGCGGCGACGGGCACGCTCACGCGGATCGGCGGTCAGGAAGACCTTGACCTGCGCGTTGGGGAATACGACGGTGCCGATGTCGCGACCCTCGGCGACAATGTCGCGGTCCTCGGCGGCGCGACGCTGGTGAATGAGCATGGCGGCGCGCACGCCCGGGTAGGCCGAGACCTTAGAGACGTTGGCGTCGACCTGCGGGGTGCGGATGGCAGCCGATGCGTCCTGGCCGTCGATGGTCAGGCGCGTGTCCTCGCCAGTGCGGTTGGTAAAGCGAATCTCGATCTGCTCGGCGAGGGCGTCGATAGCCGCCTCGTCGTCCAGATCGATGCCGCGATCGAGCGCGGCGAAGGTGACGGCGCGATACATGGCGCCCGTGTCGAGCTTGTTAAAGCCCAGCTGGCGGGCGATCTCCTTGGCGATGGTGGACTTGCCGGAACCGGCGGGGCCGTCGATGGCGACGATCATGCAATGCTTCCTTTCGGTGGTTGACGTTCTGGTCTGGGACGCGGGCGCTGCTTGCTGGCGGACTGGCTAGCCCGTGTAGCGCTCGCGGTAGGTGTTGCGCTTGGGTGCGGAGCCATGGCTGCCGTGGTGACGCGTGCGGCTCGCGGTGTTGGTCGCGGGTGCGGCGGCGCGCTTGGAGGCGGCCTGCTTGGGCGGGATACCGCCGGCCTTAAGGATCTGTACCTCGCGGTCGGTGAGCTCGCGCCACGAGCCCTTAGCCACGTCCTTGAGCTCCAGGCCGGCAAAGTTACAGCGGTGCAGGCGGATCACCGGATGGTGGATCTTGCTTAGCATGCGCTTGACCTGGTTCTTGCGACCTTCTCGGATAATGACCTCCACGGCGGTGGTGCCGGGCTTTACGCCTTGCGGAGCCACGGCCTCGGCCTCACGAGCGTTAATGACACGGCAGATCGCCGGCTGGCACAGGCCGTCATCGAGCTCGATGCCGTGACGGAGTGGTTCCAAGTCGCGATCGGTCAGGTGGCCGTCAACGAGCGCCTGGTAGGTCTTGTAGACGTGCTTGCTGGGGTGCAGCAGGTCCTGCGACAGGTCGCCGTCGGTGGTAAAGAGCAAAAGGCCCGTGGTGTCGCGGTCTAGGCGACCAACCGGGAACAGCCCCGGAAAGCGGTCGCGCGGGACCAGGTCGGCCACGCAGGGGCGTTCCTGCGGATCGCTCATGGTGGTGAGGTAGCCGGTCGGCTTGTAGAGCATCAGGTACACGGCACCCTGGTTGAGCTTGACGGGCATGCCGTCGACCTCGATATGGTCGCGGTCGACGTCGACCTTGGTGCCCAGCTCGGTCGCAATCTGGCCGTTGACGGTCACGCGGCCGGCGGTCATCAGGTCCTCCGAGCCGCGTCGACTCGCTACGCCCGCGCGCGCCAAAAAGCGCTGCAGGCGCATGGTGTGCGGGTAGACGGGCTGGGCGTCGCCTGCGGGCGTTGTGGCGCCCGCGACGCTTGCGATGCGCGTCTCCCCTGCTTCGTTAGTCCTCGTCATGCATGTCCTCCGAGGTAACACCTGTGGGCAGAAGCTCATCGCCATCGGTGTCCTCAACATCGGTATCGATCAGTTCGCGCTCTTCGTCCAGGTCCTCGGCCTGTTCCTCGAGCGTGGACTGAATGCTGCGGCCGCTCAGGCGCTCGCGGATAAACTGGCGCGACTGCTCGTCGGGGGCAAACTGCTCCAGATCGGGCAGGTCCCGGGTGGAGCGCAGGCCGAACTTTTCCAAGAAGGCGTTGGTCGTGCCGTAGATGATGGCCTGACCGCGCTCGGGGTCGCGGCCGAGTTCGCGCACCAGGCCCTTATCCACGAGCGACGCGATGACGCCGTCGGAGTTGACGCCGCGGATGCCCTTGACCACCTCGCGCGTGACGGGCTGGTGGTAGGCGATGACGGCCAGGGTCTCAAGCGCCGCCTGAGACAGCTTTTGCGTGTCCCAGCTCAGCACGTAGGCCTCGACCACATCATGGTAGGCGGGGTGTGTAAATAGGCGCCAGCCACCGGCGACCTCGCGCAGCTGAAAGCCGCGGTTGGCCTCTTCGTACTCAACCTTGAGCTCGGCCAAAAGCGACGCGCACTCGCCCGGGGCGATATCCAGCGCAGCTGCCAGCGCGGGTGCGCTCACGGGGTCGCTCGACACCAGCAGCAGCGCCTCGAGGGCGCCTTTGAGGCTGTTTGCCTCCAGCGTGGAAAGGGTTGACATGGTTGCCGCTCCTATTCGGTGAGCTCGGGGCCCTCGCCAGGCACGTATGCCTCGGCGCCCTCGACGCGGTTGATTTGAATGGTTCCAAAGATCTCGTCCTGGCTTAGCGTAAGCGAGCCGCGCTTGGCAAGCTCTAGCATGGCCAGGAAGGTGACAACGAGCTGCTCGGTGGTGGCGTCGCCGTCCAGCAGCTCGCGGAAGGTGCAGGCTTGGTGTGCCATGGTAAAGCGGTCGACCGAGGCCACCGTCAGGTCGAGCGGCACGCGATGCGGTGCCACGTGCTCGGCCTCCAGCAGGAAGGTCTGGCGTTTGCCATCCAGGTCGGCGCAGATGACGGCGAGGCCGCGCAGGGTAATGCCGGCCAGATAGTCGGGCATAAGGCCTAGGAACTCGGGGTCGGGGCCGGCCACGCGCGGATGCATGCGGCTCTCGGCCTGCATACGCGCGCCAAGGGCTGCCGCCGCGCCCTTAAACTGCTTGTAGGCGATCAGACGCTGGATCAGGACCTCGCGCAGGGCGTCGCCGTCGAGCGCGCTGAGTTCCTCGAGGTCTTCGTCGTCCTCGTCATCGTCGTCTGTCTTGCGCGGGGCCTCCTGGGGCACCAGCGAGGCGGCCTTGATGTCCAAAAGAGTTGCCGCGACCAGCAAAAAGTCGCTCGCCACGTCCAGGTCCAGCGCCTCGATGCGCTCGACCTCGTCAAGGTATTGCTCGGCCACCTCGCTGATTGAGATGGCGCCGATATCAACTTTTTGGCGGGTTACCAGCTGCAGCAGCAGGTCGAACGGTCCGCTGTAGACCTGTGTCGACACGCGATACGACATCTTCGACCTCCTTTGACGGCGCCTTCGCGGCGCGGTTTGGGTGCATGTTGCGACCGTTTTGCACGGTCGACCTGTAAGTTTACCTTAGATGCCGGCGATTGCGAAGTTGAGCAGCCACTCGGCCAGCGGATACACGGTAACGTCGAAATACCGTCCAATCACGTCGATGCCGGTCCACATAGGCAACAGGTACAGCACCAGGATGAGGATGGGCATGGCGTATTGCTGCAGGCGGTAGTAGTTGGTGAGCGCTTTACCTTTGAGGAACGGCACGATGATCGACGAGCCGTCGAGCGGCGGGATCGGGATGAGGTTAAAAAACGCGAGCGAAAGGTTGACCACGATAAAGGTGGCGCCGAAGTTCATGATTTGGGAGGCCACGGCAAAGGACATGCTGACGTAGATGTTGCCGTATGCCGCATGCATGAGGACGGCCGCGAGGAATGCCAGCGCGATGTTCGACGCAGGGCCGGCCACGCTCACCAGGACCTCGTCGTGCTTGGGGTGCTTGAGGTTGTTGAGGTAGACGGGCACGGGCTTGGCGAAGGCGAATACCGGGCCGCCGGCCGCGAGCATCAGCAGCGGCAGGAGAATGGTGCCAAACGGGTCGATGTGGTTGAGCGGGTTGAGCGAGACGCGGCCGCGCGAGCGGGCTGTCTTGTCGCCGAGCGCCCAGGCCGCGGCAGCGTGTGCGCTTTCGTGGATGACGATGCCAACGATGACGGCAACGGCGCTGGCGAGCAGGTTCATGAGGTAGCTGCTGGACATGTCACTCCCCTAGCGGACGCGGCGCGAGGCACGCGTGAGCAGGTAGTCGGCCACAAACAGGATGACGGCGACGATGGCGTAATCCAGACGGAACACGCCGCCAAAAGGCGATGTGATGACGCCGTAGCCGGCGATGGCACCCGGCAGCGCGCGAGAAAGCTCAACGACAAAGCCAACGATTTGCAACTTGGTGGTGAGGCCGCTAAAGCACAGCAGCACGGTCATCGCGCTCATAAAGATGCCGCAGATGCGACAGGCGATGGCGATGATGCTCATCGCCACGGCAGCGGCCTTACGAGAGTTCACGCGCGGTCTCCTCTTCGATCTGGGTTGAAAGCTCCAGCCATTCGTCCTCGAGTTTGGGCAGCTCTTGCTTAAGGCCGTTATATTCCCCCAGCGCGGCGTTGAACTTGTCCTGATCGGCGTAAAGCTCTTCGCTTGCCATCAATTCCATAAGCTCGTCATAGCGGGCACGCTTTTTGTCCAGCTCTGCCTCGATCTTTTTGAGCTGGTTGCGCACGCCCTTGAGCTTTTTGTTGAGCGCGGCGCGAGCCTGGGCCTCGGCGCGCTTTTGCTCCTTGGTCTTTTTGCCCTCGGCAGGCTTGGGAGCCGCGGCTGGGCTGCTGGCCTGGGCGGCGTTGGCGGGCTTAGTGCTCCTGCTGGCCTCCGGCGCGCTCTCCCCTGCTGCCTCGGCGGCGGCGCGGGCAGCGAGGTCCTCCCGCTTGAAGAGGTAGTAGTCGTAGTCGCCGTCGTAGACCGTGACCTTGCCGTCACGGATGTCGATCACACGGTTCGCCACGGCGCGCACCAGGTGCTCGTCGTGGCTGATCAGCACGATGGTGCCGGGGAAGTTTTGCAGGGCGTTTTCGAGCATGTCCACCGAGTCGATATCCAGGTGGTTGGTGGGCTCGTCCAGGCACAGGAGCGCCTCGGGGGCCACGAGCATCTTGGCCAGGGCCAAACGCGCCTTTTCGCCGCCGGAGAGCACGCGGACCTGCTTTTCAATTGCGTCGTTATCGCTAAACAGGAAGGCGCCCAGCAGGCTACGCTGCTGCGGCACGGTCCACTTGGGCGTGACGGTGTCGATCTCTTGCAAGACGGTGTTGGACTCGGTCATGCCCTCGAGCGCATGCTGGGCATAGTAGGCGATGCCCACGTTGGTACCCAGGTCGCGCGTGCCGGTAGTGGGCGGCTCCAGGCCGGCGAGGATCTTCATGAGGGTGGACTTGCCGGCGCCGTTGGGGCCGACAAGCGCCACGTGCTCGCCGCGGTAGAGTTTGAGGTCGATGTCGCTGTAGATGTGCTTGTCGCCGTAGGACTTGGAGACGCCCTCCAGGCTCACGACCATATCGCCGGAGCGCGGCGGGTCGGGGAACTTAAAGTCGATGTGCTTGTGGCCCTCGGGCAGGATGACGAGCTCCTTTTTGATTTGCTCGATCTTGCGGATGCGCTCCTGCGCCTGGGCGGCCTTGGTGGGCTTGTAGCGGAACTTGTCGACGAAGACCTGCATGTGGGCGATGTCGCGCTCCTGCGCGGCACGCTTGGCGCGCATCTGCTCCAGATTATCCTCGCGCTGCTTGAGGTAGCTGCTGTAGTTGCCGGTGTAGGTGGTCACGCGGCGGTTCTCAAGCGCGGCGACGTGGTCGACGCAGGCGTCCATGAAGGCGCGGTCGTGACTGACGATGAGTACGGCGCCGTCGTAGTTAGCGATAAAGCCGCGCAGCCACTGGACGCTTTCGAGGTCCAAGTGGTTGGTGGGCTCGTCGAGCAGCAGCAGGTCGGGATGGCGCAGGAAGAGCTTTGCCAGCGCGATGCGCATCTGCCAGCCGCCCGAGAACTCGGAGCACGGGCGCTCAAAGTCGGTGACCTTAAAGCCCAGACCGGACAGGATCTTGCGGGCGTTGCTCTCGAGTTCATAGCCGCCCAGGTGCTCAAAGCGGTCCTGGACCTGGCCATACTCGTTAAGGAGTGCGTCGACGTCCTTGCCCTGCTCGGAGAGCTCGGTGATCTGGGCCTGCAGCTCGTTGGCGCGCTTGCCCATGCGGCGGATTTCCTTGGCGGCGGCCATGACCTCGGCGAGGATGGTGGTGTCCTTTTGCTCCAGGTTGGTTTCCTGCTCTAGGTAGCCCACCTGGCAGTCCTTGGCGTACTGGACCTGGCCGGCGTCGGGGCTGTCGATGCCCATGATGATCTTGAGCATGGTGGTTTTGCCGGCGCCGTTGGGTCCCACGAGCGCAAAGCGCTCGCCGGGGTTGATCTGGAAGGACGCGCCGCTAAAGAGGACGCGCGCGCCGAAGCTTTTTTCGATCTTGTCGACCAGAAGGATCATGGTGCCGCCTTTGACCTTGTGTGCCTATATGAAAAAAGGCCCCAACTTGCGTTGGAGCCTCATTCAATGCTCGGGTGGAGACGAGGGGGATCGAACCCCTGACCTCTTGACTGCCAGTCAAGCGCTCTCCCAGCTGAGCTACGCCCCCGTGCGAAGAAGTACTATACGGGAACTCGGACGGCGATGCAAGGACAATTTTGGAAAAACTTTCGCGGTCCCCGGCGCGCACGTGCGGGTGCGCGGGCCATCTCAGGGCCGAGGGGCCCGCGATGCCCGCGGGGGCAGCGGCCCACGCACGGTCCGTGCGCCGGCCGACTTGGCGAGCGGAACACGACTCTCCCTGTGCAACAGGGTTTTCCGTGCACCGCCAGTCCCATTATCGGGCCTGATTGCGAAGCGCCCCTCCCCTGCGCTTCAGAACCATGCCCGTTTACTACGATGAATCAGGAATGTCCGACCACACTCGCCTTTTGGCGTAAGCGGCGGGCTTCCTACCTGCGGTTTTGCAAATGGAGAACACGCGGTGCTCGGGCATCGCCGATCCGTCGTAGTAAACCGGCATGGTTTTGAAATGGCATCAGGTTGATTTCACACATAAATATGTTAGAGCCCTGAAATATAGGCTTTAACTTTTTCTAAAACACGTCTTTTCCGCGACGCGCCTAGATTAGCTGTTGTTTAACATCGGATTTGATCTTGCGTTGTGCGACTTCCTCGTGCATGGTAGTATTTCACGACGTGAAGCGAAGAAATTGGGCCTGAGTTGGCTTTGTTAGAATTGCATTCACCGTTCATAAGGGCTCTTGGCGCAACGGTTAGCGCAGGGGACTCATAATCCCTGGGTTCTGGGTTCGAATCCCGGAGGGCCCACCAGAGTATTTCGAGGCCGGGCATTACGCCCGGCCTCTTTGCTAATGGCACTGCTGACTAGCTTTGCCATCTAGAGACGCAAAGTCATCAACATTCATATTCGTAATTAACAATGGGCATGTCGCCAAGATGCTACCCAGTCAACACATGACCTAAATCTATAGATATGAAAAAAGGCCCCAACTTGCGTTGGAGCCTCATTCAATGATCGGGTGGAGACGAGGGGGATCGAACCCCTGACCTCTTGACTGCCAGTCAAGCGCTCTCCCAGCTGAGCTACGCCCCCGTGCGAAGAAGTACTATACGGGAACTCGGACGGCGATGCAAGGACAATTTTGGAAAATATTTTGCGGCGCGTTGAACGGGAGCGGGGCCAAAGAGACACACGATGCCCGACATAGCCCGCGGGGCGAGCCCCGTGGGCGGCGGCAAGCCCGCCGCCTTCCTTTGCAGGGCTCGGCATGTCGCCCCAGACGCCGCCGGCCAGACCAAAGCGATCCGCGGTGCATCCGTGGGCATGAGCCCTTCCGCACGCCTTCGGGCCAATTTACGGAACCGTGCGTAGCTCGCCCCAGCTGGTCGCTTCATAAACAGACCGGTTTACTACGCCGATTCCCGGATTTCCGACCTCACGCCTACTTTCGCAAAACGGGCAGGCAATCTACCTGCGGTTTTACGAGCGGCGAAATCAGTGTGTTCAGTCACCCTCAATCCAACGTAGTAAACCGACATGGTTTTAAAATGGCACTTAATTACTGACAGCATATAAAGTATTAAAAATGCCCACTTGGCCATTATCACTTACCAATACCGAGCCAATTGCACAGAACGTTGGCCCGCAATCTGGTCTCAGCGCATCTCATCGCCTCGGTTTTTGGCTTGTAGCGCAACTCTAATCGCTCACACACACTGTGAATGATGGCATCAAGCTGATCGTGATCATTGAGCATGTCATGGGTTACAAGAAATACGTCGTATCCCATGCTTTGCAATGCTGTCATTCGGGTGGCATCGTGGTCAAGCACGGCGCCCGATCCATGGATAACCTCTCCTTGAAGTTCGATAATCACAGCCTTCATTGTTATTGGATTTACGATGACGATATCGCCGTAACAGATTTTCTGACCTGCGATTTTCCGAGCTGAATTCGACAGCGGTGTTAAGTCGTTGACGAATATGTTTTTAAACTCCGCTCCGCCGGCACGCCTCGGATGACTTAGCAACATGATTCCAGCAACTTCTAGCGGGGATGCAGCGATACCTATTACCTGCTGTGCGGCTTCGTAGAATTGCTTTCCCCACATCTCGCTTTTAACCTTCGCTGCAAATCTATGCAGTTCTTCTATTTCGATAAGAGGCTTTCTCATCCAGAGCGATGTGCCCTTTCTGCTAGCTTTATTTCCGGATCCGTCATCCTGCTGCCCACTTTGATCATTCTCGCCGTCCTTCTGGTGCGCCCGAGCATAGACTCGCTTCCATGGGGCCTCGTCTTGGGTTTCGTCTAGTTCAAACAGACTTTCTGTGGTGTACTGCTCTTCTTCTGATTTTGTCTGCTCAAGTGCTATGTCGACCGCGGGCGATGGTTTAAAAACCGAGAACCATCCGCAGAACTCGTACATAGCCAGAACCAGGTCGCATGAAGACACGTTTCGAGTCATGGTGAATAGCGTATTAAGAGGGTCAGTGACGCTAAAGCCCATACCTGTGTCGATGGAAACCTTCTCTGTATAGGCGCTGTTCCATCGGATGGTCCGTCTTGTCTCGGAATGCAGGTTACTTTGTGTTGATGCTGCTGTGATGACTGGCGTCTTGAGGACGTCGACTACGAAGGGCGATTGGGCTAGAGCTCGCCAGCCGTCTTCGGAGCTGGGTAGGCGTGGGTAGAGATCGCGCACCTGCGGTGGGCAGCGCCAGTAGCGGAATGCGGTGTTTGCGCAGACGATTTCGTCCATTTGCGCCTCCCCTGGTATCGGCCGTAGGCCATGCGAATTGCGGGCATGGCCGATTATCTACCGGGGTATCATGCGGGTAAGTACCGGAAGCAAACCAAAAGCTTGACGAGTTCTGCCGAAAAACCACCGTGTGATAGAAATCCGCTGGAAGGCGCTTTGGGCATGTGGTCCCTATCTCCACATTTGTGCTCGGATCACAGGGGGAATTCAATGAAAATACGCATGCGTTTTATACAAAACGGGCAATGGCGTCAGCAAAAAGGGTGCGATAAAAATGACGCCTTAGACGACAACGATTTGTTCTTGGTGCCAGTTTTGGTGTCACCCTTGGTGAAAAAAGAAAAAGGCCAGAGGCTTAACACCTCTGACCTGTGCTTTAGATGGTGGGCGATACAAGATTCGAACTTGTGACCCCATCCGTGTGAAGGATATGCTCTACCCCTGAGCCAATCGCCCGTCGCCTTTCGGCAAAAGAGATACTATCATAGCCGCGCGTGGTTTACCAAGAACTTTTTGCCCCCGATTTTAAATTCGTGGGCGCAGACCGCGCCACCGTAATCAGGGCAGCCGACAAACCCCCAGCTCAACAGCCCTTCATTGCTTGATCCACGAGGTCTCGGGGCGGCAGATAAGTCGCGCGTTGTTATAGGCCATGTCGAGCGTGAGGCAGGTGCGCGCGGCGTAGAAGCCGTCTTCGCGCTGGATGGTCAGCGCCAGCTCGGGCTTGTCGCCGGTCAGACACAGCGGCAACAGCAGTTGGATCCGGCCTCCGTAGAACTGCGGCACCGCGAGCGTGTAGTTGGCGGCGGCGCGGCGGGCGGCCTCAAAGGCACGGCGCAGCAGCAGCGAGTTGTCCTCCCCCATCAGGCTGGCAGGGATGCGCGTCAGGTTCTCCTCGTCGCCCAAAATGTGGTCGATGTTGGAGCGGATGGGCAGGCGGTAGTCAAAGACGAGCTCGGAGGGGTCCTCGGCAAAACGCACGCGGCACGGCAGGTACTCAAACGAGACCAGCATGGGGTCGCTTTCCTTAAAGAAACCCTTCAAAAACCAGCGCTGGCGCGCGTCGGGCTTGGTGTTGGGCTCAAACAGACCGTAGATGGTCTCGTAGCGGCGTGTGTACAGGCCGGTGTTAAACAGGCAGCGGTCGTCGTCGAACACCAGCGGCAGGTTGGACGGTGCGGTCTGGTCCACGTCGCGCTCGGTCAAAAACACCGCGCGGCTAAACGAAAACGACAAGTAGTTTTTGAGGATGCGGTTGCTAGGACCCCAGTCCTCGGGATCGGCGAGGTCGGCCAAGCGGTCGTAACAGGGCTCGGGGCAAAACGCAAAGTCGTAGACATTGCTGCACAGGGTGCTGGGGATTTCCATGTGGTGTCCAATCCATTCAATAACTGGCGTGCGGATGCTTAGATTCTATACGCGCGAGGGGTCGCCCGAGCCTACAACACAACCGCGGCGCAGCTCTTCGGCTAGCTCGCTGGTCGTGCGGCGACTGGAAACGAGGTCCTGGATCCAGGCATAGTATTGATTGTCTTTGGGCTCGGGGCCATCGGACAGCACGACCGGAGTGCCGGCGAACCTTAAGACGGACAACGCAAAGATAAGGCTGGTGCGTTTGTTGCCGTCCTCAAAGATGTGGTCCTTGACCATGTGCTCGGCCACGTAGGCGACCTGGTCAAAGATGTCTGCGAAGCGATCGGCCGGCGATTGGCCGAATATCGTACAGAATGAACCTGCAAGTACGGACTCGACGCGTCCAAGCTCAAGTGCGGCACGGTCGCCCGCGGCGTCGGTCGTATAGCAGCGCCCGACGGTCATCAGCGTGCTGTGTAGACGCATCACGGCCGCGGCCATAGCTTCGAGCGAACCGGCATCGTCGAGCACGAGCGGTGCGAACGGATGTGCCCGGCGCGGCGCGACCGTCGTCATGAGTTCTCCAAGAGCCTGAGCGCGTTGGGCATGCCCGCAATGGTTAGCCGAACAGCTTCGTCGATTAACGTGGCGCCGTCGCGCAAAATCAGTGATGCTGAATTTGCCACGTGCGCAGTTGAATGATCTTCTTGAGCAACGCAATCAGCGCCGTCATCTTGTTGAACATTGCTCCAAAGCATGTCTGCCTCCTTTATAGCTCTATGGATGGAATAGCCCGCGAGTCGTACTCCAGGGCAACCGGTTTCCAGACGAGGTCTTCGATGGCGCAGTTTAGGGCATTTGCAAGCGCCAATGCCGAGGAGACCGAGGCGCGGCGTAGGTCGAGCTGGTTTTGCTCGTAGAGTTGTATAGCGCGAAGTTTAACCCCCGATTGGGCGGCGAGCTGTTTTTGCGTTAGGCCGGCCGCCTTTCGTGCCGCTTTGAGGCCCTTTTTGTCTGCCTGGGCATCGTTCCATTTATCAATGACAATCTGGGCGAATTTGTCTTCGGAGGCCTCGTGAAGCGGATGGTACGAGCCGATGATCCAATCGAGCGGGGCGACTTCGAGTAGCTCATTAAAGCCCAAGCTGCTCATCCATTGCGCATAGGCCAAAACCCAGCCCGCCCAATACTGAGGCGAACGGTCGAACGGATAGGTCTCCCTGCATTCGACGGGGGTCAGTTCCGCATGGGCGATAATATCGCGCGCGAGCTCGTCGCCCGCCATGCCGCAGACGACGCGAGGCGTACCGCGCTCAAACTGTTTCATCTCAAAAGCGTTCGACAAGATCGCCGTCAGCTCGGCCGGATTCAAACCTTGGTCACAGAGGGCAAAATCGACCGCCTCGCCCAGCGTTCTCATGGCATCCTCGAGATACATCTCACTGTAGGCGTGGGTCATCACCCGTCATCCCCTCTCGAATGATATTGACGATACGGATTCCCTCAAATGGGTTTTCGGCAAGTGGCTCCCGATATTCAATACTGGCTTTTAAGACTCTCCGAGTTCGGAAGTATGCGGCAAAATCCAGACTTATTGACCACGCTGGAGCACACCAACGCCTCTGCCTGCGGTTTCTTTGCGCGAAAAGGCCGGTGTGGTCGGGGTTTCCGGAATTTGCCGCATACTTCCGTTTTGAGAATTCGGAAGTGCGGGGAAAGACCGAGTTCCGCTAACCAGACCCCGGTTATACCCTTTCGTGACCTGCGGTTTTGACGCCAAAACTTGGTTTGTGCTCGGCTGGTTGCGATTTTTCCCCGCACTTCCGGAAATGGGCGTTATGGCTGTGTTGTGCACGGCAAGAAAAGCGCCGAGAAAAGGGCAATCAAGCGGCAGCCGGTAGTCTTGGGAAGCGTTATGGGTATTGCGGTGGCTGTAAGCCTTTACCGGATGAGGTCTGCCGGGCACAACTCGCCCTTGGGGATCTTCGAAAGTCGCTTGTATTCCCTGGCGGCTGCCGTAAGCGAATCGGCATCCCAATAACTTTTGAGGAAACCTTCCCTCTTTACCTCGTGCATGTCGAGCTCCTGTTTGCAGAAGTCGCTCGGTTTCATGCGTCCGCCGTGCCAGCGTCTCCACGAGCCCTCTCGAATAATGGCCAGCACCTCTATCTCGGGATGGGTCACGTCGCTAACCACCGGGAAGCGGCCGGCGTACAGGTTGCCGAGTTTGAAGCGTTCTTTCCTCGAGTCCAGCACCCTGACGATGCAGACTGGCCAGTCATAGTCTAAGTTGAGGTAGTTATCTTGGATATCGGAGGCTTTGCGCAGGCGGGTGACGTCCACGACGTCGACCTCTGAAAAGACGAGCGCATCCGCCTCGAGGAGAATGTCCACGGCCACCTGTTCCGCTGTTCCCTCGCAGGAGATGATCGGATGATATCCCGCAAAGCGAAAACCGTTATCACCGCTCATCGGACACCTCCTCTGCGACGAGCTCTTTAAGCGCGCGCACGTCGGCGTAGCGCGGAGCGGTCCCCTTCACAAAGTTCGAGGCGAATACCTCCGATTTCTTGTTCTCGATGCGTTTCACGCGGTCGGCGTACTTCACCACGCGCGCACCGCTGTTGCGTCGGGCGAGAAAGAACACGTTGTCCTTGCGGTGCACGTGATCGAGGAGCTGCGGGTAGTGAGTCGTGAAAACCAGCGTCGCGCCGTTGGGGTTGGTCCCGTGGGCGGCAAACAGATCAAGCACGACGTTAACCAGTTGGCGGTTAAGGTGGTTCTCCACCTCGTCGACTAAAAGGTAGCCGCCGGAGCGCAGGACCCTCATTGCGCGCTGCACCAGCCCTAGGCCACGTACAGTGCCGGAGGAGAGCACCTCGGTGAGCCCCCGCTCGGAGATCGTGATGGGCTCGCGACCTGTAAACGTCAGTACGAAGGCTCGACCGGAGTCCCGGACCTCGAGGTGCTCGATGCCAGAGTCGAAAACACGAAGCACGTCGTCGAGACCGTTGAATTGCTCAGTGAGGCGGAAGCCACCGTCGCGCAATGCTGTCGCTCGGATGCGATGGCCGAAGTCCTTGGCGAGCACAGCGGCTGCGACGGAAACGTCAGGCGGCGTAAGCGCCGCCCAAGAGTCCGGCATCCGAGCACGGTCGCACAGCGGGGACGCGAGTTTCTCGATTTCGGCCCAAGATGCCAGAGTCGAGCGCTTGAGGGCCTTGGCCGGCAGCGAAGAAATCACCTCATCGGAGAACGTCAGCTCGGGACCGTCGTCGCCTCCTTCGACAGTCTGCAGCACCGACTCGAGCAAGTAAAGACGATCTGCGTGCCATATGACGCACTTGAGCTTGGACGGGCCGTCGAACGCGGCGGGGAACGTTGATGGGAGTCCGCCACCGCGCGCCGGAGAGCCGTCAACAATGCGGCAGGCGAGTTCCAGCAGGTTCAGTGCTGTCGTCTTGCCCGTAGCGTTAATGCCCGCCAGCGCGACGACGCTATTCACGTAGAGATGGTCCGCCAGTTCGAAAGCCGACTCATCGGAGGCCGTCACCCGGTCGGAGGCGAACAGGTCGATTTCGAATAACCCGTCTTCGAACATCGTGAGATGGTCGAAGCAAACCTTTAACAACTTCATCTCAAGCCTTTCGAATACTTGAAACAGAATTTATGGCTCAAGTATAGCACATGAAGGATATCGCGAATTAAGCTTGCCGCTAGGCAGAAAAGGCTTATCCGCATTGCCGACCTCGTCGATATGCAGGTTCAAATGATTAGACATTTGATTCAAATCGTACAAAAATGGCGAGGTACGTACCTCGCCGATCTGGCACCTCTAAGACGATCCTCTCTTCGGTGGTTGAACTCTCTCACACTTCAGGAGCTTTTAGAGTTGCATCGATAAGATCGGCGCCGTTGTCGAAGCGATCGAACTCCCCCGTCGCTAAGAACGCATCGCCTTCGCGAATGGCCTGGAGGGTCACCGAGTTGGGTTCTTTGGAAGGGAAAGGCCGCGGGCCGGTATTCGCAAGCTCCTCCTCCTGCTTACAGCGCTTCATAGACACGCACCTCATCCTGCTCGATGCTTTTGCGGAAGGCCGGGCGCATGTGCTCTGGTGGGTTGGTGACGACATCGACCTTTCGCCCAAGTTCCATCTCGAGCTCATAGGAGAGTTCGTAAAGCGTGCCGAACGTCATGGTGTTGCCGCAAACTAGGCGCAAGTCAATATCGCTATCGGGCGTTTGCTCGCCTCGGGCAAACGAGCCAAATAAATATGCTTCGCTGACGTCGTATTGAGTCAGCACGCGGGAGACGGCAGTGGATATGTCGGTAGTCGAAATCATGGGTTATTTGCCGTTCAACAGTAGAACGTCAGAGGGCCAGCGCCGAAACCGCCGGTCCGGCTTTTTGGCGTTCGGCGAGCTCGAAGATAAACGGGGCGTTTGATCTAACAAATTCTGTCAAGAAATTGAGGTCATCAGCAGTAAATCCTTCGACGTTGAACCATTTGACCGCAGGCAAGAAGCATTCCGCATGGTCAAAGCCAAAGTCAACCGGGCGCTCGACGGCTACGCGAACGGTTCCGTCTTCTCTTGTCTCTGAGTAGGCAAACTGGGTGCCATCATCAAGCTGTACATAGCTCCAAAACATGACTACCTCCTTAGTGTTTGCATTTGAGTATAAAGAACGGAGTGGATTTAGCACGAGGTGAATTGAATTAATCCAATAAGACCCGAACCCTGCCGGCTGACTGCGTAGGCTGTCTCAATCGTCAGTGCCCATATGTCTACGAAAAAAAGCCTGAGCCAAAGAATAGATAGGGGCTACGCCCCGATTCATTTATTAAACGAACAACGCTGCTCGCGATGTCATCTCTTGGCTTTCATTTAACCGCCTCTCACCAATTCCTTTTGTATAAGTATAGAACATATGTTTGCGTATTGCCACAAGCGAAAGTCCTTGTTACGGAAACGCATATGGCTGCACGTTAGACATTGCATGCATGAAAAAAAGCAACGCTCTCTTGACGAAAGCGTTGCCCTTAAAGCTCCTACAGAGCTCTTGTATCGCAGTCAAGTGCGTCGTACCGCATCAGCAGCGAAATGCGGCGCCCAGAAGCACTGTTCCCAGCAGGAATAGCGTTAAGAAGGCAGTTATCCAGTAGCTGTCGCCGGTCTTGGGAAGCGCCGGTGTTGTTACCATAGTGGATTTTGGCTTGGTCGTCTTGGTGACTGTCGCCTTGGTGACCGTTGTCTTGGGCGACGTAGGTGCGGGTTTCACCGCAGGGTCCGTCGCCGGTCCCGCACCGAGTTGCCCCGCAGCAGGGTCGGCGCCACCAGTAGGCTCGCCCGTGCCATCCCCCGGCACCTTGCCGCCGGGTGTATCGGTCTCCCCTGCCGGGCCTACGGCGCCATCGGGCTCGATCATCACATGCGTGGCCACGGCCCCGTCAGCATCCACCACGCCGGCAGCACCAAAGACTCCACCTGCGGGCGTCACAAAGTGCGCGGCCACGAGTGACCCGCGATCGCAGGCAACGCCGGCATCCGTACCGGTCGCATCCAGCCAGGACGCATCCACGACAAGTGTCTCGCTCGCCGTGTCTGCCCCAAATCCCTCGTCGAGCAAGCGCACGCCATAAAAGCGTAAGCTCGCATCAGATCCCGCGCCCGCGGCAACAACGCGCCCTCCGCCACGTACTGTCAAGCTGCCTGCAGCAATGCCGGCAACAGTCTGGTCAAGAACACCTGCTCCGTCGGCCCTGGCATCGACCGTGCAGCCGTCCACCACCAACGCCTGGGACACATGGATCCCGCATTGCGAACCCGTCGCCGTGAGCGAGCCGGAGCCGCGAAGCGTAAGGTTTCCCCACACCTCCATGCCGCTCATGGAAATATCCGCATCGGGCGCATGCGTCTCGACCATGGAGTTTTGCCCCACAAGCGTCACCACCAGGTCGCCGTCGGCGCCGATGGCCTCGCCCACATAGCCGGTTAACTCAAGATGATCGGCATCAGTCCAAGCCCATCCGGGACCCGACACGCCCGGCTCGTAGTACGTATCGCCCGCAATGAACAGGCTGTCTGCGCCCACGGCATAAGAAGGCCCGCCCAGCAAAACGCAAAGGCAGGCCATTACGGTAAACAGGATGTAGTGTCGGCTAGTGTGGAACGCGGCAGCAAACATAACCGCTCCGATCTTCGCTAGAGCCAATGGAAACTGCGCCAGAAAACAACCTGGTAACAGCAGTTATTAGTGTAGCGAGATCAAGGCACGGGCAAGCTAAAAGCCTGTAATCAATTGACAAAAATAGGTGTAAATCGTTTTGCCAGTCGGTGAAAGGAGGGAGCGTCTGACGCTTGTTAAGCGCAAGCAATAATTCTAAGTCCATATCAAGGCTGTTTATCGAATCAAATATTACGAGAAAAACAGGGCTGGTCTGGGTACTTCGGGACAGAACATGCGTACGTGAAACTAAATAGACTTACTCCGAGAGCCAACTGGGCACGTTTTATGAGCCGGCTTCATCTTCGCCGCACAAAACGATTTCTTGCTTAAAATTAGCAGTCGCTTGAAAGGCTAGCTTAACATCGTTTAGCGAGTGTCCAATCTCGCCTCTATGCACGATTCTGTTTCTGACTTTTTTGCAATTATTTGTCCAGTAAGAATAGGCATCACTGTTATTGAGAACGTAACCAAGGACCTGAAGCGCCACATTGTCTAATAGTGTTTCAATATTCGAGTGATCAATCACGCGAGCATAAGGGCATCGCCGAGGCCTTCCTGACGGTGAAGTCAGTTTTGCAATTCCTTTATCTGAGCACTTCTCTTTTAAATAACGTGCGGCAAATAACTCAAAAGAGGATTCGATCAGGACAATTGCAGTATCGAAAGAGGAGTTATTATATGCAAGTGTTTTTGCTTCCAGCAGTAACTGGTCTTCAACCGAAATACTCTTTCCCTCATAAATAAAGTCCTCGATATTTATGTTATCAGGGCAGATGAAGTATGGCTCAGATTCATCTCTTACTGGAAATACAATGTTGTTACAAGTAGAAGTTAATTGAGGACAGTCATCCAGCTTTGCGAATGGATTATCGAGAGCAGCGTAGATTCGATGCCCTGGCGAGGAAAACCTATCAAAGGGTTTTAAGACGTTAGAACTCGTTAGATACCTTAATACCAAAATGTAGTTTGATACGACATTGGTCGCAAAGCTAATGTATGCATTGACGTTCTTGTTCACCTCCTCCTTATTCATGACATTGCTTTCAAATAAAACACGAGCAAAAACGAAGCCAGAACCTTGCGCATAATAGTCGAGCGATAGCAACTTATCGTTCCGAAAGCAAACCTCAAATTCGCCCATCCGTTTGTCGCCGTTTTTTGCTTTACTGCGATATCCTATTGTTCCGTTAGGAGAAAGCAATTCGGAAACATTTAAATTTTGAGTATTTCCAACAAAGTAATTCTTTGGCATGCTCAGCTTTGTCCCAAACGTTTGGTCCAGCTCGAGAAGATATTCCGTTCCGTTCAATAGTCCTCGATATTGAACGGAATCTCTAAGATCAAGATTTTGATCGATGATGCATGAAACCAGGATCACCATTTCTATTTCCTATTCTTAAAATGGAGTTTCCGATGTGAAGCATATGCCTGATTAATGGGCAGTGAATTGCAATTGAGTTCGATTTTTAGCCAACTACAATTATCGATGATTGCTTGCACTGGTACCCGATTCATAATAATGACGGAGCCGAAATGGCCCTCGGATTACTGATTTTATCTTGATGCTTGTCTTACGAATCTAATTTGCCCAATCCGCATGACCAATGGGCGTGATTTCGCAGTAAAAAGCGGCCGCTTATAACTCAATCTTTCAGTTACAAGCGGCCGCAAATGCTTAGAAACTTCATCCAAGGAAATCAACCATCCAAAATCGCTTTAGGTTGCTATCGTTTGTAAAAAGATCAACTAATCCGTAGTTCAGCATCCGAGCGGAATTTCTTTTTATAGTTTCTTTTCTTTTTTGGAATGGGAAAGGTTTTCGTTTCATACCGAGACAAATAGTTACAGATTTCTTTGAAATCATCGCTCTCATAGTCGATAGCATTTGAAATCATATCATCTTGAATAGCTCTTGTAGTATCGGTATTGAAACGTACGATGTGCATCGTACGCGTGGAGTCTGTCGATAAAGATTCCCGTAAATGCTGGAAATAGCCAATCTCAAAAGCAACATCACGTCCAAATGGAGAAATGACTAATAGAGTCGACGTCCGATTAAGTGATTTTAAACACTCGTTATATATGTATTTAGATTTCTCTCGCGTATCTGCGCGCATGCGAAACTTACGAGGAAGTATGGATGAGAAACCTTGCTTGCGTAAAGCAAGGGCAATTTTTTCGTTACGTTCCTTTTCATTGTATCTAGCAGCGATATAAATTGTCATGGCGCTACTCCAATCACTTGGAAACGGCGTTCCAGATAAATAGCGGCCCCATTTCCCAAGCTTAATGCTTAAGCAAAAAGAAAATGCAGGCAATGGCAATAGCCATCGGAATTAAGTATACCCAGGGTTTCTTTTTATTCGGCATGAGCAGTGTAATCAATAAGAACAAAACTGAAAAAGACGCACACTGGACAAGAGTGGCTCCAATTAAGGAAGCTTGGTCAGCCAACTTAAGTGAAGATTGGGAAATAGTGCTAATTCCAACAAATATGGCAAGGAGAGCAAGAACGTTAACGTAAATATGTTGCTCTAAAGATTCGATCGGCTTAACGGCCTTTTTCATTCGTTTTTCATCGGCTTGGAACACGTCCATATCTCCGATAACTGCCGCATTTGCTTCGTCACTAAAATCTCCTATATAATCATTCGAAACATTACCTTTAATCTGCAGGAAATAAATCTGAGCAAGTCCATCAGCTTTCTTGAGCTTGACTGTTTCTCCGGCGAGATTAGTAATACGAAAATAAATATGAGTATTATGCCCGGGAAAATAAACTGGGCTATCGAGTAATAAGCCCTTACGAATCCAGCTGTTTCGAAGAGAAACCTGTGCTACAAGATTTTTTGGAAGGCATATCTTTTCTTCTGTTGAGACAAAGATAGAGTTTCCCGGCTTGACATCGACCGTGTCACAACGCATGCCCTTATCGTGAAATTCAGCTATGGTCAAGTCGTAACTTACTTGCTGCACATTCTCGAGCTTGGCATTGTATAGAACATCGTTGTCGATCAAAGATTTGATTTCATTATCAGGTAGATACATGTATTTTGCCTTTGTTTACTTACTCTCTAAGCAATTAAATCAAGAATTCCCTGACTCAATAAACGGTAATGGACAGCTTGGAATAGTTTCCGCCCAAATAATAGTCGGCAAAGCCACTGCAAGCTGAGCAAAATCCAATAATACCCCAGAGGTTGGGGTCATAGCGATTTCCCGCAGTATTCTTCGCGTTCGTATCGCATGCTGACCTTGCTCGTCGCGATTACGCTCAAGATAAACGATGAGCTGTCGGCCGCAACTGGCCGCGGGCACCTCGAAAACTTCGTAGACTGGCCATATTACGACGAGAGCGTCCTCGAACTCGCTAAAAAGCTGATCGAGAAGAGGCGTGATACAGGCTGTGATGCTGAGTCTGAATAGCTCCAATTACGACAGATCCGAACCGGGTTGATTAAGAGCCATCTGCCCGGACTTTTCTCGAGTGACAACACTAAGAGCACTTCTGCCGGAATCGAAAAACCTATTGCATGGAATGTAAGCACCAACATCGGCCAGCAGTAGTATCTCCTTTTATCCTGGTCAATTGAGTGCTAACCAACCGTCAGCGTAATGAAAAGCTCCTCATTACCTAACTTAAAGAGATCCTGAGATAGTTCTTGAGAAGTCTTCGTTCCAAAGCACCCTCTAGTCAAATAGGGGACTGAACAACCGTGCACCCGTTGCAGATCATCAGTAAGTTCCGTTCTCCTAATCAAATGAGCGATATCAGTCAAATCGCCAAGCTTAAGAATTAGAGGCTCATATGACCGTTCATTCCTATTAACGGCGATACGCCATTCAGCTTGGTTTGCATAACGAACATTCTTTACAAACACTCCTGCATTAAAATGTGGAACCCCATTTGGAAAAACCATATAAGCAGGTAATGGATCATGAGATTTTAAATCCATTGTTGATTTAACTACTTCAGAGGGATTCAACTGAACGCTATCTCTATATTCAACCGGAGCAGCTACAAAGTCATAACCTAATTGCAGAACGACTGCCCTAAGCCTAGATCTAAGTTCACAGGGATTGTCAATAACCACAATCCATGAACCAAGGTCAAGGCCCGGATCGGGCAATTCAATTAAGTCGACTCTCGTATCTACTTGCTTAATGAGAACACACGAAAAGCAGCACACATTACAGTAGCCTGCGCCTCTCGGTATTGCATACGATTCTTTTGCAAGGACACCGAGTAAATCTTTAGGAAAGCCCCGCATGATATGGGGGTCAAAAGATGCGCAGGCCCCCTCAAGAAAGTCCTGCTGCTCCATGTTTCCCTCATTCCAAAAATACCCTAGGGTATTCATGTATATATCGCCACGCAAAAACTGCTCAGCCCACTTTTGTTCTTTAAAACCACGGACAAGGCGAATCATAGGGAGAACAGACCAGCAGGATAAACGGTGCATAGACCTCTTCTTTCACATCGAAGGTTAAGACGTCAAATATAAACAAAGGCAACATCCGAGCTTAGCCTAACAACCCGTGCGGACTAATCTAACGCTCCGTATTCTTGTTCAACTCATCCGTCTCTTCCAGCTCTGACATATCCGGATGCCCCCCCTCCTTACACACTCGTGCTCCGCTATGTACTTCAACCTCGTCGTCACCAATGCAAGCATGATGCTTTGCAAAATGTTTGGGATAACCCACGCGGAGTTGACGCATTGGCTGAGCCACGAAGTCGGAAGCCTGTCGGGCTGAATTAAGAGGCCCGACGCAGTCGATTGCAGCACGGGCGATGTCCCGTTCTTGGTGCTCAAGGCTAAAAGCAGGGAAAATGGTGCTCGTTGCTTAACATGCTATATACAACGCATCGCTCACCAGCTGCAAAAGGAATCAGACTTATACCAAAAGAGGTCATATCGGCGTTAGCCGATATGACCTCTTTCTTGACAATGCGACTTGTAGATAAGGCTAAAAATCGCGGTTGGAAACCCTCTCCCCTAATCCCTCTTAAACAGATCCCTCGTGTACACCTTGTCCGCCACGTCCGCGAGCTCGTCGCTCCAGCGGTTGGCGACGATCACGTCGCAGCCAGCCTTGAAGGCCTCCAGGTCGTGGGTCACTTCTGAACCGAAGAACTCCGGCGCGTCCAGCGTGGGCTCGTAGACCACCACGGGCACGCCCT
>UQPP01000018.1 GCA_900543025.1 uncultured Collinsella sp.
AACGCATGGGTAGCCATCGCAGTCCATCTTCCATCTCCCAACAGCTGGCAACAATAGCAGCAATTGTACTCCTGTTGCTCGGGACCCCTTTCGTTTTACTGCTCGGTTGACGCTGCGGATCGTTTTGGAAGGCTTACGAGCATGGTGGTCCCGTTCTCGGAACTTGTTTCGACCTCTACTGTGCCACCGTGAAGAGCTGCAATCTCCCAAACGAGCGCTAGTCCGAGTCCTGCGCCGCCGTATGCCCTGCTGCGGGATTTGTCTAGACGAAAGAACGGTTGGAAGATGCTCTCACGGTACTGCTTGGGTATTCCCGGGCCCTGGTCCTCGACTCGCAGGAACACGTGGCTGTCGTTGTCGCAGATGGAGACGGTAACGCTTGAGTCGGTGCGGCTATAGCGGATAGCGTTTTCGGCCAGGTTAAACACCAGCCGATAGAGGAGCGTGTCGCTCCCGATTACTAGAGCGTCTCCAGCACAATTGAGGGCTATGCCCTTATTTTCGGCAAGTGGTGCAAGGTCGGTGAGGACCTCTTCGGACAAGGGACCAAGTTCCACATCGTCCTCGCAAGGAACACTGCGGAGCTCACTCATCTCGAGCAATACCTTGGCCATTCGAGACATGCGCTCGGTTTGTTCTTGTAGCAGGCCGAGCAGCTCGGCCGTTTCGGGTTGCAAACCGGAGTGCTCGGAGATGAATAGTTCAATCTGTGCTTGCATAAGGGCGAGCGGGGTGCGCAGCTCGTGTGCGGCGTTGCCGGTAAACTGACGCTGTGCAGAGAACCCTTCGCCAAGACGGGCGATCATGTCGTTGAAAGAGGCGCTGCATCGTTGTAGCTCGATGGGCACATCTTCACTGAGCCTGATTTCGCTTAGGTTGTCAGGCTGCACACGCTCGACCTGGGCCGCAAAAGCCCGTAGCGGTTTGAGTGCACGGCCGCTTACAAAGTATGCCAGCGCGCCGCCAAGGAGTGTTACTCCAGCCGTGATGTACCAGGCTGTCGTGCCAAAAGACTCCTGTGCGTCGTTTACGACGATCGTGACCTCGTCATCGGGGGTCGCTTTCGTTGGGTCGAACGCCTGGGGCGAATTTTCGCCGGTTGCGTTAAAGGCCGAGATGTTACTGCCGATGGCATCCATGTAGCGCATGCCCGTATAGCCGACCAGGCAGTTCGTCAGCACGCATGCTGCACACGTGAGCAGTGCCGTCATAATCGTTATGCGCCATTGCAGCGAAAGCCCTTTCATTCGCTATCCTCCATAACGTAGCCCTCTCCAATCCGATTGCGAATCGGGTCGTATCCCAAAGCGCTGCGTAGCTTTTTGCGGAGTGACGAGATGTGAACGCGGGTTGCGTTGCTAAAGCTGTTCACGCTGCTATCCCAAACGTGCTCGATAAGCTCCTCTTGGCTTACCGGTCGCCCCTGATTAAGCATCAGGTATTCCAAGATTCCCGTTTCCTTGCGCGTAAGAGATAAAGCCTCACTGTCCACGGAAGCGATGCGCGCCTTGGTGTCAAAGCGGAGCTTTCCGCAGGTTAATACTATGTCGCTTTGTGCAAAGCGCCTGAGGGTAAGGCTGCGGATCCTTGCCGCAAGCTCGTCAAGATGAAACGGCTTGGTAAGGTAATCGTTGGCGCCGGCATCGAGTCCGGCGACTTTATCGGATACTTCGCCACGTGCGGACAGAATCAGCACCTTGGTCTCGCAGTCGGTTTTCCTAAGTTCCCTGAGCACGGTCATGCCATCGATACGGGGAAGGTTGAGGTCGAGTACCACGAGGTCAAAGACTTCGACGCTCAGCAGGTCGAGCGCCTCCTGTCCGTCGTGGCAGCAGTCGACGCTGTACGCCAAGTTTCGCAAGCTGCGCGCGATTGCATCGCACAGTGCTCGCTCGTCTTCGACGATCAAAATACGCATAACAGTCTCCTTGCACATTCCAAATCGCGCTTAACACGGATTTTATAGTCGATATGGTCCAATGGTCGCGTAACGAAAGGAGTGGTTGGGTTGTTCAAAGCGGTAAAACCCGTGGTACAGGTCGCTTTGTTGATCGTCGGAATTGCCATGGTGTGCTTTGGCGTTATGCGTGGCGAGGCGGATGCCGTGCTGGCCAAAGCGATTAGGCTGTGCTTGGAGTGTATCGGAATTGGATAAAAGAGAAAACACTGCGTCGCATGTTTTGGCCCGATTTCGCGGATTCATTCAGGCGGCGGCGACGCTGGTCACCAATATTCACCTGCCAAATTTTGCCAAAGGAAGCATCTATCAGGGCGCGGGAAAAACAGTCTGCGTACCTGGACTTAATTGCTATTCGTGCCCCGCGGCATCGGGTGCGTGCCCCATCGGGTCGTTCCAGTCGGTGGTAGGTTCATCCAAGTTCAACTTTTCTTACTATGTTACCGGTACGCTCATTTTGCTCGGCGTGCTGCTGGGGCGCTTTGTATGCGGCTTTCTGTGCCCGTTTGGCTGGCTGCAGGAGCTGCTTCATAAGATTCCCGGCAAAAAGTTCTCCACGAAAAAGCTCAAGCCGCTCACGTACATCAAGTACGTCGTGCTGCTGTTTGCCGTGGTGCTGCTGCCCGTCTTGGTGGTCAACGACGTGGGCATGGGCGACCCGTTCTTTTGTAAGTACATCTGTCCGCAGGGTGTGCTCGAGGGCGCCATTCCGCTGGCCATTGCCAACGCCGGCATTCGATCTGCGTTGGGACATCTCTTTACTTGGAAACTTGCCGTTCTCATTGCCGTGGTAGTGCTGAGCGTTTTGTTCTACCGCCCCTTCTGCAAATGGATTTGTCCACTCGGCGCATTCTATGCGCTCATGAATAGGGTGTCCCTACTGGGGATTCGGGTTGACGCATGCAAATGTGTCTCGTGCGGCAAGTGTTCAAGGGTTTGTCAGATGGACGTTGATGTGGTCCGCGCGCCCAATCATGCCGAATGTATCCGGTGCGGAAAGTGCATCGGGGCCTGTCCCGTCGATGCCATCAGCTATCGCTATGGCCTGGATGTGTCGGCGGAAAAGCTTCCCTTGACCGCCGATAAAAAGTAAACAAGCTTCGACAAAACGGAGGAATGACTATGAAGCTTTCTAAGATTGCGGCCCTGTTTATGGTGCCGGTATTGGCCTTGTGCCTTGTGGCATGTTCGGCGCCCGGTGGCAATGTGAGCGAATCTGCGAGCTCCGATCCTAAGATCGCAGAACTCACTGCGCAGAAGCCGGCCAATGCCGACGAGGCCGCCGAGCTGTATGCGAAGCTCATGCAGAAGGAGAACGAGATCTTTTCGAGTGATAACGCGCTGTGGGAAAAGGTATTCAATGCGGCAAATAAAGACTCGACAATGATTGAGGACGGCAGCAATTACGGCGATTTCCTGCTCAAGACCATCGACGGCGCCAAGGATGAGTTTACGGCGGATGAGCTTAAGACGCTCAAGGCCGGTGCGCAGCAGATCAAGGAAATCGAGGACAAGCTCGAGAGCTTGGAGAAGGAGTTCCCCGGCTGTGGAAGCACGCCGAGCGCAGGCGAGAGCGTCGACGCTTCGACCGCTGGCATGACGGCTGGTGCCAATGCTTCGAGCGAGGCGACGAAGTTCCCCAGCTTTACGGGCAAGGACCTGGACGGCAACGACGTGAGCAGCGACGAGCTGTTCTCTAAGAACAAGGTCACCGTCATGAACTTTTGGTTTACCACTTGCAAGCCGTGCGTGGGCGAGCTGGGCGATCTGGAGCAGCTGAACAAAAAGCTTGCCGAGAAGGGCGGTCAGGTCGTGGGCGTCAATTCCTTTACGCTCGATGGCAACAAGGGCGAGATTGCAGATGCCAAGGACGTACTGAGCAAGAAGGGCGTGACATATAAGAACATCTGGTTCAAGTCGGATAGCGAGGCCGGTAAGTTTACGTCAAATTTGTTCTCGTTCCCGACAACGTATGTCATCGATCAGAATGGCAACATCGTAGGGGAGCCCATCGTGGGCGCCATCAGCTCCGCTGAGCAGCGCGCAGCGCTCGACAAGCTTATCGACCAGGCGATTGCGAATAGCGAGCAGTAGAAAACGCGTAAAGCATGGCGATGATCGTGCACCGCTGTGCGAAGTAGTCTGCTACCTTCCAAGATAAGCTCCACCATATAGAGGTCCCGCTCGGGACCTCTTCTTTTGGGCGCCGTCCCGTTCGTTTTTTGGCGCGGTTTGTTACATTCCTCACTGGCGTCGGCAAAAAATGGGGATAGAGTAGGACAAACGCGTCGAATACGAACGGCGGAGGAGAGCGGGCAGGGTGCCTGCGCAGGAGAGGTTGCCGTCCATGCTGGAGCTCAAAGGTATTTGCAAAAGGTACGTTACGCAGTCGTTTACGCAGGTGGCGCTCGACAGCGTGAGCCTGTCTTTTCGCGATAACGAGTTCGTGGCCATTCTGGGTCCCTCGGGTTCGGGCAAAACCACGATGCTCAACGTTATCGGCGGACTTGACCACTTTGATTCTGGCGACCTGCTGATTGACGGCATCTCGACCAAGGACTTCCGCGACCGCGATTGGGATGCCTACCGCAACAACCGCATCGGCTTTGTGTTCCAAAGCTATAACCTCATTCCGCATCAGACCATTTTGGAAAACGTGGAGCTGGCGCTCACGCTCACGGGCGTGGGGCATGCCGAGCGCCGCCAGCGTGCGCGCGAGGCGTTGGAGAAAGTCGGCTTGGGCGAGCACGTTAACAAGCGCCCGAGCCAGCTTTCGGGCGGGCAGATGCAGCGCGTGGCCATCGCCCGCGCCCTGATTAATGATCCCGAGATTGTGCTGGCAGACGAGCCGACCGGCGCTTTGGATTCAACGACATCCGTACAGGTCATGGACCTGCTCAAGGACGTGGCGCGCGACCGCCTAGTCATCATGGTCACGCACAATCCCGAGCTGGCGTACCAATATGCCACGCGCATCGTCAATCTGGCGGACGGCAAGATCACCGACGATTCCGATCCCTTCGATGCTGCCAAGGTCGCGCGTCGCGAGGCAAAGCCTACGCGCAAAACCTCGATGAGCTTTGTGACGGCGTTGGGGCTTTCTGCCCGAAACCTCATGACCAAGAAGGGCCGCACGGCCATGACGGCCTTTGCGGGCTCGATTGGCATTATCGGTATCGCGGCGATTCTGGCGCTGTCCAACGGCGTAAACGGCTACATCAAAAAGGTCGAGGAGGATACGCTCTCGAGCTACCCGCTCACCATCTCCAAGCAGGATTACGACCTGTCGTCCATGATGGGCGGACAGGGGGCTGCGGATGATGACTCGCCTGAAAACGTGGATTCATCCGACGACAGTGCCGGCGGCAAGGCTAAAGGAACCGATAAGATTCCTGTGGTCACGGCCGTAAAGGATATGTTTGCGAGCGTTAAGTCCAACGACATGACGAGCTTTAAGGCATGGCTCGATGCCGGTGGCGACGGCATCGATAAAGAGGTCAACGCCATTCAGTACGGCTACGGTGTATCGCCGGTTGTCTATCGTGCCGGCAAGGGCGATGAGAAGCCTGTCCGGCTGGTGCCCAACGCCATGACCGAGGCCATGAGCGGAGGCGCGAGCTCGGCGGCAACGGTGAGCATGGAATCCATGGGAACCTCGGTCTTTAACGAGATGATCGACGACCAGAGCCTGCTCGACAGTCAGTACGATGTCGTCGCCGGTCATTGGCCCACGTCCGCCAACGAAGCCGTAATGGTGCTCTCGAGTCGTGGCACGGTGGGTGACTACACGCTCTACAGCATCGGCGCGCTGGATATCAATGAGCTCAACGATCTTGTAAACAGCGCTATGACGGCTGACGGTGGGGTCGAAACGCCCGAGACCGGCACCGAATTTACCTACGACGATGCGCTGTCCACGACGTTTAAGGTGCTGTCGCCGGCCGATGCCTATCGCAAAAACGAAGAGACCGGCATGTGGACTGACATGTCTGACGATGCCGACTTTATGACGGCCAAGGTTGCCGACGGTATCGACGTGCACATTGTGGGTGTGGTGCGACCTAGCGAGACCGCCAACGCGAGCGCGTTGTCTCCGGGTATTGCCTATACGCATGCACTGACTCGCCAGCTTATGGAGCGCGCCGCCGATTCGCAGATTGTGCAGGAGCAACTCGCCCACCCCGAGACGGATGTCTTTACGGGCAAAACCTTCGACGAACTGCAAGGCGAGGCCAAGCAAGGCGTTGATCTGGGCAGCATGTTCAGTGTGGACGAGGCGGCGCTCAAGAGCGCGTTCTCGTTCGATACCTCCGCGCTCTCGGGTGTTGCCGGCGGTATGGACCTGTCGGGTCTTGACTTGTCCGGGCTGGACATTGACCTTTCGGGCGTTGGCAAGGACATCGACTTCAGCGACATCATGGCAAAAGCGCCAACCCCAGATTTCTCGGGTATCTTTGACGGTCTGGAACTCACGCCCGAGCAAATGCAGCAGGTGGGAACACTAGCCAACCAGCTGTTTGAGGGCTTTTTGCAGTCTGATCAGTTTAAGGCGCTGTCGCCCGATGATCTTAAGGACGCGTCAAAGCTCTCTGCCGCATTCTCGACGTATCTTGAGAATGATGACACAGCCCAGCAAATCCTGGCCCAGCTCAAAGCGCTCGGCGGCGATGCCCCGGCCGAGCGTCTGCAGCAGGCGATGACCGACTATGTGCAAAAGCAGCTGGCTCCGTATCTGCAGCAGGCTATGGATCAGGTGATGAAGTCGATCAGCGATCAGATTGCGGCGACGGTGTCAGCTCAGCTCAAGGCAGGCACAGCAGAGCTCATGGGCCAGATGGCGACGCAGATGTCGTCGAGTTTTGCTAACCTGGCGAGCGCCATGCGCGTGGATGCGAGTGCCTTTGCTCATGCCATCCACTTCAACATGGACGCCGAGGACCTGAGTTCGCTCATGATGAGCTATGCCAAGGTGTCGAAGCTCACCTATGATAACAATCTGGCCGCACTGGGCTATGTGGACGAGGCCGATCCCATCTCGGTTAAGATTTTCCCGCGCGACTTTGAGGCCAAGGAGCGCGTACTCGATCACATCGATGCGTACAACAAGCAGGTCAAAGCCGCTGGCCACGATGATCGGGCAATTTCGTACACAGACTACATGGGCATCATCATGGGTTCGGTGACCGACATCGTGAACACCATCAGCTTGGTGCTCATCGCATTCGTGAGTATCAGCCTGGTGGTGAGCTCCATCATGATCGGCATCATCACCTACATCAGCGTACTGGAGCGCAAGAAGGAGATCGGCATCCTGCGCGCGATCGGCGCGTCGAAGCGCAACGTGGCCAACGTATTCAATGCCGAGACCTTTATCGAGGGCCTCATTGCCGGCGTCTTTGCTGTTGTCGTCGTGGTGGCCGTGAGCTTTCCGGTTAATGCCTGGGCGCTTACTGCCAAACAGGTACCCAATCTGATGAGCCTGCCCGTGCAGGATGCGCTGGTGCTCATTGCAATTTCGGTGCTGTTGACGGTCGTTGCCGGCCTGCTGCCTGCCCGCAGCGCATCCAAGAAGGACCCCGTCGAAGCCCTGCGCTCCGAATAATGCGACAAAGGGACAGTCCCTTTGTCACGTTCGTTGATATGAGAGAAGAGTAGATGATTCTATCGTTGGCCCCTATGGAGGGGATAACCGGGCATGTGTTCCGTCGCGTGCATGCGGAGTGCTTCGGCGCGCTCGATTGCTATTACACGCCGTTTTTGCCGCCGCCGCGGGTGGGAAATCGCTTTGGCGGCAAGGCGTTTAAGGAGATCGATCCTGCCAATAACCAGGGGCTCAACGTAGTGCCTCAGCTGATGTCCAAGAACGCGGACGAGTTTGTGTGGGCGGCACAGGTGCTCGCCGACATGGGCTACCGCGAGGTCAATCTCAACTTGGGTTGCCCTTCGGGAACGGTTGTCGCCAAGGGCAAGGGCTCGGGTTTCTTGCGCAATCTCGACGAGCTCGAGGCGTTCTTAAGCGATGTGTGCGAGCGGTCGCCGTTGCCGGTATCGGTAAAGACCAGGCTGGGGTTGGAACGCGATGACGAGTATGAACGTGTGCTCGATCTGTATTGCCGCATGCCGTTGGCAGAGCTGATTGTGCACCCGCGCGTACAGAAGGACCGTTATACGGGCTCGCCGCGCAAGGAGTTTTACGGCGAGACGCTGGAGCGTGCGCCGTTTCCGGTGGCCTATAACGGCGACATTTTCGATCTTGAGGATATGGACGCGCTGGCGGAGGCCTATCCCGACACGCGCCATGTAATGCTAGGGCGTGGCCTGCTCGCGAACCCCGCGCTGGCTCGCATGGTTAAGGGCGGTCCTGCTGCCACGGCAACCGAACTGCAGCGTTTCCACGACACGCTGTTTGCGGTCTATGCAGAAGAGATTGGCGGCAACGCGGTCTTTCGTATGAAGGAGTGGTGGTTCTACGCCAAGTGCGCTTTCGCCGACCCCGCTACCGTTCACAAGCTCGTACGTAAGACCAAAAAGGTCGACGAATACCGCGCCGCCGTCGAGCGGGTCTTTCGCGAGCAGCCACTCGCACCCATAGCTCGCTTCCGCGGCTAGTTAGTCATCGGGGACGTTCTTTAGCGACTAGTCATTTAAGAACGTCCTCGATGACTACCCGCAAAAACTGTACGTCAGCATCCAAAGATGTCGAAAAATGTCGACTTTGGATGCTGGCGTACATGTTTGGGTTCGGAGGGTGACTAGGCAATCATCGCATCGAGTGTGATGAGCTCCCTGAGTCGCTCCGTACGTGTTTGCCCATGGCGCTTTGCTTTTGCATCAAACGCTTCAAGAACCGATTCGCCCACACGTGCCGATAAAACAACGCTTGGCTCATCAGAGATTGGTGGCCTTCCCAACTTGATGGTGCGACCTTTCGGCCACTCATCTTTTTCGTAGGCTTCCGCGGTTTTCTCCAACTCTCCAGGGGCAAATCCCATCATCTTTTCGAGCTGCTTAGCGTCCATAGCGCCTCCTATCGATCGGCATAATGTCGAGCAGAGGTCAACGGATACTCTTTTTGTATACAGTTTTGTAGACAAAAATACAAACAGTTTATCAGGCTAATTAGCTTGTTTTGACCCGCGTGTTCGATAGGAAATGAGCATTGACGGCTTCGATACTCCTTTGCTTTTCAGCCTGGAATTTGGATGCTCATTGAACTTCCGGAGGGGAGCGCTTTATTAAGCTATCGAGATTCTGAGCAGGAGCTCTCACTGGTCTTCGATAATGGGACCAGCTTAATTCGCGACACAGTGTGTCGCGAATGGGAGTAGTCGTTAGGTGTCCTTCAATGACTAGTCATATAAGAACGTCCAAGTGCCGGATTTTGTCATTTAGTGTCGTCCTCAGCGGCTATTCTGGAGGGTCGTGGTCAAAAAAGGGCAAATATGAGTACTGTTGCCATTATAGTTGCATTTATTTTGCTATAAATAGTAGCTCCTGATGAGATTTGTTCCCATTAGGAGCTACTTTTATTGAACATATGAGGAGAAATAGCGTCGTCTACGGACGTATGGAACGTTGAATAGTTCCTGAAGTGATCAAAATCGCTGCTACTAAACAGGTAGCAGTACTCATATTTGCCCTTTTTTGACCACAGCCCTCTCGGAAACCTTTCCAGAGGCGTCAAACAGCCATAATCCAAAGGTCGCCTCAAACAATTAGCCGGCTAAGAGCGTCCATGACTACCCAAAAGCTGTACGCCAGCATCCAAAGATGTCGAAAAATGTCGACTTTGGATGCTGGTGTACATGTTTGGGTCGTATGGGCTGGGGCCCTGGACGGACAGAGCGTGCGTACTAGAGCAGATTCTCCTGCAGCCATGCGATGATGTCGCTCGACTCGTAGAGTGGCTTGCCGTCGATGAACAGGCAGGGAACCTGGCGCTTTCCGCCTACGGCGATGAGTGTCTGCTCGGCTTCGGTATCGGTCGAGATATTGCGCTCGGGGATGGTCACACCGTTATCGGCAAGGAATCGCTTGACTTTTATGCAATACGGGCAGCCGGTCATAACGTACAGCGTGAGCTCATGATTAGTAGCCATGGGTCTCCAATCGGTTGAGGTTTCGATTGAAATACCCAAAGCAGCCGCGGTCTATGCGCGCGTCAACGACGACTCGATGGCCTGGACCAGAAACGCCGTGGCTCCGGTGCCGCAGGGCTTGTCGTAGTAGTCAACAAAGCGCTGGTCGGCAAGATAGCCGTGGGCGAGGCCCAGATACGCTTCGTTCTGGGGCTTGTGTCCCCAATTAAGGCCAATCCATCGACGGTGCATTGCGACAAGTTTGCGGGCCTCGTTACTCTCTGAGTCGCCAATGCCCATGGCAATCGAGAGCTGGCCCAAAATGGCGCGTTCAAGTTCCTTCATGTCGTTCCATGTCTGAGGATCCATATCCAGTAACGTTTCGTTTGCTGCATCGATAGCCTCATTGCCATAGCGAGCTCGAGCCTCGGCGCCGTAGCATTCCTCGTTTTCCTGCACGGTGCGCCAGCGCTCCAGTTGCGGCAGGACGGCGCCCATGAGCGAGACGGCTTCGTCGAGCGACATGCCGGTGTTTTGTGCCAGGCGCGGGGCACAATCCTCGATCATCGCCTCCATGGTGGTGTCGTAGGTGTACTTGCCGCGGTCGTAGCACCACTTGCAGTAATGGTCGGTCGTGGCGCCCGTGGCATCGGTGCCGCAGTCGTTGGGCGTGAGTATCATGCCGCAGCTCTGGCAATAGTGCTCGGGCATTTCAAGCAGATGAGACAGAGGCTCGCCGGTTACGGCGGCAATGAGCTTCATCATGTCGATGCCCGGTGTGACCTCGCCGCGTTCCCAACGGCTGACGGCTTGGCGCGTGACGAAGAGCTTGGCGGCGAGCTGCTCCTGGGTAAGGTGATGGACGCGACGGACAGCGATGAGCTTTTCTGCAAAGGCCATAGCGGCTCCTTTCTGCTGGTTGACGGCTTAAGCATACGCGGCGGCAGGCACCCTTCCAAGCAACCGTTGGTTGCACGACGGGGGACCGTGGCGAAGAATTGCGCGCAATGCCCCACGCCTCCATGCCGTACAATGACCGGCATGGAACCTATCGCACACATACATACTGATCTGCCGCAGAAGTTCGGCATTCCGCGCAACAGCTTTTTGGCGCCTCATCTGCAGGGACGCATCGTTTTTGAGCCGGAATTTGCCTCCAATGCAGCAGTTGAGGGCCTGGACTCCTTCTCTCACCTATGGCTGCTGTGGCGTTTTGAAAACGGCACACCCGGCGGCACGGCTAAGGACATAGCCGCCGATGCCAAGACGCGGAACAGGTCCGGAACCAACGCAAAATGGTCGAAAACCGTGCGCCCGCCGCGTCTGGGCGGAGCCGAGCGCGTGGGTGTGTTTGCCACGCGCAGTCCGTTTCGCCCTAATCCCATTGGGCTCACCTGCGTCAAGCTCGACCGCGTGGAGCTTACCGACGATGGTCCCATCATCCATGTGTTGGGGGCCGACCTGCGCGACGGCACGCCCATCTACGACATTAAGCCCTACATTCCGTTTGCGGACTGTCATCCGGATGCAACGGGCGGCTGGATTGAGGATGCTCCGTGGCAAGAGCTCGACATCGAGTTCCCGCAGGCGCTGCAGGATATGGTCTCGCCCGCAAAGCTCCCCGGCTTGGTCGAGGTCCTTCGCCAAGACCCGCGCCGCGCAGGCAGCAAGTACGAGCCAAACCGCGTCTATCACCTGGCCTTTGCCGGGCTCGACATATCTTTTACGGTCGATAAAACCCAGCTAACCGTGGTCGCCGTCAACGACGCGCAAGACTAACCAGCCATTCGTCCGCACCCGTCAAATTAAGCGCCAAACCCCATGCCAAAATCGCCCGTGCTGGTGGACAATAACGCCTACCAAAACAATCACTTTGCACGGGAGTTCAGCATGAAATACGACTTTAGCTCGCTTATCGACCGCCACGGCATGGACTCCATCGCCGTTGACTCTTGGGGTGAGATCCCCGGTATGGCTCCGAACGCACCCGACGAGGGCTTCGACCGCATTCCCATGTGGGTGGCCGATATGAATTTTGCCACGGTGCCCACGGTCCAGGAGCACATCATTCAGCGTGCCCAGCACCCCATGTTCGGCTATTTCAATCCGCGTCCCGAGTACTTCGACCGCATCATCGAATGGCAGAGCCGCCGCAATGGCGTCGAGGGTCTGCGTCCTGAACATATCGGCTACGAAAACGGCGTGCTGGGCGGTGTCGTGTCGACGCTGCGCGCGTATGTCCAGCCAGGCGATGCGGTGCTGGTCCACAGCCCTACCTACATTGGTTTTACCAAGTCTATCGAAGCCGCGGGCTATCGTATTGTCCACAGCCCGCTTAAGCTCGACGATCAGGGCGTGTGGCGCATGGACTTTGAGGACATGGAGTGCAAACTCGCCCAAAACCACATTCATGCCGCGGTGTTCTGCTCGCCGCACAATCCCTGCGGCCGCGTATGGGAGCGCGATGAGATTGAACGTGCCATGGACATCTATCGCCAGCACGATTGCGTGGTGATCTCGGATGAGATTTGGTCCGATATCATCCTGCCGGGGCACAAGCATATCCCGACGCAGTCGGTGAGCGAGGATGCCCGCATGCGCACGGTTGCCCTCTATGCGCCGAGCAAGACGTTTAACCTGGCGGGCTTGGTCGGCAGCTACCACATTATCTACAACGAGACGCTGCGCGACCGCATGTGCACCGTGTCCAACAAGACCCACTACAACGAAATGAATGTCCTCTCCATGCATGCGCTTATCGGTGCCTACCAGCCGCAGGGCTACGAGTGGGTGGACGAGCTCAACCAGGTGCTTGCCGGCAATATCGAGTACTTCTGCACGTATGCAGAAAAACACTGGAAGGGCGTCGCGTTTTCACGTCCGCAGGGCACGTACATGGTGTTTATTGACTGCGCCGAGTGGTGCCGCGAGCATGGCCGCGATATTCAGTGGCTGCTCGACGAGGGGGCGCGCGTGGGCGTGGGGTATCAGGACGGCCGCCCGTTCCACGGACCCTGCCACATTCGCGTGAATCTGGCGCTGCCGCTTTCGCGCGTAAGGGAGGCGTGCGACCGCCTGGACCGCTACGTTTTTAATGCACGGTAAGTGAGCACTGCATGCGGGGCCTTCTGCCAAGTCGGCTGGAAGGCCCCACACGGTAAAGCGCCTGTAACAAATTGGACGCTCGAGTGGTTTCGTTTGCTATTATCTTTAACCATTTCAGTCTGTAAACAGGATCTTCTGGAGCTCGATGAAAAGACCTCGCCGCTCGGTGTCCATATCGTTGTTTGCCGCGCTTGCGGTAGCGTGTGCCTTTGTCGTAGCGATAGCCGGCTGTTCCGGGTCGAATGACAGGGCCTCGACGTCTGCATTAGAAGGTCTGGACGCCTCGCAGGCCAAAGACGACAACCTTAAGACGCTCAATGTCGGCAGCGACCTCTACCCGCCGTTTGTGTATACCGACGAGTACGGCGATATCGTTGGCCTGGATGTCGAGATATTGACCGAGGCTTTGGCTCGCATTGGTTACAAGCCAAAATACCAGCTGATCGACTGGGAAAAGAAGAAAGAGCTGCTGGCGAGCGGCGAGCTCGATTGCGTCATGGGTAGCTTTAGTATGACGGGTCGCGAAAACGAGTATCGTTGGGCCGGCCCGTACCTTGCGAGCCGCCAGGTAGTCGCGGTCGATCCCCAGAGCGATATCTACACGCTTGCCGATCTTGAGGACAAGGTCGTGGCCGTTCAGTCCACCATCAAGCCCGAGGACATTTTGCTCAATCGTACAAATGAAAACGTTCCGCAGATCAAGGAACTCTACAGCTTTTCGGACCGCTCAAACCTGAACCCGGCGCTCGTCGAGGGCCTGGTCGACGCCATCGCCGCGCATGAGTCCTCGCTGCTCACCTACGAAAAAGACTATGGTGTGACGTATCGCATTTTGGATGAGCCACTGCTAGAGGTCGGTTTGGGTACCGCTTTCGATCTAAGCGATACGCGCGGCATCGACGCTAAGCTCACCCATGCCTACCAGGAAATGCTAGCCGACGGCACCATGGAACGCCTGGTGTCAAAGTACTTTGATGACCCTTCGCCATTTTTGAATATGGAGGGCCTGTCATGATCGATGCGCCCGACCACGCCGCAGAGGAGCGAGGCAATCGTTCGGCAGGGGCATGGCTCCTTGTCGCTCTGCTGGGGATAGCGCTCTCGGTTGTTGCCGGCATGATGAGCTACGGTTACACGACGGCCCAAGCCGAGCAGCGCTTTGCCGACGTTGTCGATTACGTGGCGACGCAGAGCCTTTCCTACGATGCGTTCAATAGCGCCTATGCGACCAAAAACCTGATTCGCGTTATAGAGATTGCCGGAGAGGCAGCGCGCGATATGGAGCGCGACGGCTCGGTGGATAACGCCACGCTGGAGCAATATGCCGACCAGTTCAACGTGAGCGCACTGATCGTGACGGACGCATCGGGCAATTTGGTGTCCGAGTCCTCGACGGATGGCGTGGGCTACGAGTCGCTCGCTACGTATCTCAAGGAAGCGCCTGTGCTGGATGTGGCAGCCCATCCGCTTAAGTCCTATACCGCCCGCATTACGCTTTCGGATGATTCGGTTGCAGACATTGGTTGCGTGACGCGGCAAGATGGCGAGGGTATCGTTATCGCGGTAAGGCATCAGAGCGCGAAGGCAGTTGCAAGCAATACGCTCAAACTGCAGAGCCTGCTCGGTGGTTACGAGACCATTGACAGCGGCAATATCGTGATTGAAAGCAATGGCAAGGTCGTTGCGACCAATGCCGTTGAACCCACCATATTGGGCGTATTTGATCTGCCTACGACGGATGCCTTCATTGTCGACGGTATAAAGGATCGGTGCCCGGCTGGTAAGGTCAGATTGGTCAACGCCAATGGCGAGTGGTATTTGGGCACATTTGGAAAAGCGCGCGGGTTCTACGTGTACACCTATGCCTCGGCGCGGCGCTACTTTGAGGTCGTCGCGGCTGTTGCTGCCGGCGTGCTGGTGCTTTACAGCGGTGTTGTGGCCGTTGTTGTGATGGTGCGTCGCCGCGCCGACCGGCGACGTTTGACGGACTTGCTGCAGCAGGAGCGCGACTATGGCGACAGGCTGGCAAAGGCGGCGCGTGAGGCCTCGTCTGCCAACTCGGCAAAGACGGAGTTTTTGCGCCGCATGAGCCACGATCTGCGCACGCCCATCAACGGCATTCGCGGTATGGTCGAGGTCGGCGATGCCAATGCGGACGATCTGCAAAAGCAGACCGAGTGCCGCTCAAAGATCTGGACGGCATCGGGACTGCTGCTCGACCTTGCCAACGAGGCACTCGATATGAGCCGCCTGGAGAGCGGACAGGTCGACCTGAACCTCGTACCCATAAATTTGGTGGCCCTCAACTGTGAAGTGCGCGATATTTTGGAGCGCCAGGCCGAGGAGCGTCTGGTGACAATTATCTGCGACCAGCAGACGCTTAATCATCCCTATGCGCGGGTGAGCGTGACGCACCTCAAGCGTTTGTTGCTCAATATTGCCGGCAATGCCGTCAAGTACAACCGCCAGGGCGGCTATGTCCGCCTGGTGTGCCGCGAGGTGGAGCCAGCGGATGGCGTCCCCGTCTATGAATACACGATCGCCGACAACGGTATTGGCATGAGCGAGGAGTTCCAAAAGCACCTCTACGAGCCGTTTTCCGCGAGGAGCAGCAGGTGGAAGGCGCTTCATCGGGAACTGGCCTGGGCGCGCCTATCGCAAAACAGCTGGTCGAGCTTATGGGCGGAACCATGAGCTTTACGAGTGTCTTGGGGCAGGGGACGACGTTTACCATTCGCCTGCCGTTCGAGAAGTGCGACCGCTCCGAGATTCCTCAGGCAGTTCCCGCGGATGCGGGAGACGGCGATGCGCTCCAGGGCTTGCGCGTTTTGCTCGTAGAGGATAACGATCTGAATGCCGAGATCGCGCAGTTTACGCTCAGCCGTGCCGGTGCCATCGTGACGCATGCTAAGGATGGTGAGTCTGCCGTCGAGATGTTTACCGCGAGCGCACCGCACGAGTACGACGTGGTGTTGATGGACATCATGATGCCTGGCATCGATGGCCTTGAGGCCACGCGTCAGATTCGAGCACTCGATCGCGAGGATGCCGCGACCACGCCGATTATCGCCGTGAGTGCCAACGCCTTTGCCGACGACCGTAGGCTTTCGCGTGAGGCGGGCATGAACGCGCACTTGAGCAAACCTGTGAGCTCGCAAGAGCTCGTCGAGGCGCTAGCGCACATCGCCGCCGACGCTTCATAAGCATATGGCCCGGTTCCAAGGTGGGTTGGAACCGGGCCATATTGTTATTGATGAGGCCTGCTGAGGGGCTTACTTTTCTTGAATCTGCTTGCCGCAAAGATGCTCAATCGAAATCTCGTAGAGCTGGACGCCCTTGATGTCCTTGGCGATTTCCTCTTCGACTTCTTCGGCAGAAGGGTAGTACTTAAGGGCGAGCTGGCGGACTTTGTCCTCGATAAACGCGGGGGTGTCATTCGCCAGGCGACAGCGGCCAAAGACCACGGTACTCATAACGTAGGGAGCCCAGTCACCGTCCTTGTACCACTCGTTGCCGTAAACGGTAAAGCAGACCTTGTCATCGCGCTTGAGTGCGTCGACCTTGTGGCCAGCCTTGGCGCCATGGAAATAAATCTTGTCGTGCTCGGCGTCAAAGAAGTAGTTGACGGGAATGGCGTACGGGTAGCCATCGTCGCCGTTGACGGCAAAGACGCCGCGCTTGCAGGTAGCGAGCAGCTCGCGCGCTTTCTCGTCGGTGATGGCGCGTTTCTTTCGACGTAAGGGCCTAAACATCGTTGGCTTCCTTTCTGCTGCGTATGGTTGTTGAGCACAAACTATAGCGAAACAGATCCGTTTTTCTTGATGCGGGCGAGTATGTTTTTGAGTTTGTTAAAGTCGAGCGGTTTGGACAGATGGGCGTTCATGCCGGCGTCATGTGCCGCCTTGGCGTCTTCGGCAAAGGCATTGGCGGTGAGCGCGATGATGGGGATATCGGTTGCATCGACCTTCTCGCTCAGACGAATCGCGCGGGTTGCCTCGTAGCCGTCCATGTCCGGCATCATGATGTCCATCAGGATCGCATCGAAGCTGCCGGCGGGACGGCCAACGTATAGGTCGACCGCTTCGTTGCCATCGGCGGCGCGAGTTACGACAATGCCTTCGCTTTCGAGCAGCGCCTGGGCAATCTCGGCATTGAGCTCGTTATCTTCTGCCAAAAGAACGTTCATGCCGGCAAGCGAGCAGCTGTCTGCTTGCTCGTCCGCGCGTTCTCTTGCCTGAGGGTCTTTGTCGATATCGAGCGGAATCTGGACGTTGAACGTACTCCCCACGCCAACCTCACTCGAAATCTCAATCGTGCCGCCCATCAGTTCAATAAGCGACTTGACGATTGGCATGCCCATGCCGGTTCCTTGGAACTTGCTGCGCGCATCGTCACCTTCTTGGGCAAACGGCTCATAGATATGCTTTAAAAACTCGGGAGCCATGCCAATGCCGGTATCCGAAACGCTAAAGCAAAAGAGCGCGCGTCCGTTATCGAGTGGCTTGGTCTTTGAACTAAAGGTGACGGAGCCGCCGTGCTTGTTGTACTTAATGCTGTTGTCTAACAGGTTGATCATGATCTGTCGGATATGGGTGGGACTGCCGATCATGTATGGTCCCGTGGCGTACGGCAGACTATTGTCCTGCATTGTGATGCCGTTACTGGACGCGCGGAGCTTGCACAGCACCAGCGTATCGTCACAGAGCTCTTTGAGGTTAAAAGGCACATGTTCCAGTGTTAGCTTGCGGTCTTCGATTTTTCCCATCTCGAGGATGTCGTTGATCAGCGAGAGCAGGTGATTGGCGGCAACGCGCGCCTTGGCACGGCTCTCGCGGGCGACTTGCATATCGCCTTCCTTCAATTCCTCGATCTCGATAAGGCCCAGGATACCGTTGAGCGGCGTACGGATGTCGTGGCTCATGCGCGTGAGGAATGCCGTCTTAGCGGCGTTGGCAGCATCGGCTTTTTTGCGCTCGGTTCGAGCGCGCACGAGCGCCCAGATGAGCAGGACGATGCCGACCGACAACATACCGATGAGGGTAGCTGCAACGGCGGTGCGGTTGCGATAAAGGAATTGAAGCGTGTTGGATTCCTGGGCCGTGTACGACGTGGAGGAGAAATTGCTTGCGGAGAGCGATTCTCCGGCATTGATGATGCCCTTGTTGATGATTCCCAACAGCTCGGGTTTTCCGCGCGAAATCCAGCACGAGAGCTCACAGGTGTCAGGGAGCTCGGTCGTCTCGCAGTCCTCGAGATCGTAACGGTCACCGATGGTTTTTACGCGTGAACTAGGAGCGACGATGCAGTGCGCCGTTCCCTTCCTGAGGGCGTCGAACGCTTCATCGTCGGATTGGTATTCGGTTACGGTCGCTGTGGGGAACAGACTTTCAAGTGCATTTTTGTTGACAAACGATGATTTGGTACAGGCGATGTTCTGAAGGTCTTTGTTTAGGTTGCTGCCGGTGTGGATGCGGTGAGGGATATGGTCCCCAACGATATCGACTGCACAACGCCTGTTTGCTCGGCAAACCAGTAATCTCGGTATACCGGCAGCGCAACGTCTATGCTTTCCTTTGACAGGGCCTTTGACATCATCTTGTAGCTATCAAAGGCGACGGTTTTGACCGTAATGCCAAATTTATCGTGCAGCGTCGTCGCAAGCGATGCGAGCGAGCCTTCTATTTTGCTGCCTTCGTCTTCGTTGCAGTAGGGGAGTTTGCCCGTAATGTAGCCGAGCGTGATGGTGTTGTTGTTCGCCTTGAGCCAGGAACGTTCGGGGCCGTTGAGCGATGATGAACCGCTGTTTTGGGCCGAGTAGTTAGATTTGACTTCGTCGATATAGCGTGGGTTGACGCGGGCGATTGACGTCATGGCGGCATTGATGTCGTTCATCAGGTCGGGGCGGCTTTTGGGGACGGCAAAATAGTAGTCACTCGAGCCAACGTAGAACATGGGGGAGGCATCGGGCGAGGAAATGGTGTCGTTCATGATGACGGCATCGACTTCGTCGTTTGCGAGCGCGTCAAAGAGAACGGAGCCTCCGTCATACTCCCTGTATGTGCAGGTGATTCCTTCGTTGGTGAGCCACTGCTGGCCAACGAAGGTTTGCATAACGTCGGGGTTGTAGCCGATGGTGAGGCCTTGGAGCGCTTGGGGGTCACCCTTGGCCAGATCGTCGCGATCGGGCTTGGCGTAGATGTAGTAGCGCTCGGTGCCCTCGGGGTTCGAGGAAAAGAGCAGCTTTTGGGCGCGTTCCTCGGAGTAGGAGATGTTGGGCATGAGGTCGATCTCGCCTGCCTCGAGCATGTCCATAAGCTCGGTGAAGGTGCCGGAGACGTATTCGTACCGCCAGCCGGGCGTGTAGTACGACAGGGTCTGGAGGTACTCGTAACCCCATCCCGAGAGACGCTCGCCGGGGGTGCCGTCTTGGAAGCCCTCGTTGTTGACGAGCCAACCAACGCGGACCGTCTTGACTTGCTGATCGGTATTGGCGGCATAGGCGGGGGCGGGCATGATGGTGCTCAGTACGGCGAGCGCGGCAAGCGCGACAGCCAGGGTGCGATATATAACTGAACGAAGGACAGCGGAAGCTCTCACATGCAATCCTAACGAATCGAGACATTACCGCATAAGGATACCAGCTCAGCCTGCCCAGTCGGCAGCTGTACCGCTAAACGCTCCCGCCCGGCAGTTGGGGACAGTCCCTTTCTGCCGGCACAAAAGGAACGTCCCTAACTGCCGGTTGTGGGACAATACCGAGCGAACGAGATTGGACGTCTGGGAAAAGGGGTCGCGATGAACAGGTTGAGGACGCTTGCCGATGTGCTGCGACAGGCTGGCTTTGCGCGCATCACGGGCCTGTTTCTAATCTTTTACCTGCTGTGCTCAACGGCTGTCTGGCTGTCCGAGCCCACGACCCTCACGTTTGGCGATGGCCTGTGGTTTAGCTTTGAGACGGTCTCGACCATCGGCTTTGGTGACATTCCGGCCGAGACACCGGTTGCCCGCGCCATTACCGTCGTCTTGAGCGTTATCAGCATCTTCTACATCGCCATGCTCACGGGCGTGGCGGTGAACTACTGCAATACGCTTATCAAGATGCGTCAAAAGGACACCATGGCTCGTTTTATGGACGATCTTGAGCATTTGGAAGAGCTCGATCGTGACGAGCTCGCCGATCTGTCACGCCGCGTGCGCGAGTATCGTCGACGCCAGCGCTAGAACGGGCGCCGTGCGTCACGATGAGGGGGACTGAATATGAATATCACCGTGTACCTGGGTGCCAACACTGGCAATGACCCGGCATTTCTGCCCGCGGTGCAGGAGCTGGGCAACTGGATTGGCGCCAACGGACACGCGCTGGTATACGGCGGGTCCAAATCGGGCCTGATGGGCGCGCTCGCCGATAGCGTGCTCGATGCCGGCGGACACGTGACGGGTGTTGAGCCGAGCTTTTTTATCGAGGCCGAGTTTCAACATGACGGTATCGACGACCTCATAGTGACGAGTGATATGGCGGAGCGCAAGGCCAAGATGATTGAGCTCGGCGATGCGTTCATCGCCTTTCCCGGTGGGACGGGCACGCTCGAGGAGATTGCCGAGGTCATGTCCGCGGTGTCGTTGGGGCACCTGAGTGCTCCATGCATCCTGTATAACCTGGACGGTTACTACAACGACCTCAAGGCGCTGCTCGAGCACATGATTGATAAGGGCCTATCGAGCCCGCGGCGCCAGCACGGCATCTACTTTGCCGACGATTTGCGCGAGATTGCCTCGATTATCAACGGATAAGTCTTGAGCCTGCCCCACTATGGCTCCCAATGGTGCCGTTCGCGGCGTGGATGGTTGGCTCGTTCGGGCAACGCTCGCTCTACAATAAAACGTATCTATGTCGACTTTGACCGCGGGAGGACCCGATGGACAACCTTGCCAAACCCACAAACCGCGCGCTGTTTTTAGTTAGCGTTGCCGTGACCGGTGCGTTCGCAGGTGCCGCGGTCTGGCTGTTCTTTTTTGCGATGGAGCACGGTATCGACTATCTATGGACCGAGATTCCGCACGCGCTGGGCGTCTCTTCGCCCGAGCTTGCCAGCGGCCCGTTTGGCTTTTTGCCGTACCCGTTTTTTGTCTGCCTGCTGGGCGGCCTGTTAATCGGTCTGTACGAAAAGATGACAGGCACCAAGACCGATGACCTCAACCAGGTGATGGCTAAGGTTAAGCAAGACGGGCGCTACCCGTACGACAACCTGGGCAAGCTTTCGCTCGCGGCATTGCTGCCGCTGCTGTTTGGCGGAAGCATTGGACCGGAGGCCGGCCTGACCGGCGTTATCGCTGGTCTGTGCAGCTGGGTCGGCGACCGCATGCGTCGCTTTGGCGCCGAGTTTAGGGAGCTTACGCTGCTGGGCACCCAGGCTGCCCTGACGGCGCTCTTTACCGCGCCCGTCTTTGGCTTTGTGGCGCCGCTTGCCGGAAGTGCTGACGGCCAGGGTGCCGGCGATGGCGAGGATTCCGAATCCGGTGAGATCACCATCAGGCTGCCCAAGGCGCAAAAGACCGTGGTTTACGGCATCGCGATTGCCGGCGGCCTGGGCACCTACCTGCTGCTCGGCCAGCTCATGGGCGGCGGCATGGGTATGCCGAGGTTCGAGGCTGCCGTGGTGGGCAACCTGGAGCTTACCTGGCTCATCCCTCTGTCGCTGATCGGAACAATCTGCGGCTGGCTGTACTTTGTCTCTGAGCACGCGAGCGAAGCGCTTGCCCATGCAATAGGGGAGCGCCCCGTCGTCAAAGCCATGCTGGCCGGTCTGGCGCTCGCCATCTGCGGCACGGTCCTGCCCTACACCATGTTTGCCGGCGAGACGCAGGCCGACGTGCTCATGGAAACCTATCTGACCATTCCCGCCGGCGTGCTTATCGCGACCGGTCTCGTTAAGGCCATGCTGACGCCCGCCCTCATCAACCTTGGTTGGCGCGGCGGCCACTTCTTCCCGGTTATCTTCTCGGGCGTAAGCCTGGGCTATGGCCTTGCTATCCTCACCGGCGCCGATCCGGTCTTTTGCGTCGCCGTTTGCACGGCCTCGACGATGGGCGCCGTTATGCGTCAGCCCGTTATGGTCGTGGGCCTGCTGCTCATGTGCTTCCCACTCAAGGGTATCGTCTGCATGATCATCGCGGCCGTCATCGCCGCCGGCATTCCGCTGCCCAAGCCGCTGCGCAAGTAGTACGGTGGCGCACGCTGGGGACATGCCGTTTGCCACGGATTTGCGGGGAGGGGCGGCGATCGCGTCCTTCGTGGATTGAGATTCGCGTGGCTACAGGTCGCGTAATCGATAAACCTTGGTGCTGACGGTGCAGCTGATTACGCATAGCGCGAGGGCCAGTACGGCAATTCCTGCACACAGACAGCCAAGAACGGCGGGGTCGGGATTCGCTCCGGCAATCGACATGAGCCAGTTGCTGATGGGGTTGGAGGAACTCAGCATTGCCATGGTGCCGCAGCCAAACAGGGCAAACAGGCCACGGGAAAGGCGCAGCGCCTCCATGTGCCCAAAGCGAAAGAACAGCGGCTGTGTCAAGAATACCATCATGAGGGAGATGAGCATCGATGCCGCCGAGGCGATTGCGATTTCAAAGATCGTCTGGCATGTCGAAGGGATGCCCATGGGGTCGAAGAGCGGAAGGGCGAGGATGTTCAGAAGCGTAGCCGCGCATGCCATGACGACCGAGAAGACAACGATGCACAGGTAGCGTGCGCAAATAATGTCTTTGCGCGAGAAGGGCAACGTTGCTCGATAACGCTCCCAGCCGTTTTGGTTATCGTAGCCAGCTAGCGAGTTCATGATTATGATGGGCGACATTGCACTGACCGCACAGGCGCCGGCGCTCATGCCGGAATCGCCGTCTGCCGCGTTGGCAAGGGTCAATACGACGAATATGAACAGGCCGACACCTGCGATGCTCGGGACGAGCGTGCGAACGATGGCAAGCTCGGACATAATGGCGCGTTTCATTTCAAAGCCCCTTTCAGCATGAGGCGCAGATAGTCATCAATGGTTGCCCGATCGCAGGGAATCTCGGGAAAGGCCTCGAGCGTTTCGCGACGGTTGGGCACGAGCACGTCCACGCTGTAGGCGTGGCGGGCGGCATGGGCACCTTCGACGCAAGCCATAAGCTCGGCGGCCTGCGCTTGGGTGCAGTGGGCGATGCCGGCTCGGTCGGTAATGTCCTCGCGCGGCAGGTCAAACACAATCGAGCCGTTATCGATGCAGATGACGCGGTCGGCGGCGCGATCGAGGTCGGACGTAATGTGGCTCGAGAGCAGCACGCTGTGCGGACCGTCGGCGACAAAAGCAAGCAGCTCATCGAGCAGTTCCTCGCGCGCCATGGGATCGATGCCCGCGGTGGCTTCGTCCAAAAGGAGTAGCTTGGCATTATGGCTGAGTGCACAGGCAAGCTGCAACTTCATGCCCATGCCGCGGGAGAGGTCCTTGACCTTTGTCTTGGGATCGAGGCCAAATCGGTCGATGAATCCGGCGAACGTTTTGCGGTCCCACGTGGGGTACGCCGGGCCTACGAGTGCCTCGATCTGGCCCACCCTGAGCGTTGAAGGGAAGGGGCATGTGTCCAGGACGAGACCGACGCGGGAGCGCAGACAGCGCTGTGTCTCGCCGGGCGCGTCGGCGCCACAGCGCTGCCCAAACAGGCGCACCTCGCCGGCATCGAGCTTGATAAGCCCGAGCGCGGCGCGAATGGTCGTTGTCTTGCCGGCACCGTTAGCGCCCACAAAGCCAGCAATCTGGCCGGGCTCCACGGCGAGCGTGACATCGCGTAGTGAAAAGCGGTCGCTCACACGGCGTGAGATGCCTTTGAGTTCTAAAAGGTTTTGCATGGTATAGCCTTTCTTGCAGATGGCTACTGCATGGTTTCGGGGGCTACCAGGTCGAGCATCTCGTGCAGCTTGTCGCGCGTGACACCCAGGGCTTCGGCTTGGCTTGCCGCTTTCGCAAGCAGGTCTTCGATATGGCAGAGCTGGTTTTCGCGCAAGAGTTCCTGGTTGCCCTCGGCGACAAAACAGCCCTTGCCCTGCATGGTGCAGATAAACCCGAGCCGCTCCAGGTCGGCGTAGGCGCGCTTGGTGGTGATGACGCTCACACCCAGGTCGCTCGCGAGTGTACGGATGCTGGGGAGTTTGGCCCCCGCGGCGAGCGTGCCCGAAAGGATCTGAGCTTTGACCTGCGAAGTTATCTGCTCGTAGATGGGCTTGTCACTCGAATTGGATAGGATGATGTCCACAGCGGCTCCTTAGCTGTTGGGCTACACGTGTATATAACCGGTAAGCACAGTATATATACACTATGCACAGTTACGCAAGAGGTAAATAGGGATTGTCCGTTCGTTCGGTCATCTCAATCTGTAACAACTGGAGAAGATTTTGGCTGCTAGATGTTACAGATCGAGACATTGGCCACCCGTCTATTCTTACATCTCAATCTGTAACAGATAGACCCGTTTTGAGTGGCTAGATGTTACAGATTGAGATCTTTCTGGGACGCCCACCTGTTTGTCTAAATCTGTAACAGGTAGAGGTTCAAAAACCGTCTAGATGTTACAGATCGAGACAAACTGCTGCGGAGTGTCGCCATCGACTGATACCCTAGGCCCCAACTGATGAATTTGTCCTGATAGGTGCCCTAGAGCGGGATTTCGCGGCTACAATAGTGCGGTTACAACGACGTAATGCACTCAATGCAAGAAAGGATCCGCATGGCAAGCCTGTCGGATGAAATCTCGTCGCGCCGCACATTCGCGATCATCAGCCACCCGGACGCCGGTAAGACTACGCTTACCGAGAAGCTGCTGCTCTATACCGGCAGCATTCAGACCGCCGGCTCGGTCAAGGGCAAGAGCTCGGCCAAGCATGCCGTCTCGGACTGGATGGACATCGAGAAGGAGCGCGGTATTTCCGTTACCTCCTCGGTGCTGCAGTTCACCTACAACGGCGCCTGCGTCAACATCCTCGATACCCCCGGCCACCAGGACTTCTCGGAGGATACCTACCGTACCCTTATGGCCGCCGACGCCGCGGTCATGGTCATCGACGGCGCCAAGGGCGTCGAGGCCCAGACCAAAAAGCTCTTTAAGGTCTGCACGCTGCGCCACATTCCCATCTTCACCTTTGTGAACAAGCTCGACCACGAGGCTCGCGATCCGTTTGAGCTCATGGAAGAGATTGAGAACGTCCTGGGCATCAATACGTATCCCATGAACTGGCCGATCGGCAGCGGCCGCAACTTCCGCGGCGTGTTCGATCGTCAGACCCGTCGCGTCATTGCCTTTGAGGGCGACGGCCACGCCAACGCCACCAAGAAGGTCGCCGAGGTCGAGGCCGAGCTGGGCGATCCCGCCATGGATGAGCTCATTGGCGAGGAGAACCATAAGAACCTAATGGACGATATCGAGCTGCTCGATGGCGCCGGCGACGAGCTCGACTTGGATGCCGTGGCCTGCGGCAAGCTGAGCCCGGCGTTCTTTGGCTCGGCGCTCACTAACTTTGGCGTGGAGCCCTTCCTCAAGGAGTTCCTGCGTCTGGCCCCGACGCCGCGCGCCTACACCGACACGCTCACCAGCGAGCCGGTCGATCCTTGCCGCGACGACTTTAGCGGCTTTGTGTTTAAGATCCAGGCCAATATGGACAAGAACCACCGCGACCGCATCGCCTTTGTGCGTATTTGCTCGGGCAAGTTCGAGCGCGGCATGGACGCCTTCCACGTGCAGGGCAACCGCAAGCTCAAGCTTGCCACGGGCACGTCGATGATGGCCGATGACCGTGCCATCGTGGACGAGGCGTACGCGGGCGATATCGTGGGCCTGTTCGATCCGGGTATCTTTAGCATCGGCGACACCGTGTGCTCCGGCAAGCGCCACGTGCAGTATCCGCAGATCCCGACGTTTGCCCCCGAGATGTTCGCTCGCATTACGCAGGTCGACACGCTCAAGCGCAAGCAGTTCGTCAAGGGCATGGAGGAGCTTGCCCAGGAGGGTGCTATCCAGATCTTCCGCGAGCTGGGTGCCGGCATGGAGAGCGTCATCGTGGGCGTGGTCGGCGTGCTGCAGTTTGAGGTACTCGAGCGCCGCCTCAAGGCCGAGTACCGTGTTGAGGTTCGTCGCCAGCCACTGCCCTATACGGACATCCGCTGGATCCAGAACGACCCCGACACCATCGATATCCCGGGCCTTTCGCTCACGCGCGACACGCTGCGCGTCGAGGACATGCGCGGCGGCAAGTTGCTGCTGTTCACGAGCCCGTGGAACGTGGATTGGGCTACCGACCACAATCCCGACCTTATCCTGTCGGAGTTTGGCAACGTAGCGTTTTAACGCATCGGCGCGGTGGCCCTGCGGGGCTGCCGCGCCGTTTGCTTGCCTGATGTCGTGTGAGCGGCTATCATACCCACCGTCGTCTCAAGACCGGGGCGTCCGAGCAGTTCGGGTCCGATATCCTGCTCGTTAAACCTAAAACCAAAGGAGTACATAATGATCAAGAAGGTCATGGAGGACTACAAGGTCCTGTTGCGGAGCATTCCCGCGGCAACGGTTTCGCTGTTTTTCGTGAGCGTCATCATGATGAACCTACTGGCCAACAAAGAGCTCATCAGCCTGCCGTATCTGGCGCTCGACTGTGGCTTTGTGGTGAGCTGGGTTTCGTTTTTGTGCCAGGACATGATCTGCAAGCGCTTCGGCGCCAAGGCATCCATTAAAATCTCTATCCTCGCGCTGCTGGTTAACCTGGCCGTGAGCCTGTGCTTTTGGGCATGCTCGCTCACGCCCGGTATGTGGGGTGCCTACTACGACACCGGCATGATCGAGGTCAACACTGCCCTTAACGCCACCATCGGTGGCACCTGGTACGTGGTGCTGGGCTCTTCGCTGGCAATGCTCGTTTCTGCCGTGGTTAACTCCACGCTCAACCAGTCGCTCGGCCGTATGCTCAAAAAGAATAACTTTGCGAGCTTCGCCTTCCGTTCCTATGTGTCCACGGGCGTTGGCCAGTTTATCGACAACCTGGTCTTTGCCATTGTGGTAAGCCACACGTTCTTTGGTTGGACCTGGGTACAGGTCCTTATGTGCTCGCTGACCGGCGCTGTTGCCGAGCTGCTGTGCGAGGTCTTCCTGAGCCCCGTGGGCTACAAGGTCGTGCGCGGCTGGGAGCGCGAGAATGTGGGCTCCGAGTACCTCGAGCGCCACGCAACCGCCTAAGGAGCAAGTATGCGGGTTTTGATCACGGGCGCTTCGGGTGGTATCGGAGCCGCGTGCGTGCAGCGCTTTTTGGACGAGGGCCACGAGGTCGTGGGCTTTGATCTGCTGCCGGCGGCGATCGAACACGAGCGCTACCGCCATCTGATCGTTGATGTCCGCGAGCCGGACTCGTTTCCAAGCGACCTTGAACCCCAGGTAATCGTGAATGTTGCCGGTACGCAGGATTCGGCCGACGACATCGCCGCCAACCTGTGTGGCACCATCAACGTGACCGAGCGCTACGCCTTTGTGGGGGAGGGGCTTGCCGCCAAGCCGGCGCCGGCTATTAAATCCGTGGTCAATGTGGGGTCGGCGAGCGGGCATACGGGATCGGAGTTTCCCGCCTATGCTGCCAGCAAGGGCGGCATTATCGCCTACACCAAGAACCTTGCAAACCGGCTGGCACCGCAGGCCATCGCCAACAGTGTGGACCCGGGCGGCGTTATCACGCCGCTCAACCGTTGCGTGATGGAAGACGAACACCTGTGGAGCCAGATTATGGAGCTCACGCCGCTTAAACGCTGGGCCACTGCCCAAGAGATCGCCGAGTGGATCTACTTTGTGGGCGTGACTAACCGGTTTATGACCGGGCAGAGCCTGTTGATCGATGGCGGCGAGGCCGGCCGCACACAATTTATTTGGCCCGAGTAGGAAACGCGCCCGATGGAAAGCCGTCGGGCGCGTTTTTGATGTATCGATTTTTAGCCGAGGCAAGTCCAGTTGACGGGAGTCGAGCCGTGCTGTTCGAGTAGCCGATTGGCTGCCGAGAAGGGGCGCGACCCCATAAAGGCGGGGAGTTCTGCCGTGGCACGGTTGGCCGAAAGCGGCGAGGGATGCGTAGAGGCTAGGCAGAACTTGTCGGTTGCCTTGCCCGCGCCGGTCGTGGCGAGCTTGCCTTCGACCATCTGCTGGGCAAAGCGGCCCCATGCCAAAAAGACTACCGGTTGGGGCAGCTGACAGCAGCGTTCGATAACGTAGTCGGTCAGCGTACTCCAGCCCAGTTTGGCGTGCGAGTTCGCGGCATGCTCGCGCACGGTGAGCGTGGTGTTGAGGAGCAGGACGCCCTGCTGTGCCCATGGGGTTAGGTCTCCCGTGGCGGGAATAGGGCAATCCAGATCGGCTTTGAGTTCCTTATAGATGTTGCGCAGGCTCGGCGGCAACTTGGTTTGCGTCGCGGGGACCGAGAACGACAGTCCCATTGCCTGGTTGGGCCCGTGATAGGGGTCCTGACCCAAAATGACAACCTTGACCTGGTCGGCCGGCGTATAGACGAGGGCATTGAGAATGTCGTCTTGTGCCGGGTAGATGGTCTGCTCGGCACGCAAAAGGGCGATGCGCTCGAGCAGCTGGTTCGTAGTGTCACGTACCGGCTGCGGCGCATCGCCCAACCAAGTTGCTATGTTGCGATCGCGAGTTGCGGTGTCCATGGGGCTCCTTTATGCCAGATGCTCTGTTGGCATCTATTGTAAAGGCGCACCGGTTGCCTTTATGCCGCGGCTGTATGAAGAGTGGGGTCTACGAAACGTGCTCGGGCGCTCCTGCCATGCGAGCCTGTCCATGCGCGCGAAGGCGCGGAAGCTCGACGGTTGCCACCATGACGCCGGTGAGGATGAGAGCGGCGCCAAAGAAGGCGATGGGGCTCAGGACCTCGCCGACCAGGAAGAACGAAAAGACGGCGGAGCAGACCGGTTCGAGCGAGAAAGCGAAGCCGGTGGTCTCGGCAGGCACGTGGGGCTGCACGAGCGTCTGGGTGATAAAGCCATAGGCAGAGCAGATGAGTGCGAGCGCGACGACGACCACGATCTCGCTCGGCGTGCCGGGAAGCGTGAAACCGCCAAAGGTGAATGCGGCGATACCCGAGAACAAGCCGCCAAAGCCCAGCTGCCAAACGCCCAAAGCCAGCGGGTCGACATCTTCGACAAAGCGCTTGGCGACAATGATGTGTCCGGCATAGACAAAGGCGGAGAGCAGCATGATGAGCGCGCCCGGGTTCAGGCTGGTGAAGTCGGCGCCCGAGAGCAGTAGCATGCCGCAGGTGACGATGGTGGTGCCGACGAGCACCTTGCGCTCGGGGGCGCGGCGCAGCAGGGCGGCGTTGGCAAACGGCACGATCACGACCGTCAGGCTCTGCAAAAAGCCGGCAGTGGAGGCAGAGGTGAGGCTGGAGCCCAGGCACATGCAGGTGAGCTCGGTTGCCATGATGGCGCCGATGATGGCGGCGCGAACCATAAGGTCGCGGTTGATACGGAAAGCGCGCTTGTGGAAGAGCAGCAGGCAGGCAACAAAGGCGATGATGCAGCGTAGCGCAACGATGCTCGTGGCGTTCATGCTGTCCATGCCGATCTTCATAAGGGGGTACGAAAAGCCCCATGCTACGGGAACGGAAAATGAGAGCGCGATTGCTTTTTTGCGATCCATGGGACTCCTTTTGTTACAGAACGGTTTCGTAAAAAGGATTCTGCTCCCAGATGTGGATGTAGTAAAGCGAATGTATCTTCAGTATGATTAAGAAATGCTAATGTAGGTAAAAATAGCCCTGGCAAAACGTTTTACGGCTGCATTGATGTGGAGGCACGATGACATCGCGGTATCAGATTGTTTGTATGGTGGTCGACTGCGGAAGTCTTAAGGGCGCGGCGGACGAGCTGGGCTATACGCAAAGTGCGGTGAGCCAGGCCGTCAAGGCGCTTGAACGCGAGCTGGGTACCACGCTTATCGAGCGCGGAAAACAGGGTGTGTCGCTTACGCGCGATGGCAAGCAGTATCTGCCGTATCTGCGACAGATCGTAACTGCCGAGGCCGAGCTCGAGGGCAAGCGCCAGGAGCTGCTGGGGCTCTCCTCGACTGATATTCGCATTGCGACGTTTACCAACGTGAGCCGTACCGTGTTGCCGCGCGTAATCCGCGACTTTGGAGCCCTGCACCCGGGCGTGCACTTTACCCTCAAGCAGGGCGATTACACGCGCAACGCCCAGTGGGTGCACGATGGCGTGGTCGATTTTTGCTTTACGGCACGCGGGTTTACCGCGGGGCTCGAGAAGCGCGTGGTCTATCACGACGAGTTGGTGGCACTGCTGCCGGCCGCGCATCCGCTGGCGGCAAAGGAGAAGGTGACGCTCGCCGACCTGGCGTCCGAGCCGTTTGTGTTGCTGGATGAGGGCGAACAGAGCCTGGTGCTCGATGCATTTGCGGCGCATGGGCTGTCGCCGCACGTGACGAGTGAGGTGACCGACGACTACACAATCATGGCGATGGTCGAGGAGGGCCTAGGCGTGAGTATGCTTTATCGCCGTACCGTTGAGGGCGTGCAAGCCGATATCCGTGTGCGGCCCATCGTGCATGCCCCCTCGCGCGACGTAGTGGCGGCCTGGCGCAGCTGGGATACCATGCCCATCGCCACGAGGCGCTTTATCGACTATATGAGCTCGCATATTGTCAATTAATGACTGGCGTAGCGTTGGGTGCGGTGTTTAGCGGGCTGTCGCTTTGGCTTGGGTGGCGCGATAGGTGCGTGCCGGGTGGCAGAGTAGCACCGCCACGACCATAAAGAACGCCGTGGTGCCCAGGCTGATGGGGTAGACCATCATGATGTTCGCAAAGGTGCGGAAGTGCGGGAACACGCAGAAAACCCAATAGAAGCGGATGCCGCAGACGCAGATCATGGTGATGAGGGCGGGCGTGAGCGAGATACCAAAGCCGCGCAGGTAACCTGACATGTTTTCGTAGAACATGCTAAAGGCGTACGCCGGGAAGATCGAGCACACGCGGATATAGCCGATTGAGACGATGTTGGGGTCGCTGTTGAACAGCGACAAAATCTCGCGCCCCAGGCCGACAATAACGATGATCGTGGTGAGCGCGACGATACCGCCTTCGACCAGGCAGACCTTGAGCGTTTTGGTGCAACGGTCGATCTGGCGGGCACCGTGGTTTTGTCCCACAAAGGTGGTGCAAGCCTGGCTAAAGCTGTTGAGCAGGTTGTAGCATGCGTACTCCAAGCTCATAGCGGCGCTCGATGCCGCCATGACCTCGGTGCCCAGGCTGTTGATGGCAGACTGGATGATGATGTTGGCGACGGCAAAGACGGCGCTCTGGATGCCGGCGGGCAGGCCGATCTTGACGATGCGCTTGAGGGCGACGGGGTCGATAGCAAGGTCGCGTAGGGTGACACGGACGACGGAGTCGGTCTTGAGCAGGCGGATAAAGAGCGTAGCGGCGCTGACGGTGTAGGCGATGGCGGTGGCGATGGCGACGCCCGCGACGCCCCAGTGGAGTACGGGGACAAAGATGAGGTCCAGGCCAATGTTGAGGACGGTGGACACGGCAAGCGCCTGCAGCGGCATACGGGTGATGCCGACGGAGCGGAAGATCGCGGCCTCAAAGTTGTAGAGCAAGATCGAGGGCATGCTGAGCAAAAAGACGCGCAGGTAGAGCGAGGCGAGCGGCATGGTTTCGGCGGGAACGTTGAGCGCAGCGAGCATGGGCTCGGCAAAGATCTCGCCCAGTGCGATGACGACAAAGCCCACGAGCGCCATTAAAATCGAGGTATGGACGGCGCGTTTGACCATGTTCTGATCGTTGCGGCCGATAGCGTTGGCGATGACCACGTTGGAGCCAAGCGACATGCCAATAAACAGGTTGAGCATAAGACTGGTAAGCGGAACATTGGAGCCAACCGCCGCCATGGCGAGGGTTCCCTGGTCGCCCGAGAAGTTACCGATGATGACCGTGGCGATGAGGTTCGACAGCTGCTCCAAGATGCTCGTGGCGGCCACGGGGAAGGCGAACAGGGGAATATTGCGCCACAACGAGCCGGTGGTCATGTCAATGTGCTTAGATACGGTGTCAGCCATGCGCTCTCAATCTCTAATATGCTCTTTCGTGCTTATTTGCGCAGATGATGATACTCCTAATGCAACCATCCGGCACTTAGGGACGTACCTTTTCTGTCGACAGCTGGGGACACTCCTTATCTCTTCTAACTAGTCATTCAAGAACGTCCCCAATGACTAGGTGGGGAAGGCGTGCGACAATGGTGGGTGTTGTGTTGTTCGCGCTAAGGAGTTGCCATGTTGTTGTGTCCCGTTTGCCATGAACCGTTGGTGGATGACGAACGCGGTGCTGCATGCACGGGCGGACACCGGTTTGACCGTGCTCGCGAGGGCTATCTATATCTGCTGCGCTCGTCCAAGAGCGGCGACTCCATGGGCGATCCCAAGTCGCAGGCACGCAGTCGTCGTGACTTTCTGAACCGTGGATACTACGCGCCGTTGCGCGATGCGATGGTTGAGCAGGTGCGCGAACGGGTGTCTGGGCGCGCCACGTCTGCGAACGGACCCATGACGCTGCTCGATATTTGCTGCGGTGAGGGCTACTACACCAGCGCCATGGGCGCGGTGCCGGGCGTGGATGCTTACGGTTTCGACCTGGGCAAAGAGATGGTGCGCCTGGCCGCCAAGCGCGGCGATGCGACCTATTTCGTGGCCAACATGAAGGACATCCCCGTGGCCGATGGCGCCTTCGATATGGTGACCGAACTCTTTGCTCCCTTTAACGAGCGTGAGTTTTCTCGCGTGCTGGCGCCCGAGGGCTCGCTCTACACCGTCGTGCCAGGTGCACGCCATCTGTTTGGGCTCAAGGAGGTGCTCTACGACACGCCGTACCTTAACGATGAGAAGCTGCCGAAGACAACCGAGCTCGAGTTAGTCGGAACGCACCGGGTATCTGCGAATATTACGCTCCAGACGCAGGCCGACATCGAGGCGGTGTTCCAGATGACGCCGTACTACTATCGCACGCGCCCTGCCGACAAAGAGCGCCTGGCAAATTTGGACACCCTTCAAACCGACATCGACTTCATCATCGCCGAGTACCGCCACTAACCTGCCAAAAAAGGGACAGGTTTATTTTGGTAGGTTTTATCTAGGCAAACGCAAAGGGCCGACCGCGGAGATGCGCGATCGGCCCTTTTTATTGGCGTATATACCAGAGTCGCTGAGCGATTGACACGGATGCGGCTTAGCTCAAACGGTCCATGCCCTCTTTCTTGACGCGGTTGGCGAGTGCAAAGTAGATAATGCTGACAATCAGGCCGGTAAAATCGGGGATGCTTGAGCCGGTCCCACCCAAGAGGGGCAGGGAGAGGAGCAGACTGATGACCGAACATGCTAGGCAGACGATGGACCAGATCCAGACAACGCCAGCCTTGGCGGGATTATTTGCCGCGCGGATGCCAAAGACAGCGGTCACAATTTCGACGACGCCCAATACGATGACGACGACGCAAGAGACGATCATAGCACTCGTGATATCGCCTGCCGCGCTGCCTGCAAAGAGCGCTGTAGCACCCATGCCTGCGCTTAGAATGCCGACGACAAAGAAGAGGAACGATAGGATTTTGAGTAATTTACAGGCGTTGCTCATGGCTGGTCCTTTCGAAGTGGACATGACGTATTTGACGCGCACGCATGACGCATGTCGCGAAGCATATTGTAATTCAACAAGGTGCTGTGCACGTTCATCTAATAGTCGAACGCTCCGCTCGCGACGGGGGTGGCACTTGCACTGTGCTAGCTTTTTGTTTAACTGGATTAAACTGTGTATTTTTTAGGGGCGAATGGTGAATATCAAGCAGGTCGGCTATTTTGTCGCCGTATTCGAGACGAAGAGTTTTACTGCTGCGGCGCACCAGCGCCACGTGACTGTTCAGGCCATTTCCAAGTCAATTAGCGAGCTCGAGCAGTTTTTTAACGTTCAGTTTTTTGAGCGTGGGAGTAGCGGTGTCAGGCCGACTCAGGCCGGTCGCAGCTTTTATGCCAAGGCTCGCCCCGCCGTCGAAGCATATCGTGAGGTTGAAAACTTTGACCCGTCCGGATGCGACCTGACCGTCTCATCGGCCTCTGGTCCTCAAGCGATGCCGGAACTCTCGATTGGCCTGTGCGCTCCCGCATTCGATAACGAGGATAAGCTATATAAGGGGCTATCTGCGCTTATCATGCGTGGTGTGCGCGTGCGGGTGAAGTTTTGCACTGTGCATCCCGGAGTTGCCCAGCAGGAACTTGAGCAGGGCGGCCTTGATGCCTTGCTTACGGTGGGTACATATGACAATACCAATGATGACTGCGAACAGCTGGGAACCCTGCCCACGGGTATTCTCGTTGCCGCCGACCATCCGCTCGGCAAGAGGCCCTTTGTGACCGTGGCTGATCTGAGCTCCTATCCGGTAGGACAATCGACTGCGTTCGATAGCTTTAACAACTCGATTTTTTGGCAGTACAAAAGCCTCGGTGTCCTAGATGAGACGCGCGTTATCGATAGCCCCGCTCAAGTTGGGGCGTTTTTGACGGCCGAGCGCGGCTATTTCTTAAATGCCATTCTTCCCGTTCCCGGTCAGGTCGCTAGTGGGTTTGAGATTGTTCCCATTGTGGGCGAAGGGGCCCTGACGGTTCCGGTGTGTTTAGTTTCCCTTAAAGATGAAAAGTCCCAAGCTTATCACGTCGTAGAGAACTACTTGATTCGCATGGTGGGCTGTACCAACGGGTCTGCTACTCGCTAGCACATCCGTTGACGCGCTTGCCGCTGTCGGCTCGGTTGTCTGGCGTTATGCTGTCGATTATGCCGTGCCGTGGCAATCGAATGAATGCAAAGACTATCCACAGCAAGCCGCCCTCCGTTTCTTGTTTGCTCGAGAAACGGAGGGCGGCTTTCATATACGGTGCTCTGTGCAGGCGGGTCAGATACCCTAGCCCAGGCGCTCCTGGCTTTCCTTTTTAACGCGGTTGGCGAAAACGAAGTACACGGCACTTACGACCACGGCGGTGACATCGGTGGCGCTGGTGCCGACTCCGCCCAAGAAGGGCTCGGAAAGCAGCAGGCTCACAACGGCGCAAACCAGGCAAATGATAGCCCAGACCCAAACGACACCAATCTTGCTGGGGTTATTTGAGGCGCGGATGCCCAGCACGGCAGCGATGATTTCGACGATGCCCATCACGATGACGACAACGCTGTAAACCGAGAGATCACCGCTGGCGTCGCCCGAAGCCGCGGTGAGTGCCAACGCGCCCGCGGCGATGCTAAAAATACCTCCCAATAGATAAATGATGGACATGACCTTTAGGACTTTACGGTTGTTGCTCATGTTCAGTTCCTTTCCCTGGAGCCTTAATGGCACCGTGCGGGTGTTGCCCGGTGCCATGAATTACTGATTGGTAGGTTCGTTACCCAGGTCTTGCGAGGCGAGTTTCTGTTCTTCGCTAAACTCGTCCGCTTCGGCGAGTTCTTCGGCGGTAGCTTCCCTTGGAGCGGCCTCGTCGGCATCGCAATGATCGAAAACGAGTTGATAGGGGGCGATGTCGCGGCGGGAAAGCATGAGCTTTACCTCACGGCGCAAAGAACGCATGACGCTGCCGCGATCGGTCTCCTTGCAGGTGGCGACAACGCGAATGGTCATAGCGGTGCTGCTAAGGTCGACCACGCCCTTGTAGAAGGGGCCATCGATAATGGCGGGAGCGCGGTCATGCACGCTTTTGAGCTCGTCTTTAAGCACCTTTTCGACATAGGGTAGAGATTCTCCCACCGGGATGGTGATATCTATGCTGGCGTAAGAATTAAGTTTTGTCATGTTGGTGACATTCGAAATCGAGCTGTTGCGTAGGAGCAGGACATTGCCGTTGCCGTCATTGATCTTTGTGGTTCGCACACCAATCTCCATAACGGTGCCGGTATTGCCGCCAACCGAGATGACGTCTCCAACGCGGAACTCGCCTTCAAAGATAATAAAGAGCCCGCATAAGATATCCGTGATGAGGTCTTTGGCTCCAAAGGAGACGGCGAGCGTGATGATACCTGCCGAGGCTAAAAGCGTTGCGGTATCGACACCCAAAACGCCGAGGCACCAATAGAGCATAGCGATGAGAGTTCCGTATTTTGTCAGGCTCGAGAGAAGTCGGCATATCGTCTCGCCGCGCGCTCCAAGCACATTGGACAACATGCGAAGAAGCGCCTGCGCGATTGCGCACACTGTGAGAGCCACACAGGCGTACATGATCGAAGCGGTGAGCGCGAATATGTTGAGACCGTGCTGCCAGTCGTTGCCCAGGATATAGGTAAATACCGAACGCGGACCAAACAGAGCGTCTTTAAACAAGACGGCCAAAAAGACGATAAACACCGCGATGCCGGTAAACCATTTAAGGACTGTGCCGAGTTTTTGCTCGGGGGTTTTGTCCTCCCATTTAAAGGAGATGTTGAGCCATCGGCTAATGGCGCTTTCGCTGTGTTTGACACGGCCGTCGGATGTCGTGACGGTGATGTTGTGCCGTCTTGTCGCGAAATCGCCTTCGTGCTTCGAACGCTTTTCTTCGACTTTTATGGTGTCGAGCGTCAGCAACGGGTAGATAAGGGCAAAGCAAATGGCGGCGATGATTCCGGTTGCGATGGTGAGCGGAACGCGCTGGTGCATAAAGGAGTCTTCGGGTGCCGCGACGTAAACGTAATAGTCGCCAGTCTCCAAGCAGGAGGCGTAGAGTTTTTGGTTGTCGATGTAGACGAAGTCGCTAAAGCCATCTGCAAGCTGCTCGTCAGTCAGTCCGATTTCGGATGCTTTTTTCCCCAAAAGAAGGTCGTTGGGATGATATGCGACGGTACCGTCTTTTTTCTTGATTGCAAAGGCGAAGCCTCCGGCGCCCGCCTTGATGCCATCGAGCACTGCGTCGATCTTGGTGCTCTTGAGCATTTCTTCTAAGCGCATGGGGCGCACGGCAATCTGCACGATTCCGTCTGCAATGCCATCCTGATCGTAGAGTGCGACTCCGATGTACTGATATGTCTCGCCGGTGGTTCTGTTGATAGAGAGAGGCTGTATATATTCATCCTTGCCGCCCAAAAGCGAGCGGAACTCGTAGGAGGAGTCGCCGTACTTGGTCGAAAGGCTGTAGGATCGCTGCGACGTGCTCGAGCTCGTCATATTGCCGTCGCCGTCGTAGAGATAAATTGACTCGATGTTGAGCGTTTTTGCCATGCTGTGCAGGTCGGCTCGCGTGGCGAGCTCTGGATTGTGCTCAACGATGTAGGCGATAATGTGGCAGGCGGTGGCATAGTGCTCGCTATACTGCCTCGTAAGTTCATCCTCGCGCAGCGCATTATTTTTGAGCGTTTGATCAATCTGCTCTAAGCGCTCCCGATTGACCGTCGCCTGGCTCGAAAGGGCAAAGAGCGTTTGCATATAGAAGGTTACTGCCAAAAGTAAGACGAGTCCTGCAATGGACAAGGCTGTTGCGCGCCTGCCCACGGAGGGGCTAAACCGAAGGCCGCGACCGATCTTGACGTATTCGTGATGGTCGTGGTCGTCATGCTCGTCATCCGCTAGGACAAACAGGTCATAGAGTGCCACGGCGGCGACGACTGCGATGAGGGCAAAGAGGATGACGCCCACGGTGATGTTGCGCGCGGAGGCGGTATCGCTTTCGGGGATGGCGAGAATGTAATAGGTGTCATCGACCAACTTGACGCGACAATACAGGCTTGTGTTTTTGACGGAAGTGATGAATGTCTTGCCGTCCTCAAGATTGCTCACGTCGATGCCGTTGTCGAGTGCATCGGTACCTATCATGTTCTGATCGGGATGGTAGGTGATCAGGTGTGTTTTTGCCGATACGGCGAGGACATATCCGTGACTGCCGAGCGAGATGTTCTTGAGCATGCTCTCGGCCGAGCCGGTGTCCTTGACAAGGGCGTGCAGCTCTTGGGGATTTTGCTCTACGATAACCATGGTGTCGTCATCGATTTTGGCGGCATAGTATCGCATGAGCCAGTCTTGATCGGGAAGATCGACCTCAACTGGATCGGAGGGCTTGCCGGTCTCGAAGCACTGACGTAGCAGGTTGAAGCGGGCGCGGCTAAAATCGGCTTTGGTGTCAGCCGCTTTGGCGATGATGGAACCGTCACGTCGGGTAACGAGAACGTTATCGACCTTGAGCAGGTCCTTGAACTCGGCCATTTTGGCATCGGTCGCTTCATAACCGGCATCGTGGGCCGCCATAAACGCGATGCTTGCGGCACGCGTGCGATACAGGTCGTCAAATGTTTGGGTGTTGTCTTTCGTTTCCGACTGGGCCGTTTTAACGAGATCGGGGAGTTCGGCGGCAACGCGATCGAATTCTAAAGCGTATTCCTCTTGCGATAGACGCGTTTGCATCGAGGCGAGTAGGAGTCCCATCGCTAACGTGCAGACGGCTACGGCAATGGCAAGTGCCACGGACTTCTGTTTTAGTCGCTTGGACATGGGTGGACTTCCTTAGTTCCATTTCTCGATGAGCGTATCGATTGTTTTGTCTTTGAGCATTGAGCGTACTTCGGCGGCAACCTTGGGTGAAAGCTCAGAGCCCTTCTGCGTTGCGACGGCGTAGCGCTGTGGGTTGATGCCAAAATCGGGCAGGACGGTGCGCTCGTCATCGAGATAGGTTTTGGCAATTGCGCCATCGGTCGCCATGGCGTCGACGTCGCCGGCTTCCAATGCGCGGGAAAGCTCAGCGTAGCTTGCATATTGGCTCAGATGACATGTGTCGTAGTCAATGTTGCCGCTCTTGGCATCCTGCTGCTGGGGGATGCCGTCCGAAAGCCCCAGCTCCAAAAACTTCGCGGCAAGTTGAGGTGCAGCGTTTGTTCCGGATACCGTGCCAATTGTTCCGCCCTTAAGCTGGGAGAAGGATTGAATGAGCGATGTATTTTCGACAACAAGAATTACCGAGTCGGTGTAATAGGCGGCAGAGAAGTCAAACAGCTTTTTGCGTTCGTTGCTTATCGAGTAGCACGCGATCAGGCAATCGACTTTTCCCGACGAGAGCATTTCTTCGCGTGTCTCGGGCGTTACGGATATAAACGAACAGCCTCCATAGCCAAGACGGTTTGCCAACTCGTTGGCGAGGTCGATTTCGAATCCGTAGTATTTGCCGTTGTTGGGATTACGCTCGCTAAACCCGACGATATCCGAGCGGACGCCTACGTTCAGCCTGGCCTTGCCGGACATGCCGGAATGACTGTTCGAGCAGGCTGGCAGTACCACAGCTGCCAGTGTGGCTCCGGCTGCCGAGATTGCCAACCGGCAGGCCTTTCGGCGTGTGACTGAATGGTCCATTTGCATTCCTCACGACGAATGTTCAGTCCTTTAATGATACGGACGGGCAAGTATGGAACAGCCGCGAAGCGGCGGGTAAACGCAGGGTTGAGGTGGAGGGCAATCCTGACGGGATTTGATGCTTTACCGCTAAATAGATGCCCGCATTCTGCAATGGGCGGTGGGTCTTGTCGCATGTGGGACAATGGCGGACGGTTGGGTGCCGACATAAACGGCGCTCACGTATTCGTTTTGCTTGTTAAGGAGTACCCATGGGTGTCGTCGATCCCTTTTCTGTTGCTCGGGCCGCGGGGCTTGAGCTGATCGGGAAGTCCGAGGGCCTCACGCTCACCGACGGCACGATGGAGCTGCGTGCCGATTTTGACCGCATGCTTCCGCGGCTCAAGCAGGGCCGTCTGCAGCAAGAGCTGTTGGTAAAGGCTGCGCGCGCAAAAGGCATCGAGCAACCATGGGCGATTGATGCCACGGCAGGCTTTGGCGAGGATTCGCTGCTGTTGGCGGCCGCGGGCTTTACCGTCGATCTGTATGAGCAGGATTGCGTGATCGCGGCGCTCCTCAAGGATGCCTTGGATCGCGCGGCGGATGATCCGGCGCTTGCGGCTGCCGTGGCTCGAATGCGCTTGCATGCGGGCGAGGACAGCATTGCCGGCCTTCGCCATACAGCTGAGTTGATCGGGCGGGGCGAGCTTGCCGCTCCCGATGCGGTGTACCTGGACCCCATGTTTCCCGAGCGCACCAAGAGCGCGGCGGTCAAAAAGAAGTTCCAGCTCCTACATCATCTGGAACAGCCGTGTGCCGATGAGGAGGCGCTGGTCGAAGCCGCGCTTGCGGTGCACCCGCGCAAGGTCGTTATCAAGCGGCCGGTGAAGGGGCCACTGCTTGCCGGCGTTAAGCCGAGCTATCAACTTGCGGGCAAGGCCGTTCGTTACGATGTTTTGGTGCCGCCGCGCCCGTAGCTTGCGTACGATGGCTGACACTCCGTCAATGCCGTGCCGACGCGGCGCCTATTTCCAAGGGTGCGACGTCAGGTGCCATCCACCGCAGTATTCGCATTTGTAGCAGGCCAAACCGCGCCGTCCGCGGTTTTCGCAGTCGGCCATAACTGCCTCGGCCTCGGCGCGTGTGTCGTAACGGTTTTTGCGCTCGCACGACTTGTAGC